>NZ_JBVIJE010000041.1:0-43276 GCF_055581585.1 Streptomyces sp. NPDC031426
CGACTCTATCAGACCTTTTCTCGATCCGATTTCCTCGGTGCTTTCCAGGTTCCCGCTCTCGCGTTTCCCTTTCCGGCGGTTCCGACTCTATCAGATCCTTTCGGCGTCTGACTCCCAGTCAGGGGGCTTGTCTTCCCGGCCGTTGGGCCGTTCCGACGAGTGAGACTTTAGCGGATTCCGCGCTCCCGAGCTAATCGGGGGCTGCGTCCTTTCGAACACGGATTCCTCATTCCGCAATTACGCATGCCAAAACACTCGACACCGGAGCGTCGATTGCTGGTTGGTACTTGCGGAGTGGCTGTCCGGGGACCGACCGGAGTCGGCGCTCACGTCGGACAACTCGGAGAACACTACGGATCGGCGTGGCGTGTGTCAACTCTTGCCCCTGGCGCGCTCCGGAGGCGTACTCTGATCCCCATGACGACGCGTACGTGTACCCAGCTGTGGTGGGCCGCCTGACGGCGGCCGTACTCACGTATGCATCCAACGGCCGCCGCTTCGGCGGCCGTTCTCGTATCTCCTCCGGACTCCGGGGGCCGGCCGCAGGAGCGGCGGTCCCGACCAGGAGGTGGAGTGGAGATGAAGCGGGTCTTCAGCGGGATTCAGCCGACCGGGCACCTGACGCTGGGCAACTACCTGGGAGCCCTGCGGCGCTGGGTGGAGACGGATCAGCACCAGGCCGACTCGGTGTTCTGTGTCGTGGATCTGCACGCGCTGACGGTGGACCAGGATCCGGCGCGATTGCTCAGGCTCAGTCGGCAGACGGCGACGTTGATGCTGGCGGCGGGGCTCGATCCCGAGGTGTGCACGGTGTTCCTGCAGAGCCATGTCGACGAGCACACGAGGCTGTCGTATCTGCTGGAGTGCGTGGCGACCGACGGTGAGATGCGCCGGATGATCCAGTACAAGGAGAAGACCGCGAAGGTGCGGGAGCGCGGCGGGACCGTGCGGCTCTCCCTGCTGACGTATCCGGTGCTGATGGCGGCGGACATCCTGGGCTACGGCGCGGAGGAGGTGCCGGTCGGGGACGACCAGGTGCAGCATGTCGAGCTGGCGCGGGATCTGGCGGTGCGGTTCAACCAGCGGTTCGGGCACACGTTCGTGGTGCCGAGGGCCACGCGGCCGGCGGTGGCGGCGCGGGTGATGAATCTGCAGAGCCCGACGTCGAAGATGGGGAAGTCGGACGACTCGGGGCTGGGGGTCGTCTATCTGCTGGACGAGCCGGACGACGTGCGGAAGAAGGTCATGCGGGCCGTCACGGACAGCGGGCGGGACGTGGAGTACGACCGCGAGCGGCGGCCGGGGGTCTCGAACCTGCTGGAGATTCTCGCTGCGTGCACGGACGGGAACCCTGAGTCACTGGCAGGCGTTTACCACTCGTACGGCGCCTTGAAGAAGGACACCGCGGAAGCGGTGGTGGAGGTCCTCAGGCCCGTGCAGGCCAGGCACAGGGAGCTGTGCGCCGATCCTGCCTATGTGGAGGGGGTGCTGCGGGATGGCGCGGAGAAGGCGAGGGCGATGGCCCGGCCGACCGTCGATGCGGCGTACCGGGCGATCGGCCTGTTGCCGCCGGTGTTCGATACGGCGTTGAGCGGGGTCGGGCGGTAGGGCCGGGCGTTGGCCCTGCCAGTACGGGCTCGTGCGTGCGGGGGCGGGCGGCGGCCGGTGAGCGCCGTCGCCCCCGGGCGCCGGGTCAGTCCTTCTTGCCGGAGGCGAGTTCGCGGCTGCGGTCGCGGGCGGCTTCGAGGGCGGCGATGAGGGCGGCTCGTACGCCGTGGTTCTCCAGTTCGCGGATGGCGTTGATCGTCGTACCGGCCGGGGAGGTGACGTTCTCGCGGAGCTTGACGGGGTGTTCGCCGCTGTCGCGGAGCATCACGGCGGCGCCGATGGCGGACTGGACGATGAGGTCGTGGGCCTTGTCGCGGGGCAGGCCGAGCAGGATGCCGGCGTCGGTCATGGCCTCGACCAGGTAGAAGAAGTACGCGGGTCCGGAGCCGGACAGGGCGGTGCAGGCGTCCTGCTGGGTCTCGGGGACGCGGAGTGTCTTGCCGACGGCACCGAAGATCTCCTCGGCGTGCGCGAGGTGCTGCTCGGTGGCGTGGCTGCCGGCGGAGATGACCGACATGGCCTCGTCGACGAGGGCGGGGGTGTTGGTCATGACGCGGACGACCGGGGTGCCTGCGGTCAGGCGCTCCTCGAAGAAGGAGGTGGGGATACCGGCGGCGCCGCTGATGACCAGGCGGTCGGCGGGGACGTGCGGGGCGAGCTCGTCCAGGAGGGCGCCCATGTCCTGCGGCTTGACCGTGAGGATGAGGGTGTCGGCGGTCTTGGCGGCCTCGGTGTTGGTGACCGGGCTGACTCCGTAGCGGGTGCGGAGTTCTTCGGCGCGTTCCGGGCGGCGGGCGGTGACCAGGAGGTCGGCGGGGGCCCAGCCGGCCCGGATCATTCCGCTGAGCAGGGCTTCGCCGATCTTGCCGGTGCCGAGGACTGCGACTTTCTGGCTCATGGGGTCATCCTCGCACCGGGCCGTGAGGGTGCGGGGGGTTGTCCGGCAGGCGGAACACGGGCGCAGTGCGGCCGTCCGGCGCCGTGGGATCGGCGAAGGGTGGTCAGGCCGTGCGGCGCCGGAGGGTGGCCGCGCCCAGTACCAGGACCAGCAGCGCGCAGCCGGCCACGATCAGGACGTCCCGGACGAAGGTCGCGGTCATGTCGGTGTGGTGCAGGACCTGGTTCATGCCGTCGACGGCGTAGGACATCGGCAGGACGTCGGAGATGCCCGTGAGGACGGGCTGCATGTCGGACCGGGGAGTGAACAGGCCGCAGAGGAGGAGCTGGGGGAAGATCACCGCCGGCATGAACTGGACCGCCTGGAACTCCGATGCGGCGAAGGCGGAGACGAAGAGGCCGAGGGCCGTGCCGAGCAGGGCGTCGAGGAGGGCGACGAGGAGGAGCAGCCAGGGCGAGCCGGTGACGTCGAGGCCGAGCACCCACACGGCCAGTCCGGTGGCGAGGGCGGACTGGACGATGGCGATCGCGCCGAAGGCGAGGGCGTAGCCGGCGATGAGGTCAGCCTTGCCGAGGGGCATCGCCAGGAGGCGTTCGAGGGTGCCGGAGGTGCGTTCGCGCAGGGTGGCGATGGAGGTGACCAGGAACATCGTGATCAGCGGGAAGATGCCGAGCAGGGATGCGCCGATGTTGTCGAAGGTGCGCGGGCTGGCGTCGAAGACATAGCGCAGCAGGATCAGCATCAGGCACGGGACGAGGATCATCAGCGCGATGGTGCGCGGGTCGTGGCGGAGCTGGCGCAGGACCCGGGCGGCGGTGGCGGTGGTGCGGCCCGCGTTGATGACACCGGTCGGGGTGGGGACGGTCGTGGTGTTCGGCGTGCTGATCGTGCTCATCGGGTGCTCTCCTTGGGTCGGGCTGCCGCGGCTGCCTCGTCGACGAGGTGGAGGAAGGCGGCCTCGACGGTGTCGCTGCCGGTGCGGGTGCGCAGGGCGTCCGGGGAGTCGTCCGCGAGGATCTCGCCCTCGCGCATGAGGAGGAGGCGGTGGCAGCGCTCGGCCTCGTCCATGACATGGGAGGAGACGAGGAGGGTGGCGCCGCGGGTGGCGGCGATGTCGTGGAAGAGGCGCCACAGGTCGCGGCGCAGTACGGGATCGAGGCCGACGGTGGGTTCGTCCAGGACGAGGAGTTCGGGGGCGCCGAGCAGGGCCACGGCCAGTGAGACCCGGTTGCGCTGGCCGCCGGAGAGGTTGCCGGCGAGGGCGTCGGCGTGGCTGGTGAGGTCGACGTCGGTGATGGCCCGGGTGACGTGCTCGTGGCGGCGTTCGGCGGCTGCGCGGCCGGGGTCGAGGATCGCGGCGAAGTACTCCAGGTTCTGCCGGACGGTCAGGTCGTCGTAGACGGAGGCGTCCTGGGTGACGTAACCGATGCGCGTGCGCAGGGCGGGGTGGCCGGCCGGGTGGCCGAGGACCTGAAGGGTGCCGGTGACCTTGGCCTGGGTGCCCACGATCGAGCGCATGAGGGTCGACTTGCCGCAGCCGGAGGGGCCGAGCAGGCCGGTGACCTGACCGCGGGGGACGGTGAAGTCGAGATGGTGGAGGACGGTGCGGGGGCCGCGGACGGCGGTGAGGTCGTGGGCCTGGACCGCTGGGGTGGGGGCCGGGGTTGGTGGGTCCGGCACGTAATTCATCATGCGATGAATAATGTGCCCGGAGGGTCCGCGCGTCAAGGGGCCGGCCGGTCACACATGCGGAAGCGGCGGCCGGGACGGGCCCGGCCGCCGCTCCGGGCGGCGCCTCTTCGCTGATGTCTATTCGCTGATCAGGGTTTGGTGGCGACGAGGAGAAGCACGTCGTAGGTCTCCTCGACCATGCCGTCCGGGAAGGTCTTCAGCAGATGGGCGCGCTCCTCTTCCAGGAAGGCGGTCCTGCGGTCCTCGGGCGTGAGGAGGAGTGCCGAGTGGCTGCCGATGTTCGCGAGGTGGGTGTCGATCGTGACGCGGCGGCTCCAGCGGACCTCCCGACGGCTGAAGCGAAGGCGGCCGCTGGGGTCGGCCAGTTCCGTGCGGCTGGCTTTCCGCTTCTCGGCGGCGACGTCCACACCGAGGAAGCGGCCGATACGGCGGGCTGCCTCGGCGATCCACTCCACGTCCACGGCGTCGCGGTTCCACCACAGCGCCAGCGCACCTCCCGGCCGCAGCACCCGCAGCGCCTCCGGCACCGAGCGGGCGGTGTCGGTCCAGTGCCAGGCCTGGGCGTAGGTGATGAAGTCGGCGTGGGCGTCGGCGATGGGGAGGGCGTTGCCGTTGCCGCGGACGATCGGGAGATGCGGCAGCACGCGGCGGAACTCGGCGGCCATGCCCTCGCCGGGTTCGACGGCGAGCACGTCGGCGCCGCGGGCCTGCAGGAGGGCGGTCCCGATACCCGTACCGGCCCCGACGTCCACGACCCTGGCACCGGACAGCGACCGGCCGGCCAGTTCCTCGACGGCATCGAAGAGGGCGGGCGGGTAGGAGGGGCGGTTCGCGGCATACTGGGCGGCGGCCGAGTCGAAGGAGCGCGCGCGGGCCGCGGGCGAGGGCGGGGGTGCGGGCGGTTGTGTCGCGGTCATACGACCATGGTGGGGCGGCGCGAACGTGACGTCAGCGGCTTTTCGGAGCCGTCCGACCCCGGGGGGCAGGCCTCACCGGCGGCGCATCCGCCGTCCTCTTCAAGCCCCCTGCCGCCAGCCCTCTGCTGACCACGGTGAACAGGCCCATCACCGGCTCCCCTTCATCCGCCCACCGCGGACCCCGGCGCTGGCACCCACTTCCAACCGCCCGAAGCAACCGCGGCCGGCAAGCGTCACCGGCGACGCATCCGCCGCCCACCCCAAGCCCCTGTACCAACCCCCT
Organism: Streptomyces sp. NPDC031426; assembly: GCF_055581585.1. NCBI lineage: Bacteria > Bacillati > Actinomycetota > Actinomycetes > Kitasatosporales > Streptomycetaceae > Streptomyces > Streptomyces sp. NPDC031426. Next base: position 5,399 of record NZ_JBVIJE010000041.1, read on the forward strand.
GCTGACCACCAAGAGCAGCCATCACCGGCGCCCCCTCATCCGCCCACCCCAAGCCCCTGCACCAACCCCCTGCTGACCACCAAGAGCAGGCATCACCGGCGCCCCCTCATCCGCCCACCGCAAGCCCCTGCCCCCCACCCCCTGGCAACCGCCGGAGGCTCACGTCACCGGCGGCGCTTCTTCTTCGACGGGTTGCCGGTGCGGCGGGTGGTGCGGCGGGCGTGGTCCTCGCGGGCCTTCTCGTACTCCTCGCGGTGCAGCTTCTCGCCCGGGGCCTCGGTGAGGGAGCGGAAGAAGTAGGCGATGAGGGAGCCGACGAAGCCGATGGCGAGCAGGCCGCGCAGGGAGGCCTGGCGCTGTGGGTCGTGGCGCTTACCGAAGCCTTCCCAGGTGTTGCGGAAGGCGAGCGCGCTGCAGATCGCGAACATGGCGATGATCAGCACGGTGACGAAGGAGCCGGTGTCGGCGATCCGGATGCCCTCGTAGGCGAAGCGGAGGACCAGGCAGGAGGCGACGGCGGCGGTGAGGGAGCCGACGGCGACGCCGGCGCGGCGGGCCGCGTAGCCGTTGTCGTGGTTCACCCAGGTGGTGCCGAAGAAGCGGAGCGGCTCGGGGCGGGGCCCGCCGCCCTGGGCCGTACCGTCCGAGGAGCCCGCCGTGGTGTCCGGGGTGCCGGTTTCGTCGCTCACGGAACGATTATGGCGCCGGGTGGTGGCGGGCTCCCGGAGGGGGTCAGGCGCAGCGCGGGGCGATGTAGCCGTCGCTGCCGGTCTGGACGTAGGCGTCGGACACGTACTCGCCGCTGTCGATGTTGTCCCAGATGTTCGACGTGCCATAGGGCCCCGTCACGGTCGTGCCCGGGGTCTGGCAGAAGATCGGTACCCGGATCCCCTCGGTGAGGACCCGGACGATGCTGTAGTTGGTGCCCGGTCCGCTGCGGACGTTCAGGCGGACACCTGGCGCGACCGGGTACGTGTGGACACCCGACTCCGTGGTGAAAGACTCGCTCTCGCCGCCCCTCGCGGCTTCCGTGTGCTCGACAGACATGACAGACCTCCCCCGCTCGGCCCCACGACTGTGCTGGGGCCCGTAGCTTCCCTCGAATCGTGTCCTGAAACACGTGTGCGTAACTCGCGCGCGAAGGCTAGCAAGCCGCCTCTGTCTCGCACGAGTCATCGACTAGGCTCCGTGCGTCGCGCGCGCGGACGAACAGCACGGGGGTGGTCCATGACGCCACAGCGCAGCACCGGAGCGGGCGCGGAAGCGGAACTTCCCGAGTACGCCGGTCACTACCACTTGGAGTCCTGTCTGGGGTCCGGGGGCATGGGCGTGGTGCATCTGGCCCGCAGCACCTCCGGACTGAGGCTCGCCGTGAAGGTCGTACACGCCGAGTTCGCGAGGGACCGCGAGTTCAGAGGCCGTTTCCGGCAGGAGGTGGCGGCGGCCCGGAGGGTGAGCGGCGCCTTCACCGCGCCCGTCGTCGATGCCGACCCGGAGGCCGAACGGCCCTGGATGGCCACGCTGTTCATCCCCGGTCCGACTCTCTCGGAGTACGTGAAGCGGAACGGGCCGATGCCGGCGGCCCAGTTGCGGCGGCTCATGGCCGGGCTCGCCGAGGCGTTGCGCGACATCCATCGGGTGGGGGTCGTGCACCGGGATCTCAAGCCGAGCAATGTGCTGCTGGCCGAGGACGGTCCGAAGGTCATCGACTTCGGCATCTCCCGGCCGAAGGACAGTGAACTGCGCACCGAGACCGGCAAGTTGATCGGCACGCCGCCGTTCATGGCACCGGAGCAGTTCCGGCGGCCCCGGGAAGTGGGGCCGGCGGCGGACATCTTCGCCCTCGGGTCGGTGATGGTGCACGCGGCGACCGGGCGGGGGCCGTTCGACTCCGACAGCCCCTATGTCGTCGCGTACCAGGTGGTGCACGACGAGCCGGATCTGACCGGGGTGCCGGAGAGTCTCGCCCCGCTGGTGCTGCGGTGTCTCGCCAAGGAGCCCGAGGACCGGCCCACTCCCGACGAGCTGATGCGTGAGCTGCGGTCGGTGGCGGCCTCGTACGACACGCAGGCGTTCATACCGGCGCAGCGCACCGGGGACGACGCGCCGGCTCACGAACCCTCCGGTGCCGAGCCGGTGCCCGGTTCCCGCAGGCGCTTGGGCAGGCGCACGGCTCTCGGCGCCGGGGCGCTCGTCCTTGCCCTTGCCCTGGCTGGGGTGCTCACCGGGCTGCTCCACGCCGGCGACGACGGTGGTCCCGCGGCCAAGGAGGCCGGCGCCCCCACCACCGCTGCCGGATTCGCCGCATGGCGCGCCAAGCCTGTCGGGAAGGGCTCGGGGATGCCTCAATGCGTCCACGGGGCCGGGCGGTTGCTCTGCTTCCGTTCCGGCCTGGCGTTCGCCCTCGATCCCGCGAACGGCTCCCTCCTGTGGCGGCGGCCGGTCGCCGAGGAACGGACGAGCGACGCTCCCGCTCTCTCGGGCGGCCTCCTGTTGCTGCCCACGGACGGCGGCCGGCGAGTCGTGGCACTCGATCCCGCCTCGGGCAGGCCGCGCTGGCAACGGGCCATGCCCGCGAACACGGGGATACGGTTCACCAAGTCCATGCTCCTGGTCACCGGCACGGACGGGGCGGTCACCGGGGTGGCCGGGGCATCGGGAGAGACCAAGTGGCATCGCCGCGTGTCCGGGAGCACGACCCCGCTGCTGGCCTCCTACGACGGCGATCCGCTGGCCTATGCGACCAGCGCCTCGGCGCAAGGGGCGGACACGCTGGTCACCGCCCTGGAACCGCGCACCGGTGCGGTGCGGTGGCAAGCGCGGCTGAAGGGCCTGCTGCGGCCCATCGGCAGCCAGGGCCACTCCCTGTTCCTGCTGTCCCTCGACCGCGTCTCGGGCGACGCGAAGGCCGTCGTCCGGTACTCACCGGCCGTGAAGGCCGTACGCCGCGTCGCCCTGCCCCTCCCGCTCACGGCACCCCACGCCGACGTACGCGGCGATGTCGTGCAGCTGCTGGCGACCGGCGGGTCACTGGACGCGGTCGACCTCGGCACGGGCAAGTGGCTGTGGCACACGGAAACGTCCGTGAGCCGCGGTTCGGCGCCGGTCGCCTCCGCCGACCACGTCTACTTCACCGCTCCCGACGGGCGGCTGCTCGCCGTCGACGCACGCGGCGGAAGCCTGGTGGGACAGACACCGCCACGGCTCGGTGCGAACGCGGGCGAGGTCTCCGCCGCCCTGCCCAGCCCGCTGCTCATCGGCACGCATGTCTATGCCGCCTCCCCCGACGGAACCGTCTTCGCCGTGGACGGACGCGACCCGAAGACCTGGTGACGGACCGCGACCCCAAGGCCTGGTGACATGCGAAGGGGCCGCCCCCGCGCGGGAGGCGGCCCCTGTCGGGTGGCTGCTCAGCCGAGCCTGGTCACGTCCCGCACCGCGCCCTTGTCGGCGCTGGTGGCCATCGCGGCGTAGGCCCGCAGCGCCGCTGAGACCTTGCGGTCGCGGTTCTTCGGGGCGTAGACGCCGTTGAGGGACTGCTCTCGGCGGGCGAGTTCGGCCTCGTCGACCAGGAGCTCGATCGTGCGGTTCGGGATGTCGATGCGGATGCGGTCGCCGTCCTGGACGAGGGCGATGGTGCCGCCGGAGGCCGCCTCGGGGGAGGCGTGGCCGATGGACAGGCCCGAAGTGCCGCCGGAGAAGCGGCCGTCGGTGATCAGGGCGCAGGTCTTGCCCAGGCCGCGACCCTTCAGGTACGAGGTCGGGTAGAGCATCTCCTGCATGCCGGGGCCGCCCTTGGGGCCCTCGTAGCGGATGACGACGACATCGCCGTCCTTGACCTCCTGGGTGAGGATGCGCTGGACGGCCTCCTCCTGGGACTCGCAGACGACCGCCGGGCCCTCGAAGGTCCAGATCGACTCGTCCACGCCGGCCGTCTTCACCACACAGCCGTCGACCGCCAGGTTGCCCTTGAGGACCGCGAGGCCGCCGTCCTTGGAGTACGCGTGCTCGACGGAGCGGATGCAGCCGCCCTCCGCGTCCTCGTCCAGCGCCTCCCAGCGCTCGGACTGGGAGAAGGCCTCGGCGGAGCGGACGCAGCCCGGTGCCGCGTGCCACAGCTCCACCGCCTCCGGGGACGGGCTGCCACCGCGGACGTCCCAGGTCTTCAGCCAGTCGGCCAGCGACGGGCTGTGGACGGCGTGCACGTCCTCGTTGAGCAGGCCCGCGCGGTGGAGTTCGCCCAGCAGGGCCGGGATGCCGCCGGCGCGGTGCACGTCCTCCATGTAGTACGTGCGGTTCTTCGCCACGTTGGGCGCCACCTTCGCCAGGCACGGCACCCGGCGGGAGACGGCGTCGATCTGCTCCAGGCCGAAGGGGACGCCGGCCTCCTGGGCGGCGGCCAGCAGGTGCAGGATCGTATTGGTGGAGCCGCCCATCGCGATGTCCAGGGCCATGGCGTTCTCGAAGGCCTGGAAGGTGGCGATGTTCAGCGGGAGGACCGTGTCGTCGTCCTGCTCGTAGTAGCGGCGGGTGAGGTCCATGACCGTGTGGGCGGCGTCGACGTAAAGCTGCTTGCGCGCGGTGTGGGTGGCGAGGACCGAGCCGTTGCCGGGCAGGGACAGGCCGATGGCCTCGGTCAGGCAGTTCATCGAGTTGGCGGTGAACATGCCGGAACAGCTGCCGCAGGTCGGGCAGGCGTTCTCCTCGATACGGAGGATGTCCTCGTCGGAGATCTTGTCGTTGACGGCGTCGGAGATCGCGTCGACCAGGTCGAGCGTGCGCACCGTGCCGTCGACCAGGGTGGCGCGGCCGGACTCCATCGGGCCGCCGGAGACGAAGACCGTCGGGATGTTCAGGCGCAGGGCCGCCAGCAGCATGCCCGGGGTGATCTTGTCGCAGTTGGAGATGCAGACCAGGGCGTCGGCGCAGTGGGCCTCGACCATGTACTCCACCGAGTCCGCGATCAGGTCGCGGGAGGGCAGGGAGTACAGCATGCCGCCGTGGCCCATCGCGATGCCGTCGTCCACGGCGATCGTGTTGAACTCGCGCGGGATGCCGCCGGCCTCCTTGATCGCCTCGCTGACGATCCGGCCGACCGGCTGCAGATGGGTGTGACCCGGCACGAACTCGGTGAAGGAGTTCGCGACGGCGATGACGGGCTTCCGGCCGATGTCCGCACCGGGTACACCGGAGGCGCGCATAAGGGCGCGGGCGCCCGCCATGTTGCGGCCGTGGGTGACTGTGCGGGACCTCAGCTCGGGCATCGTCGCTCGCTCCTTCGAAGATCTGCCAGACAGTTCTGGTTGTCTTCGAGCGTACGCCGGTGCTCCAAACGCTGGACACGGCTGTCCGGAATGCGGGACGCCCGTCTCGCCGGTCCGAACCCCGGTGTGCGGCTCAGGCGCTGGTCAGATGGTGCTGTACGACCGGTGCCACACGCGCGATGATCTGCTCCAGGTCGGCGGAGGCCAGCGGCTCCAGCTTGACGACGTACCGCATCATCGCCGTGCCCACCAGTTGTGCGGCGGCCAGCTCGGCGCGCAGTTCGGCGTCCGGCAGGTCCACCTGGGCGGCGACGCGGCGCAGCAGCTGGGAGGCGATGAGCCGGCGGAAGACGGCGGCGGCGGTCTCGTTGTTCAGGGCGGACCGGACGATCGCGAGGACCGGTGAACGGGTCGTGGGGTTCTCCCAGACGCCGAAGATGAAACGGGTCAGCCGCTCCCCCACCGCTTCCACGGGACCGGCGGCCAGCGCCTCGGGGGCGTTCAGCGCGGGCGCGAAGGCCACCGCGATCGCCGCCTCGAAGACCTGCTCCTTGGTGCCGAAGTAGTGGTGGACCAGCGCGGAGTCGACACCGGCCGCCTTCGCGATACCGCGCACGGACGCCTTCTCGTAGCCGCGCTCGGAGAACTCCTCGCGAGCGGCGGAGAGGATGCGGTCGCGGGTGTCGGCGGATTCCGTGCGCGGCGGCCTGCCTCTTCTGCGGGTGGGCTGCTCGTGGTCGTTCATCGCCGAGGCACCCGTACCGCCGACGTCAGGTGCTTGCGGGTGAAGGCCAGGGCCTCGGCGAGGTCGGCCTCGCGCTCGGCGCTGGACATCGCCCGCCGGGTGTTGACCTCGATGACAACATGGCCGTCGAACCCGGAGACGGCCAGGTGCTCCACCAGCTCGGCGCAGGGCTGGGTGCCGCGGCCCGGCACCATGTGCTCGTCCTTGGCCGAGCCCCGGCCGTCGGCGAGATGGACGTGGCCGAGGCGGTCGCCCATGCGGCCGGCCATCTCCAGGGCGTCCGTGCGGGCCGTCGCCGTGTGGCTGAGGTCGATCGTGAAGTGCCGGTAGTCGTGCTGGGTGACGTCCCAGTCGGGGGCGTAGGCGAGCATCTCGCGGTCGCGGTAGCGCCACGGGTACATGTTCTCGACGGCGAAGCGTACGTCCGTCTCGTCCGCCATCCGCCAGATCCCGTCGACGAAGTCGCGCGCGTACTGCCGCTGCCAGCGGAAGGGCGGGTGTACGACGACGGTGGAGGCACCCAGCTTCTCGGCGGCCGCCCGGGCCCGCTGGAGCTTGACCCAGGGGTCCGTCGACCAGACCCGCTGGGTGATCAGCAGGCAGGGGGCGTGGACGGCCAGGATCGGGATGCCGTGGTAGTCCGACAAGCGGCGCAGCGCCTCGATGTCCTGGCTGACCGGGTCGGTCCACACCATGACCTCGACACCGTCGTAGCCGAGGCGCGCGGCGATCTCGAAGGCAGTCGCGGTGGACTCCGGGTACACGGAGGCCGTCGACAGCGCGATACGCACGTCCGTTGGTTCAGCCACGTCCGTCACCTTACGGCGTTGAGTGGTGCCGGTGTTGGGTGCCCATTCGCCGTTGTGACTTTCGCCATTTGCGCGAGTGCGGGTGTGTGGCCGTTTCTCGCGCTCACGCGGCTGGGTCGCACATCGATACAGCCCGCGCTCCTTTCTGGGCGCTAATCGCTCCCCATGTGATCGAGGCGCCGGAGGATCACGCCCTCCCGCAGAGCCCACGGGCAGACCTCCAGGTTCTCCACCCCGAACAGGTCCATCGCGCCCTCCGCCACCAGGGCGCCCGCCAGGAGCTGGCCGGCGCGGCCCTCGGAGACGCCGGGAAGCTCGGTGCGCTGCTCAGCCGTCATGCCGGCCAGGCGCGGGACCCAGGCCTCCAGGGACTCGCGCTTGAGTTCGCGCTGGACGTAGAGGCCCTCGGCGCTGCGGGCCGCGCCGGCGATGCGGGCGAGCTGCTTGAAGGTCTTGGACGTGGCGACCACGTGGTCGGGGGCGCCGAAGCGGCTGAATTCGCCGACCGTGCGGGCGATCTCGGTACGGACATGGCGGCGCAGGGCGCGCACGGCCCCGGGAGCGGGCGGGTCGCCGGGCAGCCAGCCCGCGGTGAGCCGGCCGGCGCCGAGCGGCAGGGAGACGGCGGCGTCCGGCTCCTCGTCTATGCCGTAGGCGATCTCCAGGGAGCCGCCGCCGATGTCCAGGACCAGCAGCTTTCCGGCGGACCAGCCGAACCAGCGGCGGACCGCGAGGAAGGTGAGGCGGGCCTCCTCCGCACCGGCGAGGACCTGGAGTCGTACGCCCGTCTCGTCCGCCACGCGCGCGAGGACCTCGTCGGCGTTGGTGGCCTCCCGGACGGCGGAGGTCGCGAACGGCAGCAGGTCCTCGACGCCCTTGTCCTCGGCGGCCTGGAGCGCGTCCTGCACGACTGCGACCAGCTTGCGGATGCCGTCGTCGTCGATGGCACCGCTGTCGTCGAGCAGCTGGGCGAGCCGAAGTTCGGCCTTGTGCGAATGCGCGGGCAGCGGGCGCGCGCCGGGGTGGGCGTCCACCACCAGCAGATGCACCGTGTTCGAACCCACGTCCAGGACACCGAGTCTCATATACGGAACGCTACTGCCAGATCGCCCGCCGACGGTCCCCGGTGCGGCTCTCGGCCACTTACCCTGGACACGTGCCAAAGACGAAAAAGGCGAAGGACCACAAATCCTCCAAGGAATTGAAGGATTCTGCACAGGCGAGGGCGTCGTCCGTGACCAAGAAGTCGAAGCAGGCCAAGCAGGCTCCGCAGGTGAGCGACGAAAAGGGGCTCGACTTCGCGCGCGCCTGGGTGGAGTTTCCCGATCCTGCGGACGACGAGCAGGTCTTCCGCTGTGATCTGACATGGCTGACCTCTCGCTGGAACTGCATCTTCGGCAGCGGCTGCCAGGGCATCCAGGCGGGCCGCGCGGACGACGGGTGCTGCTCGCTGGGCGCGCACTTCTCGGACGAGGACGACGAGAAGCGGGTCGCCGAGCATGTGGCCCGGCTCACGCCGGAGATCTGGCAGCACCACGACGAGGGCACGCGGAACGGCTGGGTGTCCAAGGACGAGGAGGGCTCCCGCCAGACCCGCCCCTACCAGGGCTCCTGCATCTTCCAGAACCGGCCCGGCTTCGCGGGCGGCGCGGGCTGCTCGCTGCACATCCTCGCGCTGCGGGAGGGCCGGGAGCCGCTGGAGACCAAGCCGGACGTGTGCTGGCAGCTGCCGATCCGGCGCACCTACGACTGGATCGACCGCCCCGACGACACACGGGTCCTGCAGATCTCCATCGGTGAGTACGACCGCCGGGGCTGGGGTCCGGGCGGCCACGACCTGCACTGGTGGTGCACCTCGGCGACCTCCGCACACGGCGCGGGCGAGCCGGTCTACGTCTCCTACCGGGCCGAGCTGACCGAACTGATGGGCAAGGCCGGCTACGACCGCCTGGCCGAACTCTGCGAACAGCGCCTGGCCTCCCAGCTGCCCCTGCTCGCCCCCCACCCCGCCGACCCGACCCCATAACCCCGGCGAGCCGCGGTTTCCCCGCCGACCCACCGGCGTCACCCCACGGCCGTTCGCCGCCCACGGCGGCCCCGGCCGCGGTGATTGGCAGATCCGTTCCACCCACCCCTCCGTCCCGGCACAGCACCGCCTGACCTGCGACGTCTCGCGCCGACGCCGGTACAGGCCATCCCCGCCCGGAACAGATCTGCCAATCCCACCCTCCGGCACATCCACACGTGCCCTCGTGAGGGATCCGCTCGCCGCCCCACACCGCTCCCATTCCACGGGCCAAGTCCCGCCTGCTACTCCCGGACGGACTCGACATATCGCTGCCGCACGGTGACGGCGCCGACAATCGCTCCGCCCTCTCCGCGCCCCGGCGCTCTCCTCCCCGGCCAGCCCGCCCCTGCCCCGACGGACTCGGCGCATCGCTGCTATGGCGACGGCCCCAGTAATCCCCCAATCCCCACCGCCACCCTTCTCCCCCGGCGCTTCCTTCCCCGCAGCCAAGCCCGCCTCCCACCTCCGGACGGTCTCGGTGCTCCCGCTGCCGGATGCTGACGGCGTCGGTAATCCCGCACCCAGCCCCCGCCCTGCTCCCACCCCCCGGCGCTTCCCCTCCCGCCGGCCGACCCCCGGTCGGCCCGCCCGCTCTCCCGGCCAGCGCATCCCGGCACCCCTCCCCACCGGCCAAGCCCCGCCCTACCCCCCAGACGGACTCGGCGCATCGCTGCCGGACGGAGACGGCGGTGTGGTCGGTGGTGGGGGATCCGGTGGGGTCGGGGCTGGGGAGGTGGGGGGATCGGTGGTCGGTGGCGTGGACGGCGGGGTGGAAGGGGGCGGTGTGGTCGGTGGGGGTGGGGTGGGGGATGCGCTGGTGGGTGGAGGGGTCGGGCCGTGCGTGGGGGCCGTGCCGTAGCCGTCGATCGTGACCACCGCGCCCGCCGGGGAGATCGCCAGCTGCGCCTGCCAGTGGCCGGAGGGCTCGCGGAGGTGGTCGACGTACACCTTGATCGTCAACGTGTCGCCGGGGTTCACGGTTCCCGTGGACCGGCTCAGATACAGCCAGGGCGCTGTCGTGGACGCGGACCAGCGGACCGGGGAGGAGCCGGACGCGGTGAGGGTGATCAGGGTCGTGTCGCCGTCGTTCGCGGCGCTGACCGCGAGGCGCCCGGCGCCCTTCGTGCCCGCTCCGGTCACGCTGACGACCTCCACGGAGACGTCCGCCTTGCCGTCCTTGCCGATGCGGACGCCGGGCTTCACGCTCGCGTTCCCGGCGTTCTCGTAGCCGCCGGCCGGGTCGCTGCCGAGGGCGTCGGGGCCCTGGGCCTCGCGCGCCGTGGCGGAGGGCCCCTCCCCGTCCGCCGTCGGCGCGCCCCGGTAGGCGGCCCACAGGGCCAGGACGGGCGCTGCCAGCACCGTGGCGACGACCGTGGTCGTCACCGCACGCGCGCGTAGCCGGTCGCGGCGGGCCGCGCGGTCCTTGGGGTCCATGGGGAAGCCGCGCCGGTCGAAGCGGGGTGCCGCCGCTCCACGCGCGCGTGGCTGGTGCGCCAGGGCGAGATGCAGGGCCCTTCTGGGTGCCTCCAGGACGGGCAGTTCGGCGGGGGTGACCGTGGCGCCGGGCCAGTGTCCGGGCACGGCGCGCTCGGCGGTGCGGCGGCAGCGCGGGCAGTCGTCGACGTGCCGGACCAGTTCGCGGCGCAGCGCCGTGCTCAGGACCAGCCCGCTGTCCCCCGTGAGATGGGCCACGCTAGGACAGCCGCCGGTCTCGACCACGGCGAGGGCCGCGCGGGTGCGTTCGACCTCGCAGGCGGCGGAGGCGAGCAGTTCGCGTGCGGCCGCCGGTGCCATGCCGAGGACGGCGGCGATCTCCTGCGCGGCCAGGTGGTGGCGGACGGCCAGCTCCAGGGCCTCGCGCTGCTCGGGGGTCGTACCGGCCGCCTCCGGCCAGGCGAGCAGGGCCAGTTCGCGGCGCCGCTGTTCCTGGACCTCCGGGGCGACGGGCGGTTCGGGCACCTGGCGCCGGGTCGGGGGGCGGCCCGCCGCATGCGTGGCCTGACGTTTCTGCTTGGCTTCGGCCAGCTTGCGCAGGCACGCCCAGCGGGCCAGCGCGTACAGCCAGGCCCTGCGGTCGGCGGCGGCCTCGGGGACACGGTGTGCGCGCCGCTCGGCCAGGGCGAGGACATCGCCGAGGGCGGCGGTGGCCGCGTCGTGGTCGCACAGCACCGACAGGCAGTAGGTGAACAGCCCGTCCAGGTACGGTTCGTAGCGCGCCGGCGGCCACTGGGCGAGGGTGCGCGCGGCGGCGCGGTCGCGCCCCTCTCGCGCATCGCGGGCCTCTTCGGCACCGCGACCCTTGCGTGCACCGCGACCTTCCCTCGCCTCTCGTGTGTCGCCTGCCCCTCGTGCTTCACGGGCCTGGCCGCGCACCCGGTGCGCGCCGGTGGTGCGGGTGGTGGTCTCCGGACTGCTGCTCATCACCCGTGCGACCGTAGGCGGCGCCGGAGTGCCCCTTCTCGAAGCTTGAGCACTTTTAATTCGTACGGGTGAAACGATCCCTCATAAGGGGACAGGAACCCTTTGTTCCGTGGCTCGAAGCCGACGGCTGATGGCCGATACCGGTTCACCCACACACATCCCGGGGATCCGTTCACACATCCCGGGGATCCGTTGTCAGTGCCGCGGGCTACGGTTTCCGCATGGCTGCCCGTACCAAGACCACCAAGGACCGCCCGTCCTACCGCTGCACCGAGTGCGGCTGGCAGACGGCCAAGTGGCTCGGCCGCTGCCCCGAGTGCCAGGCCTGGGGCACGGTCGAGGAGTACGGCGCGCCCGCGGTCCGTACGACGGCCGCGGGCCGGGTCACCACCTCGGCGCTGCCGATCGGGCAGGTCGACGGCCGGCAGGCCACCGCCCGCGCCACCGGCGTGCCGGAGCTGGACCGGGTGCTCGGCGGCGGTCTCGTCCCCGGCGCGGTCGTGCTGCTCGCGGGTGAGCCCGGCGTCGGCAAGTCCACGCTGCTGCTGGACGTGGCCGCCAAGTCCGCGAGCGCCGAGCACCGCACCCTCTATGTGACCGGCGAGGAGTCGGCGAGCCAGGTGCGGCTGCGCGCGGACCGCATCGGCGCCCTCCATGACGAGCTGTATCTGGCCGCCGAGACCGATCTGTCCGCCGTCCTCGGCCACCTGGACGAGGTCAAGCCCTCCCTGCTGATCCTCGACTCGGTGCAGACGGTCGCCTCCCCGGAGATCGAGGGCGCACCCGGTGGCATGGCCCAGGTGAGGGAGGTCGCGGGCGCGCTCATCCGCGCCTCCAAGGAGCGCGGGATGTCCACGCTCCTCGTGGGCCATGTCACAAAGGACGGCGCGATCGCGGGCCCTCGCCTCCTGGAACACCTCGTGGACGTCGTCCTGCACTTCGAGGGCGACCGGCACGCGCGCCTGCGCCTGGTGCGCGGTGTGAAGAACCGCTACGGCGCCACGGACGAGGTCGGCTGCTTCGAACTGCACGACGAGGGCATCACCGGACTTGCCGACCCAAGCGGACTCTTCCTCACCCGTCGCGACGAACCGGTCCCCGGCACCTGTCTGACCGTCACCCTGGAGGGCCGCCGCCCGCTGGTGGCCGAGGTGCAGGCGCTGACCGTGGACTCCCAGATCCCCTCCCCGCGGCGTACGACCTCGGGCCTGGAGACCTCGCGCGTGTCGATGATGCTGGCCGTCCTGGAGCAGCGCGGCCGGATCAGCGCGCTCGGCAAGCGGGACATCTACTCCGCGACGGTCGGCGGGGTGAAGCTGTCGGAGCCGGCCGCCGACCTCGCCATCGCCCTCGCGCTCGCCTCCGCCGCCAGCGACACTCCGCTGCCGAAGAACCTTGTCGCGATCGGCGAGGTGGGCCTCGCGGGCGAGGTGAGACGGGTCACGGGCGTGCAGCGCAGGCTCACGGAGGCCCACCGGCTGGGCTTCACGCACGCGCTGGTGCCGACCGATCCGGGCAAGGTGCCGCCCGGCATGAAGGTCCTGGAAGTCGCTGACATGGGGGACGCGCTGCGGGTGCTGCCGCGCTCCCGTCGCCGAGAGGCCCCGCGGGAGGCGGAGGACCGCCGGTAGACTTTGCCCAGGTCTCGCCCGTCCGTACGAACCGAGTGCGGGTCACGGGGGCGCGTCAGAACCTGCGACCGGAGGAGTGCAGTGGCAGCCAACGACCGGGCAGCAGCTCCCGGAAAGATCGGTGGGAGTGCCGGTTCCGATGGCCTGATGCGCGCCTCCCTGAGCGCCGTGGCTCCTGGTACGGCCCTGCGTGACGGGCTCGAACGGGTGCTGCGCGGCAACACCGGCGGACTCATCGTCCTCGGTTCCGACAAGACGGTCGAGGCGATGTGCACGGGCGGGTTCGTCCTCGACGTGGAGTTCACCGCCACCCGGCTGCGGGAGCTGTGCAAGCTGGACGGCGGCATCGTGCTGTCCTCGGACCTGTCGAAGATCCTGCGCGCGGGCGTGCAGCTGGTGCCGGACCCGACGATCCCCACGGAGGAGACGGGCACCCGGCACCGCACGGCGGACCGGGTCAGCAAGCAGGTCGGCTTCCCCGTGGTCTCCGTCTCCCAGTCCATGCGCCTGATCGCCCTCTACGTCGACGGTCAGCGGCGCGTCCTGGAGGACTCGGCGGCGATCCTCTCCCGCGCGAACCAGGCGCTGGCCACGCTGGAGCGGTACAAGCTGCGGCTGGACGAGGTGGCCGGCACCCTCTCGGCGCTGGAGATCGAGGACCTGGTGACGGTGCGGGACGTGTCCGCCGTCGCGCAGCGCCTGGAGATGGTCCGGCGCATCGCCACCGAAATCGCCGAATACGTGGTCGAACTGGGCACGGACGGTCGTCTTCTCGCGCTCCAGTTGGAGGAGTTGATCGCGGGGGTCGAGCCGGACCGCGAGCTGGTCGTCCGGGACTACGTCCCCGAGCCGACCGCCAAGCGTTCCCGCACGGTCGAGGACGCCCTCTCCGAGCTGGACGCGCTGACCCACGCCGAGCTGATCGAACTCGGCACGGTGGCGCGGGCGCTGGGCTACACGGGCTCGCCGGAGACCCTCGACTCCGCGGTGTCCCCGCGGGGCTTCCGGCTGCTGGCCAAGGTGCCGCGGCTGCCGGGCGCGATCATCGACCGGCTGGTGGAGCACTTCGGCGGCCTGCAGAAGCTGCTGGCCGCGAGCGTGGACGACCTGCAGACCGTGGACGGCGTGGGCGAGGCCCGGGCGAGGAGCGTCCGGGAAGGCCTGTCGCGCCTGGCCGAGTCCTCCATCCTGGAGCGGTACGTCTGAGTTCGGACCGTCCGCCCCAACTCCGGTATGGCTTCCCCCAGTTGAACTGCGTAGGGGGAAATCACATGAAGAAGCGCCTCATGGGCACGTTCGCCGCCGCGGCAGTCCTCGCCCGGCACTGACCCTTGCGGGCACGGGGCAGGCGTTCGCCGCCGGCAACCCCGTCACCTGGAAGAACAACGGCAACCACAAGTGCCTGGCGTACTACAGCGGCCGGGCCCGTACTACGTCCGCGGACCCCGGCCGGAGCGCGTCCGTGAAGTGGGACGAGTACAAGCGGTCCGACGGTACGCGCGTAAAACGGTGGCAACTACCAGAAGTGGTACGAGTTCCACGACTCCGACGGCTGGACGCCGTAGGACAAGGCCACCGGGCTCGTCCTCAAGGTTGGATTCCGACGGGCAGGTCAGCACCGGGACGGACACGTATGCCGCGGCCATGCGCTGGAGCTGATCCACAGCTCGTCGCACGTCGACACCCCCGGCCTCGTCGAGGCCGGGGGTGCTTCTTCTGCGACGACGGCTCAGTCGGCCGACAGCACGAAGGACGCCTGCACCTTCCCGAACCCGGGCGCCTTCGCCTCCAGCAGATAGGTGCCCGCCTTCGCCGAGCCCGCGGAGGGCGTCGCACACTGCGGCGCGCTCGGCTTCCGGTCCCACTTCACCGTGTACGTGATGCTCTGCCCCGCCGGCACCCGGAACACCAGGCTCCCCGCGCCCTGGGGACAGTCCGCCGACGACCAGAACGTGTCGCTCCCGTCCGCCGGCGTGATGGTCAACACCGCGTTCTTCGGGCCGAGATCGACCTTGCAGTCGGCGGACGAAGCGTTCTTCGCGGTGAGTTCGAAGGTCGGCGTCTGGTCCGGCGAGTAGGAGTTGTGCAGGCTCCGCAGACTCAACGCCACGGCAGAGGAGGTGCAGTTGGGGAGCGTGGAGGACGCCGGGAGCGTGTCGCCCGTACCGACGTTGCCGCCACCGGAGCCCGAACCCGAACCGCCGGCCGAGCCGTCACCGGACCCGGAGGAGCCGCCGGAGCCGGTGTCCGAACCGCTGCCGCCGCTCGAACCGGAATCGCTCCCACCGGAGGCACCGCCCGAGTCGTCACGCCCGCCCGGGTGTTGGCTGATCGCGGGCCCGGACGAGGACGGCCCCGGCGTGATGGTGTGCGCGGGATCCTTGCCGTTGGACTCGCCGGCGTTCTTCTTGCCGCCCCCGCCGCCGGCGGTGACGATCCACGTGATCAGCAGCGCCAACAGGGCGATCACCGACAGCAGTACGACCCTCCTTCGCCAGTAGATGGAGGAGGGAAGCGGCCCGACCGGATTGCGCAGAGATCCCACGGCGCAAACTGTACGAGAGAACGCCGTGCTCGCTTGCCCCACCCGCCGCATGAGCGCCAACTTTTCCGGATCATCATTCCGGCAACTGCCCTGGCGTCCAGGGTCCTTCACCTTCGCCACGTTCAGTGACCGCGCCGTCACCCGTCCTGCGTGCCGAGCCGTGGCAGGATCGGAGGGCCATGACTGAGAAGCTGCACACCCCCGTGATCGCCTGGTTCGACGCCCATGCCCGCGACCTCCCCTGGCGCCGCCCGGAGGCGGGCCCGTGGGGGGTGATGGTCAGCGAGTTCATGCTCCAGCAGACCCCGGTCAACCGGGTGCTGCCGGTCTACGAGCAGTGGCTGGCCCGCTGGCCGCGCCCCGCCGACCTCGCGAAGGAGGCGCCCGGCGAGGCGGTGCGCGCCTGGGGCCGGCTCGGCTACCCGCGCCGGGCCCTGCGGCTGCACGGCGCCGCGCTGGCCATAACCGAACGGCACGGCGGGGACGTACCGACGGACCACGCGCAGCTGCTGGCGCTGCCCGGCATCGGCGAGTACACGGCCGCCGCGGTGGCCTCGTTCGCGTACGGGCAGCGGCATCCGGTGCTGGACACGAACGTGCGCCGGGTCTTCGCGCGGGCGGTGACGGGGGTGCAGTACCCGCCGAACGCGACCACGGCCGCCGAGCGCCGGCTCGCCCGTGAGCTGCTGCCCGAGGACGAGAAGACGGCGGCGCGCTGGGCCGCGGCCTCCATGGAGCTGGGCGCGCTGGTGTGCACGGCGAAGAACGAGGGGTGCGGGCGCTGCCCCATCGCCGCGCAGTGCGCCTGGCTGCTGGCCGGGAAGCCGGAGCACGAGGGGCCGCCGCGCCGTGGGCAGACGTACGCCGGCACGGACCGGCAGGTGCGCGGCAAGCTGCTGGCGGTACTGCGGGAGGCGCACGCGCCGGTGCCGCAGGCGGCCTTGGACCGGGTGTGGCACGAGCCGGTGCAGCGCGCCCGCGCGCTCGACGGGCTCGTCGCGGACGGTCTGGTGGAGCCGCTGCCGGGCGGTCTGTATCGGCTGCCGTTGAGCTGACGGACAGCCAAGTCACAGTCAGCCTGCCCCTGTTACCGCCCGATCCGGCCGACAAAAGCCCCCATAAAGGAACATAACAGTCGCACTCCTTACCCACTCCCTACGGCTGTTACACAACTGACGGATAGCCGATTGCTAGCCGCAGGCTGGTTCGGACAGCGCCGTGACAACCGCTCCCTAACTTCTTGTCCGTGCCCGGCAGACCACCGGACACGGGGTACGCAGGACTTCAGGCATG
This sequence comes from Streptomyces sp. NPDC031426, assembly GCF_055581585.1. Classification (NCBI taxonomy): domain Bacteria; kingdom Bacillati; phylum Actinomycetota; class Actinomycetes; order Kitasatosporales; family Streptomycetaceae; genus Streptomyces; species Streptomyces sp. NPDC031426. Next base: position 22,175 of record NZ_JBVIJE010000041.1, read on the forward strand.
AGCCGGAGTGAACGGGGAGCGGAGGCGGTTGATCATGACGCAGGGCGAGGTGCTCGAATTCGAGGAGTACGTCCGCACCAGGCAGGACGCGCTGCTGCGCAGCGCACGCCGGCTGGTCCCGGACCCGGTCGACGCCCAGGACCTGCTGCAGACGGCACTGGTGCGGACGTACGGCCGCTGGGAGGGCATCGCCGACAAGCGCCTCGCCGACGCCTATCTGCGCCGGGTCATGATCAACACCCGCACGGAGTGGTGGCGGGCGCGCAAGCTGGAGGAGGTCCCGACCGAGCAGCTGCCGGACGCGTCCGTGGACGACTCCACCGAGCAGCACGCCGACCGGGCCCTGCTGATGGACGTCATGAAAGTGCTCGCACCGAAGCAGCGCAGTGTTGTAGTACTGCGACACTGGGAGCAGATGTCCACGGAGGAGACGGCCGCCGCCCTCGGCATGTCGGCCGGTACGGTCAAGAGCACGCTGCACCGGGCGCTCGCCCGGCTCCGCGAGGAGCTGGAGGCCCGCGATCTGGACGCACGCGCGCTGGAGCGTGAGGAGCGGGAGCGTTGCGCGGCCTGACCGGGGCCGGGCCCGACGGGGCCCGAGACAGTTCACAGGCGGTGATCGCGGCGGGGGCCGCGCTCGCCGCCATCGCCCTTTTCGTCGCCGCCTGCGGCACCGGGGGCACCGGCACCCGGGACGAGGGACCCGCGCACGCGTCGGCGATCGCGGGAGCCGTCGCCTCACCCAGGCCGAGCACGACCACCGGCTATCGGCGGGTGAACGCCGTCTCGCTGATCAAGAACGACCCGGCGGTCTCCGCGACGGTGAAGCGCGGGCTGAAGCCGTGCAGCGGCAACGACTACCCGATCGAGGTCACCTACGGCTATCTGACCGGCGGATCGGTCAACGACGTCCTCATCAACGTGTCGGCCTGCAGTGACTGGGTGGGCATCGGCACGTATGTGTACCGGGACGTCGGGGGCACGTACAAGAATGTGTTCAAGGCGGAGGACTCGCCGGTCGTCTCGGAGATCGACGGCACCGACCTGACCGTGACCAAGCAGGTGTACGGCACGGACGACCAGGTGTCGAACCCGTCCCGGGAAACCGTGATCACGTACAGGTGGAAGGCGGGCCGGTTCACCGAGCGGTACCGGCACGACACCTTCTACAGCAGAACCGGCGGCGACGCGGCGGCCCCGACGGACAACTGACCCCCCACACGCACACACGAGGACTGAGAGCACCGGGATGGCAGACCAGACCCACGTTCTGTTCGTCGAGGACGACGACGTCATCCGCGAGGCCACCCAGCTCGCCCTGGAGCGGGACGGCTTCGCGGTCACCGCCATGCCCGACGGCCTGTCCGGCCTTGAGGCGTTCCGGGCGAACCGCCCCGACATCGCTCTGCTGGACGTGATGGTCCCCGGCCTGGACGGGGTCAGCCTGTGCCGTCGTATCCGGGACGAGTCGACCGTGCCGGTGATCATGCTGTCGGCGCGCGCCGACTCCATCGACGTCGTCCTCGGCCTGGAGGCGGGCGCCGACGACTATGTGACCAAGCCGTTCGACGGTGCCGTGCTGGTCGCGCGGATCCGGGCGGTGCTGCGCCGCTTCGGGCACGCGGGCGGCGGCGACCGGACGGAGGCGGCCGAGGACCCGGTGAGCGGTGGCGTGCTGACCTTCGGGGACCTGGAGATCGACACCGAGGGCATGGAGGTGCGCCGGGCCGGGCAGCCGGTCGCGCTCACCCCGACCGAGATGCGGCTGCTGCTGGAGTTCTCCTCGGCGCCGGGCACCGTGCTCTCCCGTGACAAGCTGCTGGAGCGGGTCTGGGACTACGGCTGGGGCGGGGACACCCGGGTCGTCGACGTGCATGTGCAGCGGCTGCGCCAGAAGATCGGCCAGGACCGGATCGAGACGGTCCGCGGCTTCGGCTACAAGCTGAAGGCCTGAGCGGGGCGGCATGCGGGGGATCCTTCGCTACCCGGTCCGGCGCATGGAGCGCGCCGGCCTGCACACCGGGCTCAGATGGAAGCTCAGCGCGGCGATCGCGCTGGTGGCCGGGCTGGTCGCGATCGCGCTGAGCCTGGTCGTGCACAACGCGGCCATGGTCTCGATGCTGGACAACGCACGGGACCTCGCCACCCAGCGCGTCCAGTACGCGCAGCGCAACTACGAGCTGAGCCAGCGGCCGAACTTCCCCAACATCAAGGTCGACGACCCCGAGCTGCCGCTGTCCATGCGCGAGAAGGTGGAGCGCGGCAGGAAGGCCAGCGACGTCATCGTCCACGGCGGGGTGCCGGACATCTGGGCGGCCATGCCGGCCAAGGACGGGCATGTGCTGTCCCTGCACACCCATATGCCGGACCGCTCCACCGATGTGATGAAGGACCTCGACCAGGCGCTGGTCATCGGCTCCATCGCGGTCGTGTTCGGCGGCAGCGCGCTCGGCGTGCTGATCGGCGGGCAGCTGTCGGGGCGGCTGCGCAAGGCGGCCGCGGCCGCGAACCAGGTCGCCAGGGGCGAGACCGATGTCCGGGTGCGGGAGGCCATCGGCGGGGTCGTACGGGACGAGACCGACGATCTGGCGCGCGCGGTGGACGCCATGGCGGACGCGCTGCAGCAGCGTCTGGAGGCCGAGCGGCGGGTCACCGCCGATATCGCGCACGAGTTGCGCACCCCCGTGACGGGCCTGCTCACGGCCGCCGAACTGCTGCCCCCCGGCCGTCCCACGGAACTGGTCCTCGACCGGGCGAAGGCGATGCGCACGCTCGTCGAGGACGTCCTGGAGGTGGCCCGGCTGGACGGCGCCTCGGAGCGGGCGGAGCTGCAGGACATCATGCTGGGCGAGTTCGTCGCCCGGCGCGTGGCCGCCAAGGACCCGGAGATCGAGGTGCGGGTGGTGCACGAGTCGGAGGTCACCACCGACCCGCGCCGCCTGGAGCGAGTCCTGTTCAACCTGCTCGCCAACGCCGCCCGGCACGGCAGGCCGCCGATCGAGGTGACCGTCGAGGGCCGGGTCATCCGGGTCCGCGACCACGGTCCCGGTTTCCCCGAGGAACTGCTCGCCGAGGGGCCGAGCCGCTTCCGCACGGGCAGCAAGGACCGCGCCGGTACGGGCCACGGACTGGGCCTGACCATCGCGGCAGGCCAGGCCCGCGTTCTGGGCGCCCGCCTCACCTTCCGCAACGTACGGGCCGCGGGCACCCCGGCCGACATCCCGGCGGAGGGCGCGGTGGCGGTGCTGTGGCTGCCGGAGCACGCCCCGACGGCCACGGGCAGCTATTCGACGCTGCCCTTGCCGGGAGGCGCAGGCTGAAGCGCCCCCAAGAGGGGCAGTCTCGACGGCGCTCAGCGAAGCAATGACTCGGTCAGCCGCTTCGCTGGCCCCCGGTCCAACGGCCCGCTGTCCGCCGCGGCGGACTGCCCTTCGTCACCGTAGGCAGGGCCGGCCCCGGGGCGCTTCTCCGATCTTGCGGTGCTGAATCCGCCGGCCCAGAGCATGGCGTAGCAGCCGGGTATGAGGGAGGCGCCGCGCCCCACGTGCCGCGCGCGGTACTCGCTCGGGGTGAGCCCGGTGCGGGCCTTGAAGCGGGCGGAGAACGTGCCGAGGCTGCTGAAGCCGACCAGTGTGCAGATCTCGGTCACGGTGAGGTTGGCGCAACGCAGCATCTCCTCGGCCCGCTCGATCCGGCGGTGCAGATACTGGCCCGGCGTCTCGCCGTAGACCTCCTTGAAGGCGCGCAGGAAGTGATACCGCGAGTACCCGGCGCAGGATGCCGCGGCGTCCAGATCGAGGCCGGGGTCCGCCCAGTCCCGGTCCATGGCGTCCTTGGCCAGACGCATACGGCGCAGCTTGTCCATGGGGTCGATGGTGGCATGTGGGACTGACAGTCGAGTTTCGGCCCATGACGCCCGCAACCATCAATGGGGGAACCACGCCGTCGATCCGCCACGTCCGCGAGAGCGGCGCCGGTCCAGGCGCAAAAGGGGAAGACCCCCGGGGCGGACACCGACCGGGGGTCTTCGGATCAGATGCGGCTCAGACGGCCTCGGCGACCTGCACGAGGGCCACGTCCTCGCCGCTCTCCGCCGAAGGCTTCCCGCCCTTGAGCGGGACCTCCTTCACGAACAGCGCCGCGATCAGCACGATCACCGCAATCACCGCGCCCAGCAGGAACGCCGAGTGCGTACCGGCGGACACGGCGTGCTGGTACGCGTCCTTGACCGGGGCCGGCAGCATCTTCAGGTGCTTGGCGTCCAGTTGCGCCGACTTCTCGGTGACGCCCCTGCCCAGCGCGCCGGCCCGCTCGGCCATCACGTGCTTGACCCGGTCGTTGAACAGCGCGCCCATGATGGCCACGCCGAAGGAGGAGCCGAGCGTACGGAACAGGGTGGTGGACGAGGACGCGACACCCATGTCCTTCATCTCCACGCTGTTCTGCGCCACCAGCATGGTGATCTGCATCAGGCAGCCCATGCCCAGACCCAGTACGGCCATGTAGATGCCGGAGGTCAGCCGGGTCGTGCCCGTGTCCATCACGGACAGCAGATACAGCCCGACGATCATCAGCGCGCCGCCGACGATCGGGAAGATCTTGTAGCGGCCGCTGTTGGTGGTGACCCGGCCCGCGACCATCGAGGTCACGAGCATCGCGCCGAGCATCGGCAGGAGCAGCAGACCGGAGTTGGTGGCGGAGGCACCCTGCACCGCCTGCTGGTAGAGCGGCAGGTAGAGCGTGGCGCCGAACATCACGAAGCCGGTGACGAAGCCGATGACGGACATCAGGGTGAAGTTGCGGCTGCGGAACATGTGCAGCGGTACGACCGGCTCGGCGGCCTTGGTCTGCCACCAGACGAACCCGATCAGCGCGACGACGCCGATGCTGGTCAGCTCCATGATCCGCGCGGAGGTCCAGGCGTACTCGGTGCCGCCCCAGGTGGTGACCAGCACGATCGAGGTGATGCCGACGGTCAGCAGCGCGACACCCTGGTAGTCGATGCGCGCCCGCGCCCGCTTCTTGGGCAAGTGCAGCACGGCGCTGACCAGGGCCAGGGCCACGGCGCCGAGCGGCAGGTTGATGTAGAAGGACCAGCGCCAGCCCCAGTTGTCGGTGATGGTGCCGCCGACCAGCGGGCCGCCGATCATCGCCAGCGCCATGACGCCGGCCATCATGCCGGTGTACTTGCCGCGCTCCCGCGGCGGGATCAGATCGCCGATGATCGCCATGACGCCGACCATCAGACCGCCGGCGCCCAGGCCCTGGACGGCCCGGAAGCCGATGAGCTCGCCCATGTTCTGGGCCATGCCGCTGAGCGCCGAGCCGATCAGGAAGATCACGATCGAGGTGAGGAACGAGCCCTTGCGCCCGTACATGTCACCGAGCTTGCCCCAGATCGGGGTGGAGGCCGCGGTGGCCAGGGTGTAGCCGGTGACCACCCAGGACAGGTGCTCCAGGCCACCGAGGTCGCCCACGATCGTCGGCATCGCCGTACCGACGATCATGTTGTCGAGCATCGCGAGCATCATCGCGATCATGAGCGCGAGCAGGACCACCCGCACGCTCTTGGGCTGTTTGCCCTCCGGTTTGCCTTCCATGACGCTTTCGACCGTGTCCGCCATCTCTTCCCAATCCCCCTGCGGCGGCCACTTACTTGCCGCCCGGCTAGTTCACTACACTGGGGAAAGTAGACCTGTCACTAGCCGGGCGTCAAGTAAGTTTCCGCGGTAGCGCGAGGAGTACGAGGATGGGCGTCACCATGGACGGCACCAAGCAGCAGCGCCGCGGCAACACCCGCCAGCGCATCCAGGACGTCGCGCTCGAACTCTTCGCGGAGCAGGGCTACGAGAAGACCTCCCTGCGCGAGATCGCCGAGCGTCTCGACGTGACGAAGGCGGCCTTGTACTACCACTTCAAGACGAAGGAAGAGATCATCGTCAGCCTCTTCGAGGATCTGACGAAACCGATCGAGGACCTGATCGAGTGGGGCCGCAGCCAGCCGCACACCCTGGAGACCAAGCAGGAGGTCGTACGGCGCTACAGCCGCGTGCTGGCCGACGCCGAACCGCTCTTCCGCTTCATGCACGACAACCAGGGCACGGTCCGGGACCTGCGCATCGGCGACAGCTTCAAGGACCGGATGCGCGATCTGCGGGACATCCTCATCGACCCGAAGGCCGAGCTCGTCGACCAGGTGCGCTCGGTCAGCGCGATGTTCACCCTGCACGCGGGGATGTTCCTGATGCAGGACCTCGAAGGCGACTTCGAGAAGAAGCGCACGGCGGTTCTCGAAGTCGCCCTGGACCTGATCGGCCAGGCGCACGAACACGCCCGGCAGCAGGACTGACTCAGACAAGGACCTGGGTGCCCAAACACCCCATTCACCCCAGAATTCACCTTCTGCGGTGCACGGTAGTAATGGGGCCTTTTTACCTGGCTTCGAGTTCCGTTTAACCGGCGGACGGATTCCACTATCAGCCCTCGTAAGGGATATGTCGCCCGTGTCGCATATCACCGGCGATCTCAACCGGCGATCACGGAAATGTGACGCACGCCTCTGGTCACCTACCGTTCAGTAACCCTACGGTTCCCCTCGCGCCACCCTCACTACAGATCATGCACCTGCCATTTCCGGCACGCGTACGGACGTGAGAGGACCCCCACCGATGACCAGTCGCCCCTGGGCGCGCCGTATATCCGCAACCGCCGTCTCCGTGGCCGCCCTGGCCACTATGGCCGCCCCGGCCCACGCGGCGGACGCCACGGCGACCGCAAGCAGCTCCACCGCCAAGGTCGACTACGCCACCTGGCAGAAGGACTGCCAGGCCGTGATGGACCAGGCCCTGCCGTACCTGAAGGAGCGGATCGCCGACGCCGAGCCGGGCGAGAAGCAGGCGATCGTCTTCGACATCGACAACACCACGCTGGAGACCGACTTCGGCTTCAGCTACCCGCAGCCGGCCAACAAGCCCGTCCTGAACGTCGCCAAGTACGCCCAGGAGCACGGCGTCTCGCTGTTCTTCGTCACGGCCCGCCCGGGCATCATCTACCTGCCCACCGAGTACAACCTCGAATACGACGGCTACGACGTCTCCGGCCTCTACGTCCGCGGCCTGTTCGACCTGTTCAAGGATGTCGCCGCCTACAAGACCGCCCAGCGCGTCGACATCGAGAACAAGGGCTACACGATCATCGCGAACATCGGCAACAGCGCCACCGACCTTTCCGGCGGCCATGCCGAGAAGACCTTCAAACTGCCGGACTACAACGGGCAGTTGTCGTAATCCACGGCTTACGCAGGCATGGCCAAGGGGCCGGTGCTGTGCAGCACCGGCCCCTTTCGTCGCCCACTGGGCCGGAGGCTTACGCCTCCTTGCTCAGGTTCGGACCGGCACCGCCGGCCGCCTGCTCGATCGGCGGGACGTCGGGCAGCGCCGACTTCTCCTCACCGCGGAAGGTGAAGGTCTGGGACTCGCCCTCGCCCTCGGTGTCCACGACCACGATGTGACCGGGACGCAGCTCGCCGAAGAGGATCTTCTCCGAGAGCGTGTCCTCGACCTCGCGCTGGATCGTGCGGCGCAGCGGACGCGCGCCCAGCACCGGGTCGTAACCCTTCTTGGCCAGCAGCTCCTTGGCGGACTGGGAGAGCTCGATGCCCATGTCCCGGTCCTTCAGGCGCTCGTCCACCTTGCTGATCATCAGGTCGACGATCCGCAGGATGTCCGACTGGGTCAGCTGCGGGAAGACGACCACGTCGTCGACGCGGTTGAGGAACTCGGGGCGGAAGTGCTGCTTGAGCTCGTCCGACACCTTGTTCTTCATGCGCTCGTAGTTGGTCTTCGTGTCGCCCGCGGCGGCGAAGCCGAGGTTGAAGCCCTTGGAGATGTCCCGGGTGCCGAGGTTGGTCGTCATGATGATGACCGTGTTCTTGAAGTCCACGACCCGGCCCTGGGAGTCGGTCAGACGACCGTCCTCCAGGATCTGCAGCAGCGAGTTGAAGATGTCCGGGTGGGCCTTCTCGACCTCGTCGAAGAGGACGACCGAGAACGGCTTGCGGCGCACCTTCTCCGTCAGCTGACCGCCCTCTTCGTAGCCCACGTAGCCGGGGGGCGAACCGAAGAGACGCGAGACCGTGTGCTTCTCGCTGAACTCCGACATGTCGAGGGAGATCAGCGCGTCCTCGTCACCGAAGAGGAACTCGGCGAGCGCCTTGGACAGTTCGGTCTTACCGACACCGGACGGGCCGGCGAAGATGAACGAACCACCCGGACGCTTGGGGTCCTTCAGACCGGCACGCGTACGACGGATCGCCTTCGACAGCGCCTTGACGGCGTCGTTCTGGCCGATGACCCGCTTGTGGAGCTCGTCCTCCATGCGGAGCAGACGGGAGGACTCCTCCTCCGTGAGCTTGAACACCGGGATGCCCGTCGCCGTGGCGAGGACCTCGGCGATCAGCTCACCGTCGACCTCGGCGACGACGTCCATGTCGCCGGCCTTCCACTCCTTCTCCCGCTTGGCCTTGGCGGCCAGGAGCTGCTTCTCCTTGTCGCGCAGGGAGGCGGCCTTCTCGAAGTCCTGCGAGTCGATCGCGGACTCCTTGTCCCGGCGGACGGCGGCGATCTTCTCGTCGAACTCGCGCAGGTCCGGCGGAGCGGTCATCCGGCGGATGCGCATCCGGGAACCGGCCTCGTCGATCAGGTCGATCGCCTTGTCCGGCAGGAAGCGGTCGGAGATGTACCGGTCGGCCAGGGTGGCCGCCTGGACCAGGGCCTCGTCGGTGATGGAGACGCGGTGGTGCGCCTCGTACCGGTCGCGGAGGCCCTTGAGGATCTCGATCGTGTGCGGCAGGGACGGCTCGGCGACCTGGATGGGCTGGAAGCGGCGCTCCAGGGCCGCGTCCTTCTCCAGGTGCTTGCGGTACTCGTCCAGCGTGGTCGCACCGATGGTCTGGAGCTCACCGCGGGCCAGCATCGGCTTCAGGATGGAAGCCGCGTCGATGGCGCCCTCGGCGGCACCCGCACCGACCAGCGTGTGCAGCTCGTCGATGAACAGGATGATGTCGCCGCGGGTGCGGATCTCCTTGAGCACCTTCTTCAGGCGCTCCTCGAAGTCACCGCGGTAGCGGGAGCCGGCGACCAGGGCGCCGAGGTCCAGGGTGTAGAGGTGCTTGTCCTTCAGCGTCTCGGGCACCTCGCCCTTGACGATGGCCTGGGCGAGTCCCTCGACGACGGCGGTCTTGCCGACGCCGGGCTCACCGATCAGCACCGGGTTGTTCTTGGTACGGCGGGACAGCACCTGCATGACCCGCTCGATCTCCTTCTCGCGCCCGATGACCGGGTCGAGCTTGGACTCACGAGCGGCCTGGGTGAGGTTCCGGCCGAACTGGTCCAGGACGAGGGAGGTCGAGGGGGTGCCCTCGGCCGGGCCGCCGGCGGCGGCGGTCTCCTTGCCCTGGTAGCCGGAGAGCAGCTGGATGACCTGCTGCCGCACCCGGTTGAGATCAGCGCCCAGCTTGACCAGGACCTGGGCGGCGACGCCCTCGCCCTCACGGATCAGGCCGAGCAGGATGTGCTCCGTGCCGATGTAGTTGTGGCCCAGCTGAAGAGCCTCACGGAGCGACAGCTCCAGGACCTTCTTGGCACGGGGGGTGAAGGGGATGTGGCCGGACGGGGCCTGCTGGCCCTGACCGATGATCTCCTCCACCTGCTGGCGGACCGCCTCAAGCGAAATGCCGAGGCTCTCCAGGGCCTTAGCGGCGACACCTTCGCCCTCGTGGATGAGACCCAGGAGGATGTGCTCGGTGCCGATGTAGTTGTGGTTGAGCATCCGGGCTTCTTCCTGAGCCAGGACGACAACCCGCCGCGCGCGGTCGGTGAACCTCTCGAACATCGTTAATCGCTCCTCAGAGCGGTCAGGCAGTGGGGGGAACTTCCCCTCCCTGTCCTTCCGCAGCTTAGTCCCGCAAGCGGGGACCGCTCATTCCAACTGCCGACACCGTCGATGGCCTCCTGACCCCGCTAACGCCGACATCTGCTCCAACCCGATGGTGCGAGACGATGTTCCCGCAGGCCAGGCAGTTACCCCCATCGCCAGTACGCCGATGGCGAACGTGAGACGGCCCGACCTGCGTGTCGCCCCCTCCCACTAGGCATGTCTTACCCGCTGGGACTGACACTCCATGCGGCGCGCACCGGTTCCCTCCGCTATGGGCGAACAACCTTGCGCCTCCCCGCGCCCCCGCGCGCCCCCTCTTTCGGCACTGCGCGCAATTGATCTGCCACTCAGCGTAACCTGCGACCCATTTCGGCGGTTGCACTTGGCATGGTTGGCTCGGTCCCCACGGCCTCAACAGTCCCCCTTCCCCGTCGCCCGCTGGATCCGGACGTAGCGGACGCCAGTGATCTTCCGCACGGCCCGGACATCCGGATCCGGCACTGGTACGAGAACGATCTGGGCTGGGCGACAGTGCCCGGACGGCCGCTGAGGCTGCTCACCGGGGTGCGGTTCGACGTCCTGGACGTGCCGGCCGAGGCGGGCGCGGGGGCGCTCCGGCATCTCGCGCCGGGCTCTCCGGTGGCCCTTCGGGGCGACCGGATGCAGCTGCTGGTGGCCGTGGGCAGCGCCGAGGAGCTGCCGGGACTGCTGGACTGGCTGGAGTGGAGCGCCGTGGCCCTCGACCTGCGGGTCCTGGGGGCGGGCGACGCGATGGAGGCACCGGTCCCGCCGGTGACCGGGTCCGAGGGGGCCGGGTGGACCGGGTCCGTGCAGGGGGCCGCCCTATGGCTGCGGCCCCCTGGGCCTGGAGGCGAGGTCGAGGCCTCGCTGCCGGCGCTGCCGGCCATGGGGCGCGAAGAGGGCGCCCCCGATCTCGTACGACTGCTGGACACGGTGGCAGCACAGTGTCACCGGGTCCGGCTGTGGCGCCCGCGCGCGGGACTGCCGACCGCCTGCTGGCGGGATCAGCCGTTGGCCTTCTCGTAGGCCTCGCGAATGGACGCGGGAACGCGACCGCGGTCGTTGACCTCGTAACCGTTCTCCTTCGCCCAGGCGCGGATCGCCGCGGTGTCCTGGTTGCCACCGGAAGCGGCACGCGCCTTTCCGCGTCCGCCCGACGCACGGCCACCGGTACGACGACCGCCCTTGACATAGGGGTCGAGAAGGCCGCGCAGCTTGTCCGCATTGGCGGTCGTGAGATCGATCTCGTACGTCTTGCCGTCCAACGCGAACGTCACCGTCTCGTCCGCCTCGCCGCCGTCGAGGTCGTCGACAAGAAGGACCTGAACCTTCTGTGCCACCGGATTTCCTTTCATCGATAACGTTGAGGGCCAGGGGTGTGCGGCGTCCGCCGTTTCGCCGCCCCTGTTATATGCAGTACTGCAGTACGTCGGAAAGCAAACCGCTTTTGCCGGAAAAACACAAACCCCTGGGAGAGGACCGGTAGAGGACCGACGGACCGCCTCCGTCCGGAAACATACGCGTTTCGGACATAGGGCACCGGGGCAATGACGATCACAGATGCAGAAGCATCCGGCTGTTGCCCAAGGTGTTCGGTTTCACTCGTTCGAGACCCAGGAACTCCGCGACGCCCTCGTCATAGGAACGCAAGAGCTCCGCGTACACATCGGTGTCGACCGGCGTCTCCCCGATCTCCACGAAGCCGTGCTTCCCGAAGAAGTCCACTTCGAAGGTCAGGCAGAAAACCCGGCGAACGCCGAGCCAGCGTGCGGTCTGCAGCAACTTCTCCAGCAACTGATGGCCGACGCCGGCGCCCTTGAGGCCGGGCTTCACCGCGAGAGTGCGGACTTCCGCGAGGTCCTCCCACATGACGTGGAGCGCGCCGCAGCCGACCACCTCGGCGTTGTCGTCGCGTTCCGCGACCCAGAACTCCTGGATGTCCTCGTAAAGCGTGACGGTGGCTTTGTCGAGCAGGATGCGGTCGCGGACGTAGGCGTCGAGGAGGTGGCGTACGGCCGGCACATCACTGGTCCGGGCGCGGCGGACCGTGAGGGCTTTTGCGGAGACTTCAGGGCGCTCTGCTGACATGAGCGGACGCTATCGCCCGTCCGCGTCCGGTGCCGCGCCGGGGTTCTCCTCTTCTTGCCCGGCTTCCCGTTGCCGCGGTTCCGGGGCCTCCGGGGTTTCCGGTCCCTGGACGATGCGTACGGCGTCCCGGAGGGCCTGGCGCTGTTCCTCGCTCATCATCCCGAAGAAGGCGACGAGAGCCGCTGCCGGGTTGTCGCTCTGCGACCAGGCGTCGTTCATGAGGGCGGCGGCGTACGCGGCTCGCGTCGAGACGGCCTCATATCGATAGGCCCGGCCTTCCGCCTCGCGGCGCACCCAGCCCTTCTGATGGAGATTGTCCAAAACGGTCATCACGGTGGTGTACGCGATGGAGCGTTCCTGCTGGATGTCTTCCAGGACTTCTCGAACGGTCACCGGGCGGTTCCACTTCCACACCCGCGTCATGACCGCGTCTTCGAGTTCTCCCAATGGGCGAGGCACAACTCAGAACAATAGTGGGAGATCCCGGCATCGGCGTGCCGGACGTGCACTAAGACCATGAATGCGAACAAAAAGGGCGCACGGCTCGAAGTCGCGGAGCCGGGGCCCGGCGGGCGGACTCAGGCGTCACCGGCGGCGGAGGTCTTGCGCACACCCTCCGCACGCGCGAGGGCGGCGTCGACGGCCGCGTCCTCCTTGGCCTTGGCGGCCCCGCCCTGGGTCTTCACGATCACCCTGACCACACCGATGAAGAACACGGCCATGACGACCGGGGGCACGAGCGCGGAGACGTAGTCCATGCCCACCAGAGTAGCCACGCGCCGACCCCCGGAAGCTACGGGGTACGGATGGCGCTCATGGCCCACGGGTCACCCGCCAGGACCTGGTGACCGCCGACGGCGCTCGTGCCCCCGAGAGATGACGGGTCCGTCCGAAGGCAGAGGCCGGGTCGCTCAGCCGGCGGCCAGTTGGCGGGTTTCGGTCGGGCTCGCCGGCGGCGCCGGCTTGCGGCGCGGGAAGACCTCCCCCGGCGTCGGAATGGGCCGCTTCGGCGCCGCCGGCTCCGCGCCGGGCCGCTCCCCAGGCGTCGGCGCGGGTTTCGGCACGGGCTTCTGAGGAGGCCTCTGAGCCGGCTTCTGCGGCTCTCCGGCACCCTCCCGGGCCTGGGACACCCCGGACGTTCCTCCGCCGCCCGGAAGGGCCAGCAGGCGGGCACGGGAGGGCGGTACGGCGGGCGCCGGCACCCTGCGCGCACCCTGCGCGAACCGGGCCCGTACGTCCTGCTCGGCCAGCGCCTGGCAACGGTCCAGCAGCGCGGCCGCCGCCGGGTTCCCGCGCAGCGCCCGGAGCGCGGCGAGATCGTCCGGCGTCGGCAGGTGCCCGGCGCCCAGCGCCTCTTCCAGGAGGGTCAGGTAGCCGGCGGCGGCACCCGGCAGCGCCGCCCGGTACCGGCCGAGGTCGGCCACCAGGAAAGCGCGCTGTCTCGCCCCCTCGTGCAGCGCCTCGTCGAGCGACTCGGCGAGCCGGAAGCAGTCCTGGACGTCCTCGGCGGACGCTTGGCAGGGGTGAAGGGCGAGGGCGAGGGCGCGGCGGAGCACACGCAGCTCCTCCACGCCGAACGCCATGCCGCCGCGGGATCCGTATGGCGTGGGCATGCGGCGACGCTACCGCTAATCGGACAAAAGTGACGAATAGGGATGATCTTTGCGCCGCGTGTCGCTCCCGGTTTCCCTCGACCGGGGCTATGGCACACGCGCGTGGAGCGAGATGACCGGCGCCCCGCACAGGCGCCGGTCACGTCACGGGCCGGTCAGCTCACAGCCGTGACACGTTCCGCTCGTACACCAGCCGCAGCCCGATCAGCGTCAGCCACGGCTGGTGCTCGTCGATCACCGAGGACTCCCCCAGCACCATCGGCGCGAGCCCGCCCGTGGCGATGACCCGCACGTCGTCCGGGTCGTCGGCGAGCTCCCGCGCCATCCGGCCGACAACCCCGTCGACCTGGCCCGCGAAGCCGTACACGATGCCGGACTGCATGGCCTCGACCGTGTTCTTGCCGATCACACTGCGGGGCCTGGCCACCTCGATCTTGCGCAGCTGGGCGCCCTTGACGCCGAGCGCCTCCACGGAGATCTCGATGCCGGGCGCGATGACCCCGCCGACGTACTCCCCGCGCGCGGAGACCGCGTCGAACGTCGTCGCCGTACCGAAGTCCACGACGATCGCCGGGCCGCCGTACAGCTCGACGGCCGCGACCGCGTTGATGATCCGGTCCGCGCCGACCTCCTTGGGGTTGTCGGTGAGGATCGGCACGCCCGTCTTCACGCCCGGCTCGACCAGCACGGCGGGAACGTCGCCGTAGTAGCGCCGGGTGACCTCGCGCAGCTCGTGCAGCACCGACGGGACGGTCGCGCAGATCGCGATGCCGTCGATGCCGTCGCCCAGCTCCTCGCCGAGCAGCGGATGCATGCCCATCAGGCCCTGCAGCAGCACCGCCAGCTCGTCCGCCGTACGGCGCGCGTCCGTGGAGATGCGCCAGTGCTCGACGATGTCCTCGCCGTCGAACAGGCCGAGGACGGTGTGCGTGTTGCCGACGTCGATCGTGAGGAGCATCGCGGTTACTCCGCCTCGCGCAGGTCGAGGCCGATGTCCAGGATCGGCGCGGAGTGGGTGAGCGCGCCGACGGCCAGGAAGTCCACACCCGTGTCGGCGTACACGCGCGCGATGTCGAGCGTGAGCCGGCCGGAGGCCTCCAGCAGGGCCCGGCCGCGGACGATTCCGACGGCCTCCGCGCACTCGTCGGGCGTGAAGTTGTCCAGCAGGATCAGGTCCGCGCCCGCCTCGACGACCTCGCGCAGCTGGTGCAGGGTGTCCACCTCGACCTCGATCGGCACCTCCGGGAAGGCCTCCCGTACGGACTTGAAGGCCTGCGCGACGCCGCCTGCGGCGACCACGTGGTTGTCCTTCACCAGGGCCGCGTCGGACAGCGACATGCGGTGGTTGACGCCGCCGCCGCAGCGGACGGCGAACTTCTCCAGCGAGCGCAGGCCCGGGGTCGTCTTGCGGGTGTCGCGGACCTTGGTCTTGGTGCCCTCCAGCACGTCCGCCCACGCGCGCGTGGCCGTCGCGATGCCGGACAGCCGGCACAGGATGTTCAGCGCGCTGCGCTCGGCCGTCAGCAGGTCACGCGTGCGCGTGGTGACCGACAGCAGCTTCTGCCCGGCCTCGACGCGGTCGCCGTCCTCGACGTGCCGCTCGACCTCGAACTCGTCCGTGCAGACCACGGACAGCACGGCCTCGGCGACCCTGAGGCCCGCCACGACG
Organism: Streptomyces sp. NPDC031426; assembly: GCF_055581585.1. Classification (NCBI taxonomy): domain Bacteria; kingdom Bacillati; phylum Actinomycetota; class Actinomycetes; order Kitasatosporales; family Streptomycetaceae; genus Streptomyces; species Streptomyces sp. NPDC031426. Next base: position 37,502 of record NZ_JBVIJE010000041.1, read on the forward strand.
CCTGCCTCGCGCGCGGTGAAGTCGCCGGTGGCGGTGGCGTCCTCGGGGATGGTCGAGACGGTCGTCACGTCCACACCGCCGTCCAGGTCCTCCTGGATGGCGACGTTGGCGATGTCCTCGACCTCGATCGGGTCGAGCCCGGCGGCGGCCAGCAGCTCGGCGAGCGCGGGGTCGAGCCCGCTCTCCAGGTACTCCTCGTCGCCCTCGGCGCCGCAGGCGCAGCCGTCGCCGCAGCCGCCGGTCGGGGCGAGGGGAAGGTCGTCGGTGCTCACGTCTGTCACTGCTCCTGAGGCGCTGGGTGTTACCGGGTAGGGGGGAAGTCTGCGGTGTCGGTGGTGTGCACGGCCAGCGACCGGTCGGGGTTCAGCCGTACGACGATGTGCCGACGCCAGAGGGTGTCGTCGCGCTCGGCGCGGTCCTCGCGCCAGTGGCAGCCACGGGTCTCCTCGCGCAGCCGCGCGGCGGCGACCAGGACGCGGGCGACGCACAGGAGGTTGGTGGCCTCCCAGGTGTCGACGCCGGGCTCGGCGGTCTTGCCGTTCTCCTCAAGAGCGTCGCGGGCCTCCGTGTGCAGCCGCTGCAGCTGTTCGGCGGCCTTGGCGAGGGACTCCTCGGAGCGCAGCACGCCGGCGCCCTCGGTCATGATCCGCTGGATGGCGAACCGGGTCTCGGGGGCGAACAGCGGGTGCGCAGGCGTCTCGGGGTGCTCGACCGGTACGGGCACGCGCGCGTGGAGGCCGTTCTCCGCGCGGGCCGCCGCGATGTCGGCGGCGATCCGCTCGGCGTAGACGAGGCCTTCGAGGAGGCTGTTGGAGGCGAGCCGGTTGGCGCCGTGCACGCCGGTGCAGGCGACCTCGCCGCACGCGTACAGGCCGGGCACGGTCGTCCGGCCCCGGGCGTCGGTGCGCACGCCTCCGGAGGCGTAGTGGGCGGCCGGGGCGATCGGGATGGGCTCGGTGAGCGGGTCGATGCCGTTGGCGCGGCAGGCGGCCAGGATGGTCGGGAAACGGTGTTCCCACATCTCGGCGCCGAAGTGGCGGGCGTCGAGGTACATGTGCTCGGCGCCCTGCTCCAGCATCCGCCGCAGGATGCCCTTGGCGACGATGTCCCGGGGCGCCAGCTCGGCCAGCTCGTGCTGCCCCACCATGAAGCGCACCCCGTCGGCGTCGACCAGGTGGGCGCCTTCGCCGCGCACCGCCTCGGAGACCAGCGGCTGCTGGCCCTCGGCGTCCGGGCCGAGGAACAGCACGGTCGGGTGGAACTGCACGAACTCCAGGTCGCTGACCTCGGCGCCCGCGCGCAGCGCCAGCGCCACGCCGTCGCCGGTCGACACCGACGGGTTGGTGGTCGCGGAGAACACCTGACCCATGCCGCCGGTCGCGAGCACCACCGCGGGCGCGTGCACGGCGCCCACGCCGTCGTGCTGGCCCTCGCCCATCACGTGCAGGGTGACGCCCGCCGTACGGCCGTCGGCATCGGTCAGCAGGTCCAGCACGAGCGCGTTCTCGATGGTGTGCAGCCCCCGCGCGCGTACGGCCTCGACGAGCGCCCGGGACACCTCCGCGCCGGTGGCGTCGCCGCCCGCGTGCGCGATCCGGCGCCGGTGGTGGCCGCCCTCGCGGGTGAGGGCCAGTCCTCCTTCGGAGGACTCGTCGAAGATGGCGCCGGTGTCGATGAGCCGCCGTACCGCGTCGGGGCCTTCGGTGACGAGGATCCGTACGGCCTCCTCGTCGCACAGGCCCGCGCCGGCCACCAGGGTGTCGTCCAGGTGCTGCTCGGGCGTGTCGCCCTCGCCGAGGGCGGCGGCGATGCCGCCCTGCGCCCAGCGCGTGGAGCCGTCGTCCAGGCGGGCCTTGGTGACGACGACCGTCGTCAGGCCCGCGGCCTCGCAGCGCAGGGCCGCGGTCAGGCCTGCCACGCCGGAGCCGACGACGACCACGTCCGCGGAGATGGCCCAGCCGGGGGCGGGCGCGTGCAGTCGTATGCCGGTGCTGGTGCCTGTGCTGGTCACGAGGCGGCTCCAAAGGTCAAGGGAAGGTTGTCGATCAGCCGGGTCGTGCCGACCCGGGCGGCGACGGCGAGGACGGCCTCGCCGGTGAAGTCGTCGCCGATCTCGGTGAAGTCGGACGGGTCGACGAGCGCCAGGTAGTCCAGTTCGAGCGGCGGGACGAGCCGGACGGCCTCGTCCAGCACCTGGCGGGCGGCCGCGCGGACGGCCGCCGGACCGCCGGGGGACGCCGTGGCGACCGCGTGCGCGTCGGCGGCCGCGCGGGACTCCCCGAGGGCGCTCAGCGCCTCGGCACGCGCGTGCGTGGAGGGCACTTCGCGGGCACGCGCGCGCAGCGCCTCCTGCGCGGCGTGCCGGTCACGGCCCGCGAACAGCGCGCGGGACAGCGCGAGCGCGGTACGGCGGTCGTCCGGCGAGAGGTAGCGGTTGCGGCTGGACAGGGCGAGCCCGTCCTCCTCGCGCACGGTCGGTACGGCGACGATGTCGATGCCGAAGTTCAGGTCCCGCACCATGCGCCGGATCAGGGCCAGCTGCTGGGCGTCCTTCTGGCCGTAGAGGGCCACGTCGGGACGGGTGAGGTGGAGCAGCTTGGCGACGACGGTGAGCATGCCGTCGAAGTGGCCGGGCCGCGAGGCGCCCTCCAGGCGTTCGCCCATGGGGCCGGCGGTGATCCGCACCTGCGGGTCGCCGCCGGGGTAGACCTCGTCCACGGAGGGCGCGAACACCGCGTCCGCACCGGCCTGGTCGGCGATCTTCAGGTCGGCGTCGAGGGTGCGCGGGTAGCGGTCCAGGTCCTCGCCCGCGCCGAACTGCAGCGGGTTGACGAAGACGGTGACGACGACCTCGCCGTCCGGTCCCGCGATCTCGCGCGCGGCGCGGATCAGCGTGGCGTGGCCGTCGTGCAGGGCACCCATGGTCATCACGACGGCGCGACGGCCGCGGCGCACGCGCGCGTGGAGTTCGTCGGCGGTGCTCAGCAGGGCGGTGGTCATCGGTCGTTCCCCTCGGTGCCGTGAGTGCCGTTCGTGCCACCGCCGTTGCTGCCGTCGGCGCTCGTTCCGCCGGCGCCGTCGGCCAGCACGCCGAGCAGGTCCTCGGCGAGTTCGGGCTTCAGCAGGCCGTGCGCGAGCGCCCGGTCCGCGGTCGCGCGGGCCATCGCGACATAGCCCGCGACGGTCTGCGGGGCGTGCCTGCGCAGCTCGGTGATGTGGGCGGCGACCGTACCGGCGTCGCCGCGCGCGACGGGCCCGGTGAGCGCCGCGTCGCCGGAGCGCAGGGCGTTGTCCAGGGCGGCGCCGAGCAGCGGGCCGAGCATCCGGTCGGGCGCCTCGACGCCCGCGGTGCGCAGCAGTTCCATGGACTGGGCGACCAGGGTCACCAGGTGGTTGGCGCCGAGGGCGAGGGCCGCGTGGTAGAGCGGGCGGTTCTGCTCGCTGATCCACTCGGGCTCGCCGCCCATCTCGATGACGAGGGCCTGGGCGGCCAGCCGCAGCTCCTCGGGGGCGGTGACGCCGAAGGAGCAGCCGGCCAGGCGCTGCACGTCCACCGGAGTGCCCGTGAAGGTCATCGCGGGGTGCAGGGCCATCGGCAGCGCGCCCGCGCGCAGGGCCGGGTCGAGGACCCGCGCGCCGTACCGGCCGGAGGTGTGCACGAGCAGCTGGCCGGGCCGTACCGCACCGGTCTCGGCGAGACCGGTGACCAGGCCGGGCAGGACATCGTCGGGGACCGTGAGCAGCACCAGGTCGGCGCGCTCGAGGACCTCGGCGGGCGGCACCAGCGGCACGTCCGGGAGCATGGTCTCGGCGCGCCGCCGGGAGGCGTCGGAGACGCCCGAGACGGCCACCGGGCGATGCCCGGCGAGCTGGAGGGACGCGGCGAGCGCGGGACCCACGCGCCCGGCGCCCACGACGCCGACGGTGAGCCGCGCGGGGCGGTCCTTGAGGTCTTGCTGGTGGACTGTACTCACGCGACGGCGGCCTTCCCGTTCCAGTCCGCTCTGGGTACCGGACGATTTCTCGTCATGTTAACGCTATCTCGGTCCGGAGCCGATTGGTTGTCCACAGGCTGTGGGTTACGCCACGTGTACGCGGCGCAGTCGCGTGTCCACCGGCGCTCCGGCCCCACCGGACGCCCGCGGGCGCCACCACCCGTGCGTGCGCCTGAAATCCGGCTGCCCGAACGGCCGCCGCAGGGCATGATCCGCACATGACTGGTACGGCCGAGACGGGCGACGAGCAGCAGACGGAGCAGTCCGAACGGGAACGGATGCGGGAGCGGCGCCGGGCCGCCTTCGCGAGGGCGGAGCGGGTGCTGTGGCGCCCGGGCTTCCAGCGCACGATCCGGGAGCGGCTGGCAGCTCTCCTGGAAACGGCACCCGAGGTGTACGACCTGGACCGGAACACGGACATCTACGGCAACGGGATCGTGGCGGACCTGGAGGAACGGGTCGCGGCCCTGCTCGGCACGGAGGCCGCCGCGTTCTTCCCGACCGGCACGATGGCCCAGCAGGTGGCGCTGCGCTGCTGGGCGGGCCGCACCGGCGACCGAGCGGTCGCCCTGCACGCCCTGGCCCACCCGGAGGTGCACGAACGGCATGCGTTCAGCCAGGTCAGCGGGTTGCGTCCGGTGCACGTGACCAGCGAGCCCCGGCTGCCCACCGCCGCCGAGATACGCGACTTCGACGAGCCCTTCGGGGCGTTGATGCTGGAACTGCCCCTCCGGGACGCCGGTTTCGTGCTGCCCACCTGGGAGCAGCTCACCGAGGTCGTCGAGGCCGCGCGGGAGCGCGACGCGGTGGTGCACTTCGACGGCGCGCGCCTGTGGGAGTGCACGGTCCGCTTCGGCCGGCCCCTTGAGGAGATCGCGGGCCTGGCGGACAGCGTCTACGTGTCGTTCTACAAGTCTCTCGACGGCTTCGGCGGCGCCGCGCTGGCGGGACCGAAGACGCTGGTGGCGGAGGCGAAGACATGGCGGCACCGGTACGGCGGCATGGTCTTCCAGCAGTTCCCCACCGCGTTGTCGGCGCTCGCCGGCCTGGAGCGCGAGTTGCCCCGGCTGCCTGACTATGTGCGGCACGCGCGCGTGGTCGCCGCCGCGCTGAGGGAGGGCTTCGCCGCGGCAGGGGTCCCGTGGGTGCGCGTGCACCCCGAGGAGCCGCACACCCACGACTTCCAGGTCTGGCTGCCGTACGACTCGGACGTCCTCATGGAGGCGGCGGTGCGCCAGGCCGAGGAGACGGGGACGTTCCTCTTCGCCAACCCGTGGGACCGCAGCGCGCCGGGGTTGTCCTTCACCGAGGTCGCCGTACGTTCGCCGGGCCTCGAATGGACGGCGGACGACGTACGGGCGGCCGTCGCCGACTTCGTGACCCGTCTGCCCACGGTGTGATCACACGACGCGCGGGTGCAGCCGGCGGCGCAGGGCGCCATGCACGCGCCACACCGAGGGCGTCCTGCGCTGACGCACCGCGCGCCGCAGCGGGCGTCCGCCGTGGCCGCGAGGCAGCCGGAAGGGGGTCCGGTTCTCAGCCGTGGCCGCGAGGCAGCCGGAAAGGCCGTCCCGGCCGTGACCGCGGAGGCAGTCGGCTGAGCCGGGTCTCGTACCGCCGGGGCCGCTGCCACAGCGCGCCCCAGCCGTGACCGCCGAGGCGGCCCGCAGGGCCGGGTGTCAGCCGTGGCCGCGAGGCAGCCGGAAGGGGGTCCGGTTCTCAGCCGTGGCCGCGAGGCAGCCGGAAAGGCCGTCCCGGCCGTGACCGCGGAGGCAGTCGG
>NZ_JBVIJE010000041.1:43372-51387 GCF_055581585.1 Streptomyces sp. NPDC031426
CTGAGCCGGGTCTCGTACCGCCGGGGCCGCTGCCACAGCGCGCCCCAGCCGTGACCGCCGAGGCGGCCCGCAGGGCCGGGTGTCAGCCGTGGCCGCCCGCGCGTACCAGACCCGTCTCGTAGGCGAGCACCACGACCTGCACCCGGTCGCGCAGGCCCAGCTTGGTCAGGATGCGGCCCACATGGGTCTTCACCGTGGCCTCGCTCAGCACCAGCCGGGCCGCGATCTCACCGTTGGACAGGCCCTGCGCGACCAGCACCATCACCTCGCGCTCCCGGTCGGTGAGCCGGTCCAGCTCCCTGTGCTGCGACTCCTTGCCGGTGGACGGCAGCATCGGCGCGAAACGGTCCAGCAGGCGCCGGGTGGTGGAGGGCGCCACGACCGCGTCACCGCTGTGCACCGCCCGGATCGCACCCAGCAGATCACCCGGCGGCACGTCCTTGAGCATGAAGCCGGAGGCGCCCGCCTTCAGCCCGGAGAAGGCGTACTCGTCCAGGTCGAAGGTGGTCAGGATCAGCACCTTGGGCGGATCGGGCTCCACGCAGATCCGCCGGGTGGTCTCCACGCCGTCCAGCTTGGGCATGCGGACGTCCATCAGGACGACGTCGACGGGCGTGGACCGCAGCACCTGGAGGGCCTCGACTCCGTCGCCCGCCTCCGCCACGACCTCCATGTCCGGCTGGGCGGCGAGCACCATCCGGAACCCGGTGCGCAGCAGCACCTGGTCGTCGACGAGCATCACACGGATCGTCATCGGGCCTCTTTCGTTCGGGGCGGTGAGGTGGCTTCAGGGCGAGGGTGTACAGGTGTCAACAGGGGGCGTACGGCTGCGTCAGTGCGCCGGTTTGAGCGGGAGCAGGGCGCTGATGCGGAATCCTCCGCCCGGGCGCGGGCCCGCGTCCAGGGTGCCGCCGACCATGCCGACCCGTTCGCGCATACCGATCAGCCCGTGCCCCTGGCCGTCGGCGCCGCCCTCCTCGTACAGCTCGTGCGGCGCGCCCTTGCCGTCGTCCTCGACGAGCAGGCCGAGCCCGTCGTCGAAGTAGACCAGCCGGACGCTGGCGCCCGCGTGGGGCCCGCCGTGCTTGCGGGTGTTGGTCAGCGCCTCCTGCACGATCCGGTACGCGGTCAGCTCCACGCCGCTCGGCAGCGGGCGCGGGGTGCCCTCGACCTTGAAGTCGACCGGGAGACCGGAACTGCGGCACTGCTCGATCAGCTCGTCGATCTGCCCGACGTCCGGCTGCGGGACGTACTCCCCGCTCTCCTGGTGCTCCCCGGTGCGCAGCACGCCCAGCAGCCGACGCATCTCGGCGAGGGCCTGACGGCCGGTGGAGGAGATCGTCTCCAGCGCCTTCTTGGCCTGGTCGGGGTCGGCGTCGAGGACATAGGCCGCGCCGTCGGCCTGCACCACCATCACCGACACGTTGTGCGCCACGACATCATGCAGCTCGCGCGCGATACGGGCGCGCTCGGCGGCGACCGCGACCTTCGACTGCGCCTCGCGCTCCTTCTCCAGGCGGGCCGCGCGCTCCTCCAGCTGGGCGAAGTAGGCACGCCGCGTGCGCATGGAGTCACCGAGCACCCAGGCGAGCGCGAAGGGCACCGTCTGGAAGACGACTATCGCGATCTGCCCCGGAAAACTGGTGTGCTCGTTCGGCCAGCGGATCTGCGCGAGGGGCGCCGCGACGAGACTGGCGGCGAGCGCGAGCCGGGAGGCCCAGCGCGCGCCGACCGTCGCCACCGTGTAGGTGATCACCAGCATGGCGAAGTCGGCGACGGTCGTCTCGACGTCCACCACCAGCTGGGCCAGACCCGTCGCGAGGGCGACCAGCAGCATCGGCTCCGGGAACCGGCGGCGCAGCGCGACGACGACGCACAGGACGGCGGACACGGCCATCCCCCCGGCGAGCGTCATGTGGTGACCGGGCACCCCGTGGAGATTGACCACGCTCAGACCGGACAGCCCGAACAGGACGACGGCCCAGAAGGTGTCGACCCAGGTCGGGTGGCGGCGGAGGAAGTCGTAGAGGCGCTGCACGTAACCCAGAGTAGGGAAACCGGATGCATGCAGGGTCAACCGGAGGGCCGATCCGTGCCCGGGGCGCGTACTCCGCAAGGTGGAGGAGGTGATCATCTGTGCGCCTAGTCTGGTCCGGTGACGGATGAGACGGCACGGGGAGCGGGACCGCGCCCCGGCGACGGAGACGGCGGGGGCGGCCGGCGCGGCTGGCGTGCGGCGACCGAGGCGGCGCTGTACGGGCCCGGCGGCTTCTACCGCCGCCCGGAGGGCCCGGCCGGCCACTTCCGTACGTCCGTACACGCCTCCTCGCTGTTCGCGCAAGCCGTGGCCCGGCTGCTGTGCCGGGTCGACGAGGCACTGGGCCGGCCCCCGGTGCTGGACTTCGTCGACATGGGCGCGGGGCGGGGCGAACTGGTCTCCGGGGTGCTGGCCGCCCTGCCTGCCCACGTGGCCGCACGCGCGCGTGGCTACGCCGTCGAACTCGCCGACCGCCCGGCCGGGCTGGACGAACGGATCACCTGGCTGGACATGCCTCCGGCCACCGTCACGGGCCTGCTGTTCGCCAACGAGTGGCTGGACAACGTGCCCGTGGACGTGGCCGAGGTCGACTCCGCGGGCGTGCCCCGGCTGGTGCTCGTCACCGAGGACGGCACCGAACGGCTCGGGGAGCCGGTGACCGGCGCGGAGGCGGACTGGCTCGCCCGGTGGTGGCCGTTGCCGGCCGAGGAGGGGCTGCGCGCGGAGATCGGGCTGCCCCGGGATCTGGCGTGGGCCTCGGCGGTGGACCGGGTGGTGCGCGGGCTCGCGGTGGCCGTGGACTACGCGCACACCGTCGGCACGCGCCCCCCGTTCGGGACGCTCACCGGCTTCCGGGAAGGGCGCGAGACGGCGCCCGTGCCGGACGGGTTGTGCGACATCACGGCGCACGTCGCCCTGGACGCATGCGCGGCGGCCGTCACGGCGCGCACGCCCTCGGACGCGTCCCGCACGCCCCTCGATACGGCGCGCACACCCCCCGGCACCACGCATAGGACCTCGGCCACGCCCCGGCGTCCGGCGCACACGCCCACTGACACGTCGCAGGCGCCCTCCCCCACGGCGCGCACGCTGCCTCCCGCCCGCCTCCTCACCCAGCGCGCCGCGTTGCGCGCCCTGGACCTCACCGGCGCACGCCCCCCGCTCGCGCTGGCCTCCACGGACCCCACGGCCTATGTGCGCGCCCTCGCGAGCGCCGGAGAGGCCGCCGAGCTCACCGCCCCGGGCGGGCTCGGCGACTTCGGCTGGCTGGTGCAGCCCGTTGGAATTCCGGACCCGCTCGCCTGAGCCTGCCGCCCGCTGTCTGCTGTCGGCTGCCTGCTGTCGGCCTACTTGTCGATGTCGCCGACCACGAAGAACATCGAGCCCAGGATCGCCACCATGTCCGCCACCAGCGTCCCCGGCAGCAACTCGGTCAGCGCCTGGATGTTGTTGTACGAGGCAGAACGCAGCTTCAGCCGGTACGGCGTCTTCTCACCCTTGCTGACCAGGTAGTAGCCGTTGATGCCGAGCGGATTCTCGGTCCACGCGTACGTGTGCCCCTCGGGCGCCTTCAGCACCTTCGGCAGCCGCTGGTTGATCGGCCCCGGCGGCAGCTCGGCGAGCCGGTCCAGGCAGGCGTCGGCGAGATCGAGCGCGTTGTGGGTCTGGTCCAGGAGCACCTCGAAGCGGGCGAGGCAGTCGCCCTCGCTCCGGGTGACGACCTTCAGGGTGTCCTGGAGATCGCCGTACGCCAGGTAGGGCTCGTCGCGGCGCAGGTCGAAGTCGACGCCCGATGCTCGCGCGATGGGCCCGCTCACGCCGTAGGCGTGCACGATCTGCGGCGTCATCGCGCCCACCCCGCGCGTGCGCCCCCGGAAGATCTCGTTGCCGAGCACCAGGTCGTCGAAGACGTCCATGCGCGAGCGCACGTCGGCGACGGCGGCACGCGCGCGTGCGGTCCATCCGGCCGGCAGGTCCTCCTTCAGGCCTCCGACGCGGTTGAACATGTAGTGCATGCGTCCGCCGGAGACCTCCTCCATGACGTTCTGGAGCACCTCGCGCTCCCGGAACGCATAGAACACCGGGGTGATGCCGCCCAGCTCCAGCGGGTAGGAACCGAGGAACATCAGGTGGTTCAGGACCCGGTTCAGCTCGGCGAGCAGCGTGCGCGTCCACACCGCCCGCTCGGGCACCTCCATGCCGAGCATCCGCTCCACGGCGAGGACCACGCCCAGCTCGTTCGAGAACGCCGACAGCCAGTCGTGGCGGTTGGCGAGCACGATGATCTGGCGGTAGTCGCGCGCCTCGAAGAGCTTCTCGGCGCCGCGGTGCATATAGCCGATCACCGGCTCCGCGCGCACGATGCGCTCCCCGTCCAGCACGAGCCTGAGCCGCAGCACGCCGTGCGTGGACGGGTGCTGGGGCCCGATGTTGAGCACCATGTCGGTGCTTTCCGCGGCGCCGCCGATCCCGACCGTGGTCTCCGTCGTAGGAGTCATGGCCCCAGTTTCCCCTACGTACGCTGGCCCCATGGAAACGGGGAGCCCGGAGGAGACCGGGATACCGGGGGCCGAGCTGGAGTGGCGGGGACTGCAGCCCGCCCTGATGCGGATGCGCCGACTGCTCGTGGTGGTGTGGACGGCGGTGCTCGCGGTCGTCACCGGGTTGCTGCCGGGCCTGCTCGTGGGGCCCGCGTGGGCCGCCTTCGCCCTGGTGCCCGTGGCCTGCGCCGCGTGGTGCTGGCGGCTGGTGGGGCGCAACTGGCGCTCGTGGCGGTACGCCGAGCGCGCGGACGACCTGCTGATCAGTCGAGGTGTCCTGTGGCGCGAGGAGACGGTGGTGCCGTACGGGCGGATGCAGCTGGTGGAGGTCACCTCCGGACCCGTCGAGCGGCGCTTCGGGCTGGCGACCGTGCAACTGCACACGGCGGCCGCCGCGACCGACGCCACCGTCCCCGGTCTGGACCCGGCCGAGGCGGAACGGCTGCGCGACCGGCTCACCGAGCTGGGCGAGGCGCGATCGGCGGGCCTGTGACGACCCCGGACCACGGCGAGAAGGTGACCTCGGATGACGACGAGGAGAGGACCGCGGACTACGACGAGGAGATACCGGCGCCCGCGCCGGTGACCGAGCGCCGACTGCACCCCGTCACGCCGTTCCGCCGGGCGTGGGCGCCGGTCGCCGTGGTCGCCGGATGGGCGGTGCACGACCCGAACGGGACACAGGCGCAGCTGACGCGGCTGACCACCACCGCCCTGCTGCTGGGGCTCGCGGTGCTGGTGCCGGTGGCCGGCCTCTACGGCTTCCTGTCCTGGTGGTTCACGCACTACGCGGTCACCGACGCCGAACTGCGCATCCGTACCGGCCTGCTGTTCCGGCGCGCCGCGCACATCCGGCTGGAGCGCATCCAGGCCGTGGACGTCTCCCGTCCCCTCCTCGCGCGCGTGGCGGGTGTCGCCAAGCTGCGGATCGACGTCGTCGGCGCCGACGACAAGGACGAACTGGCCTTCCTCGGCGAGCAGGAAGCGCGCGCCCTGCGCGCGGAGCTGCTGGCGCGCGCGGCGGGTTTCGCGCCCGAGACGGCGCGCGAAGTCGGCGAGGCGCCGGCGCGCGAGCTGCTGCGCGTACCCCCGCGCGCGCTGGCGCTCTCCCTGCTGCTGACGGGCGCCACCTGGGGCTCGTTGTGCGCCGCGCTCGTCGTACCGACCGTGCTGTGGCTCACCACCCACAACCTGTGGACGGTCCTCGCGACCGCCCTGCCGCTGTTCGGCGCGGCGGGCGCGAGCAGCGCGGGACGGTTCACCGGCGAGTTCGACTGGAAGGTGAGCGAGTCACCGGACGGCCTGCGCATCGACCGCGGGCTGCTCGACCGTACGCACGAGACGGTCCCGCCCGGCCGGGTGCAGACCGTGCGGATCGTGGAGCCGCTGCTGTGGCGGTGGCTCGGCTGGGTGCGGGTGGAACTGGACGTGGCCGGATCCGCCAACTCGGTGCTGGTACCGGTCGCTCCGCGCCCGATCGCCGAGTCGGTCGTCGCGCGCGTGCTGCCGGGTGTGACGGTGCCTCAGGAGCTGTCGCGGCCGCCGCGGCGGGCCCGCTGGTGCGTGCCGGTGTGGTGGCGCGGTCACCGTCTCGCGGTCACCGGCGCGGTGTTCGCCACCCGGCACGGTCTTTTGCGGCGCCGGCTCTCGCTGGTCCCGCATGCCAAGGTGCAGAGCGTGCGGCTGAGCCAGGGGCCCTGGCAGCGTCTGTGGCGGCTCGCCGACGTCCACGTGGACACCGGGGCCGACAAGACCGTGACGGCCGGTCTGCGGGACGCCCAGGAGGCCGCGCGGCTTCTGCACGCCCAGGCGGAGCGGTCGCGTACGGGCCGCCGGGACGCCCGCCCCGACCGCTGGATGACCGGATGACATCGGGCCCGGCTCCCCTCGCGGGAGCCGGGCCCGGTAGTGCCTGATGCGTGGTGCGGTGTCAGGAGGCCGCGCTGCGCAGCCGCTGGATGTCGATCTGCTCGGTCTCGTCGTGGGCGGTCAGGTCGATGACCTGGCCGGCGCCGTCCGACTGCGCGCCGGCGTGCTTGAACTCGGCCTCGGCCTCGGCCTTGTGCACGGCGAGGGCCTCCGGGCCGACGACGTCGGCGAGATCCTCGTTCTGCACGGAGTCCAGCGCGGCCTTCGGTGCGTCCTTCTGGGTGCCGAAGAAGTCGAAACCGCCTTCGACCACCGGGCGCCGCGCGGGCGCGGCCGGTACGACGGCCACCGCGGTCGGCACCGTGAAGTGCCCGGCGGGCGGCCGGCCCACGGGCTTGGCGCTCTCGGCCGGTGCCATCGGGGCGGCGGCCGCACGCGCGTGCCCGTCGGCCGCCACGGGCTTCCCCTGCGCCTCGTCCTCCTGGGCGGCCGGCGCACCGGCCTCGCTCACGGAAGCACCGGCGCCGTCCGTCACGCGTTCCGCCGCGTCCTCACGGGCGCCTTCGGCAATGCCTTCCGCCCGCGCGGCGGAGTCCGCCCCGCGCGCCTCGGTCTTGCGGACATCGGCCGTGCCCGCCGGAACAGCGCCCGCGTCGGCCCTGGCCTCGCCGGCGTGGGTCGCACCCGCCTCGGGAGCCACCGCCTCGGTGTCCCCGGAAGCCGCCTCCCCGGAAGCCACGCGCGTGGCCGTGTCCACGGAAGCCTCGGCGTCCGTCACGGAGTCCTCCGCGGCCTCACCGTCGAACCGGGCCAGGGCCGTCAGGGCCTGCCGGTAGAGCCGCGCGCCCTCGGGTGAGAACACCGCGTACGCCGTCGGCTCGTCCCCGGAGTCCGCCCCGGCCTCAGCGACAGCCTCCACGGGCTCCTCGGCCGGCTCCAGGTCCGGCTCGGCGCGGCGCGCGGGCGGCAGCGCGGGCGAGGGCACGGTCGCCTCGATCTCCAGCAGCCGGCGCCCCTCCAGGGCGCTGGCGCGCTCGGTCTCCGCCGTGGCGTACCGGCGCAGCAGGGCCGCGTGCTCGTTGCGCAGGCCGGCCAGCTCCGCGCGCTTGGCGCGCAGCCGCTGCTCCAGCTTGGTGCGCAGCTCGCGCGACTCCTCCAGGTCGGTCTCCAGTTCGGCGAGCCGCTCCTCGTACCGCCACTCGTCACCGGCACGCGCGCGTGTGAGGTCGGCGACCTGCTTGCCCGCGTGGATGTCCCAGCGGCGCATCACGAACGCGCCCACGACCGCCGTGGCCGCAGCGGCCCCGGCCAGCGCGCGCAGCACCATGGCATCGGAGAACACCCAGGGACCCAGCGCGCAGACGACGGAGACACCGGCGATCGCCGAAGGAGGCAACAACCGATGCAATGGTGGTGAATGGCGGTGGCGTCCACGTGGCATGGCCAGAAACTTACCGCGCGTAGGCGAATCGCGGACCCCCGCCCCGTAAAAACCCGGCCACATCACCGGCTTTGCGCGGCGTCAGTCGTGTGGGGGCTCAGTGGGCGACCAGCCGTGAGCTGAGCCA
>NZ_JBVIJE010000042.1:0-50951 GCF_055581585.1 Streptomyces sp. NPDC031426
TCCGCACTCCAGCAGACGTCGCTACCCACCTCGACAGGTACGGCAACCAGCCGCCAAGGAAGATCAAATCAGCGTGTTGATTCTCTGCGCGCCCTAACGACGTTGTGAACGAAATCGGGTGGGGTGTCTTGATCGAGGCCCGAGGCTTCTGGTGCCCACGCCGCGTCCACTGCTGGGGGCGGTGATGGTGCACTGAGGCCCGGTGGCTAATCTCGTCTCTCCGTCGATCTGGAGTGGAGGGGAGCAGGCTGTGCGCAGTGCCGCCGTGACGCCCGAGGGCGGCCGGATCCGCTGGGTTGAGCTGCCTGGACAGGAGCCGTCCCGCGTCTACGTCCATGGTCTGGGCGCCACGTCCCCGGCCTACTTCGCGGAGGTTGCGGTTCATCCTCTGCTCGCCGGACGTCGTTCGCTGTTGATCGACTTGCTCGGGCACGGCATCAGCGACCGGCCGACGGAGTTCGACTACACCCTGGAATCCCACGCCGATGCCCTTGCCGCGGCCCTGAACAGCGCGGGTGTCATGGGCGCCGAGCTGATCGCGCACAGCATGGGTGGCTCGGTGGCCATCGTCCTGGCCGCCCGGCACCCCCATCTGGTCTCCCGCCTGGTCCTGGTCGACGCCAACCTTGACCCGATCCCGCCCGCACCGGGCGCCGCGGGCAGCAGCGGCATCGCCGCGTACTCCGAGGAGGAGTTCCTGGCGGCCGGCTGGGAAGAGATCCGCGACCGGGCTGGTTCCCACTGGTGGTCCACGATGCGCCTGGCAGGCCGGGAGGCCCTGCATCGCAGCGCGGTCCACCTCACCCGCGGCACCGTCCCCACCATGCGTGAGCTTCTGCTGGACCTGAAAATCCCCCGCACCTACCTGCTGCCCCAGGCCGACGGCCCGCTCCCGGGAACCGATGCGCTCACCGCAGCCGGGGTGGCCGTGGTCTCCATCCCGGACTGCGGGCACAACATCATGCTGGACAACCCGGAAGACTTCGCCCGCGCCACCGCATCGGCGCTCTCGGACCACAACCAGCGATAGCGCCCAAGCGGCCCGTAACGCGGAGAGAGCCGCGCGGGTTCCTCCTGTGTGATGACGAAGGAATGGGCCCGTGCGGCCCTGTCTCATCCTGCCTTCACCGGCATCTCCCGTGCACATCTCGGCGGTTTGATCGACGAGCTGGCCGGGCCATGGACCGCGCGCTGTGAATCCGCACTGCACGAGCGGCGCGGCGGCAACCGCAGGCAGCGGCCTGGTGCCGGACCAAACTGTCCCGTCTGCTCGCAACCCTTCGACGGCCAGCCCGGCTACCTCGTCCAGGGATCGCGCTGGATGCACCGCCGGTGGCACCGCGGCACCTTACTTATCTGCCAGACCTGCCACACCGACCAGCGCGGCGCCTGGAACCACGACCACAAGGCACTGTCCGTTTCCTGGACGACCCTCGTCGGCCGAGGGGAACAGATGGCGCCCACGCCGTGCACGTCCTGCGGGCAGCCCGTCATCCGTAATTTCGACCCCTTGCTGAAGCGGGTCACCTGCTCGACCACCTGCCGAACAGACCTCACGCGTAGCCGTAACGGCAACAAGGGGAGCGGACAGCCGTGCGAGTCGTGCGGCGAGCAGATCACCACAGGCCGTGCAGACTCCCGGTTCTGCTCGCCGAAGTGCAGGCAAAAGGCCTACCGGCAGAGGATCTCTCACGCACAGCCGTAACGTACCGAGAGGCTGAGACGGACTCTCTGCCCGCCTTGAGAGTGGCGGCCGGCCGCCACTGACAGCCGTCTCCCGAATGCGCCTCACCTGCCGCTGGGGAAGGCTGAGGCCATGGCTGAGCGTCGCGTGATCGTGGATCCACCCGGTGAGGGCGGCGGCCGTCGCGTCCGGGTCGACAGTGAGACACTGGGCACCGCGTACAGCCTGCACGACCTGTCGGTGTTCCTGGAGCGTGCCGGCCTGGAGGGGTTGGACGTGGTGGACTTGGTGAACTCGCCGCTGATCGAGTGGCGGAGTGGCGGGCCGGAGGTTTGGCCGGCGGTTGAGTGACGTACGACGCCCCGTCCTGGTTCGGTCCGATGAGGGCGTGGCTTGCCCTGCGCCCGGAGCCGGCCGAGGGAAAGATCAAGACGGGCAACGGTCGGCCCATGCTGGACTTCACCGTGGCAGACCTCTTGGGCACGCAGCCTGAGGAGCTGCACCAGGGAGACGCCGTCGAGTTCAACTTCGACGAAGAATTCGAAGGACACGCGGTCCAGGTCATCAAGGTCTGAACCCCGAGGCCCGGTGCGGCAGGCACCATCTGGAGGTGAGTGGGTGGTGCCTGCACGGGCCTCTGCACCACGCAGCTCTGCCGCGGCCTGGTCGTGAAAGAGCCGGGCGGGGCTTTGCCCCACAGTTGCGACCGAGCACGGCTCAGTCGCAATGGGGCACGCGACCGGCGTGCCCCATTGGGGCAGCACAGGTGATGTCCCGTCTCGGCGAGTGCGCAGGCTCGGCGAGAACCACCAGAAATGACGAATCGCGGGGCAACGGCGCTCCCGCCTTCTCCCTCTGACAGGTTGCGACCGGTGACCTGATACGACGGATGCGGGCCGAGGAACAAGTTCACGTCCTCCGTCATCTCACGGTTGCCGAGCACGACACCATCCGCAGGGGGAGACAGATAATGGGCTTTCTCAACCGGCGCGCCGCGCGTGCCGCCGTCGTTACGGCAATCGGCATATCGGCACTCGGGCTGAGTGCGGTGACAGCTTCCGCGAAGATCAGTTACGACTTCAAGGTGAGCCCGCACACCGTGAAGGTCGGCGCGCGCGTCCACGTGAAGGGGTACGCCGAGAACGACAGCGATGTCCTTCAGAAGTTCTGCGTGCAACAGCGGCAGGACAAAGGGTCCTGGCATACGGTGAAGTGCGCTCACGGAGGCATCGGCCTTGGCGGCGCAGTCGATACCTGGGTACGGGCGAAGCACCGAGGCACACTGCAGTTCCGCGGCGCGCTCTACGAGGCCGACTTCGGCTCGAACAAGCTCCACCTGCAAATGGTCACGCCGACCGAGACCGTCAGGGTGCGCTGACCGCGAAGCCGCATCAGAGGGTGCCGGGGCCCATCCGGATCCCCGGCGAGTCCCGAAGGCCCTCATCGGCGGGACAGCAGCAGCATAGATTCGCGACGAAACGGTCCACGCCCAGCAGCGGCTCAATCACCGTCCAGAGCTCGTTGTCGACTTCCCACGGCTTCGGCCGAGCCGCGCTCGTGTACGAGGCTCGGCACTTGGGCGCGATCCGGCTGGAGCGGCACCGGCTGTGCAACGCGGAAGGTGTCCAGGAGAGTTTCGACTCGCTGGGCGAGATCCTCAGCGCCTTGTTCTGACCAGCCCAGATGGGTACATCCGTCACGCAACCAAGGCGCCGGTGCGGTCCGCGAACTCGCGCAGACCTTCGATGCGGGTCGGTCCGTACAGCAGACCGGCGGTCAGCGCCCGCAGAGCGGGCCGCCGCACCTCCTGCGGCGCCTCCTGCTCGACCTTGCGCAGCGCAGTGAACGTCTGCTTGCCGGCCCCGAGTGCGTTCCACATCCGGGCGACGTCAGTCCACGCCCGCGCCCGACGCTCCGCCGTCGGCATCCGGTCCACATTCAGCCGGGCCGCGACCTCGACCGCCTCGTCCGGAGTGCCCAGTGCGTTCAGCACGCTGATTCGGTAGGCGTCGACCTGGGTACGGGTGGCCTCCACCGTGAACAGGCCCGGCACCGCCGGATGCCTGCTCGTCTCCTGCTCGGCTTCCTCCAGCAGTGACAGGGCCGTTGTGCGGTCCCGGCTGGTCGCCGCCGAGTACGCGCCGGTCAGCAGCAGCGTCGTACGCACGGCACCGGTGCGGTCACGGGAAGCGTCTAGGTCGGAGGCCTCCTTGGTCAACAGGTGCACTGCGGCCGTGGACCGGCCCGAGCGGCGCATGGCGATCGCCAGCTGCCGGGACGCCTCCCCGACGGCCACAGGGATACCGCTGCAGCGCGCAGCCGCCAGCGCCCGGTCGGCCGCCACCCACGCCGCGTCCGAGTGCTGCTTGGTGGCGAGTTCGGCCGCCAGCACGTACGAGCGGGCCAGAGCCATGTCCGCCTGCTCACGGGCCCGACCCGACGAGGCGTCCCTCGTTGCGGTCGCCGATGCAATCAGGCTGGGCAGCACCTGCCCGAGACGTGTGTACTGGGTGGCGCAGTAGTCCTGCCGGGCGGCAGCGATCTGCCCCACGAGCCGGGGTAGCGGCATTGGCTCCGCCTGCGGCAACCGGAACAACGCCACATCCAGATCGACCGGAGCGGCGGCAGCCGGCTCAGCGCCGACGACGGCCGTCGCCCCCGCTGCCACCACTCCCGTCAGCAGGTTCCTACGACGCACCTCGTCCTCCTCAACCGACGGACAACCTCCGGACACCGTAGCGATTTTGGTCATGCGGGGTGTGGCAGACGCACGCAGCTGCTCGGGTGCGATCCGCAGGACAGCGGCGAACCTCAACAAGGTCGGGTAGTCGATGCCCATCTGCCCGTTCTCGATGCGGGATACGGCCGACGCCGAGTAGCCGCAGGCCTTGCCGACCTCGGTCTGCGTGAGCCGGAGGGCGCAGCGCGCTCCGCGTAAGAGGGCACCGATTTCGGCGTCCGCGCCCATGGGTACCTCCTCGGACCCTGGATGGGGTGGTGCAGAACTTAGTGTCGCCCGAGGGGTGTTGGGAGGGCGCGCGGATGCACACTGTGTGCCGGATCCGCACACCAGGTGCCGATGCCTACTCGGCAGCTTCGCACCGCCGGCGCGGGCCTCCATGGTGAGGACCGCACCCGGCAACTGCCGGGCGTCTCCACGACCGGACTCCCAACCGCGGCACGCCCCTGCCGCCGGCCGGTCATCCTTACCGGAGGCATCTATGAAGCTGCTGGTCACCGGCGGAGCCGGGTTCATCGGCTCCCACTTCGTCAGGCGCATTCTGGCTGCCGACGACGTCGAGCAGGTCACCGTGCTCGATGCGCTGACCTATGCCGGCCACGTCGCGAATCTCGGGTCGGCGTTCCTTTCTCCCAAGCTACAGTTCGTGCGTGGCGACATCTGCGATGCCGAGCTGGTCGACGCCCTGGTCCGCGAGCACACCGCGGTCGTCCACTTCGCCGCCGAGTCCCACGTCGACCGCTCGTTCGCCACCGCCGGAACTTTCCTGGCCACGAACATTCACGGCACCCAGATCCTCGTGGACGCGGCCATGCGACACGGAGCCGAGCGGTTCGTGCACGTGTCCACGGACGAGGTGTACGGGCCGCTGCGGGAAAGCGCGGCCACCGAGGACTCCCCGCTGCGCCCGTCCGTCCCCTATGCCGCGTCGAAGGCCGCCAGTGACCTGATCGTCCTGAGCTATTGGCAGACCTACGGTGCGCCTGTCTGCGTCACCCGCTCCTCGAACAACTATGGGCCGAACCAGCATCCCGAGAAGATCATCCCGCTGTTCGTGACCCGCCTGCTGCGCGGCGAGCAGGTCACCCTCCACGACCGTGGTCAGCATGTCCGCAACTGGCTGCACGTCGAGGACAACTGCTCTGGCATCGAGTTGGTCTTGCGCCTGGGCCTGCCCGGTCAGGTTTACAACATCGGCGGTGGCACCGACCTGTCCACCAAGGAGCTGACCGGGGAGCTGCTGCGGATCTGCGGCGCTGACTGGGACCGCGTCGAGTACATCCCCGACCGGCTGTCCAACGACCTGCGCTACGCCATAAACTGGTCGAAGCTTGCCGCCCTCGGCTACCGGCCCGTCCGCGACTTCCAGGCCGGGCTGGAGGAGACCGCCGACTGGTACCGCCGCAACCCAGACCGGTGGGCGCCGCTGTCCCGCAGCCCCCTGCCGGCCCTGTCCTCCCCGCGGATCGCGGCCGTCTCCCAGGAGGAGCGACAGCATGCCTGAACCAACGACCCCGCGCCGGATCCTCGTCACCGGCGTCGGCGCCGCACCCGGCCTTGGCCTCGCCCGCAGCTTGCTGCGGCTTGGCCACCGGGTCGTCGCCGTCGACGCCAACCCGCTCGCCCCCGGCTTCTTCCTGGAGGACGTCTCGCCGTACGTCGTCCCGTTAGCCAACGACCCCGACTACCCGTCTGCCATCGCCGAGCTGTGCCGGGCGCTGGCCGTCGACGCGATCGTGGCCGGCATCGAGAACGACCTGCCACCGCTGCTCGACCTGCGGCCCCGCCTGGAAGCCAACGGCGTACGCCTGTGGCTGCCGGACCCCGAATCGGTGCACGACTGCATCGACAAGGCCCGCTTCCACGATGTCCTGACCGAGCATGGCATCCCGACCCCTCGCACGTGGGAGCCCGAAGACCTCGACCTGGTGCCCGTCGGCGTCGAGCTGGTCGTCAAGCCGCGCAGCGGGCACGGCGCCCAAGGCGTGCACATGGTGACCTCGTTGCGGCACGCCCGCGTCCTGTGCGAGCTGGTCCCATCTCCGATCGTGCAGGAACGCGTCTACGGCACCGAGTTCACCGCCGACTGCCTCGTGGACCGCGACGGCCAGGCCTCCGTGATCCTGCGCCGCCGCGACCTGGTGAAGGCCGGGTGCGTCGCCGTCAGCACGACGTTCGACGACCAGGCCGTGCACGGCCTGGTCGTGGACACACTGCGCGCCGTCCGCGCGGCCGGCCTGTGCTGCGTCCAAGGGTTCACCACCGACGACGGCCGAGTCACGATCACCGAGCTGAACGTCCGCGTGGCCGGAGGGTTCGCGCTGACCGAAGCCGCAGGCGCGGACCTCGTCGGCCAGATGGTCAACGGCCTGTTCGACGAGCCGGTCGATCACGGCCGGCTCACCTACCGCACCGGCGTGTTCCTCACGAACTACCTGGAGACGCTGCGCGTAGGCGATATCACCGAGCTGCAGGTCTCCGCTGCCCCAAAGGGAGCTGCCGTATGACCACCACCGTCAGGCCCAACGCCGGGCGCAACGCCAGCCCGTTCCTGTTCGGCGAGGAGGCCGCAGCGGTCGCCGAGGTGCTGGAGAGCGGGCAGTACGGGCACACCGACGTCACCGAGGAGTTCGAGCGCCGCATCGCTACCTTCCTCGGCGTCCGTGACGCCGTCGCCGTCATGTCCGGCACCGCGGCCCTGCACACGGCGCTGCTCGCCGCCGAGGTCGGCCTCGGCCACGAGGTAGTCGTGCCGTCCATGACGTTCAGCGCGACCGTCCAGGCGATCCTCGCCGTCGGCGCCACCCCAGTCTTCGTGGACGTCGACCCGGCCACGCTGTGCGTGACTGACCGGCTCGTCATGAACGCCGTCACCGACCGCACGCGCGCGGTCATGCCGGTCCTGTTCGGCGGCCGGGCCATCGACTTCTCCCGCGTCCGCAAGGAGCTGACCGCGCGGGACATCGCCATCGTGGAGGACGCCGCGCACGCCTTCGGCTCCCTCAACGGCGCCCGCCGCGTCGGGGCGACCGGGGACCTGACGTGCTTCAGCTTCGGCCCGATCAAGAACCTCACGTGTGGGCAGGGCGGCGTCGTGATCCCGCGCGGCCATGTCGAGGCCGCCGCGCTCCGCCGGATCCGGATGCTCGGTGTCGTCCAGTCCCAGGCCGAACGCGCCAGGACAACCCGCTACGCCGTGGAGGGGTTCGGGTTGCGGTACCAGATGTCCGGCATCAACGCGGCCATCGGCCTCGCCCAGCTCCCGCACTTCGAGAAGACGGAGACCACCCGCCGAAGCCTGTGGCGCGCGTACCGGCGAGCCCTCGCCGGCCTGGACCGCGTGAGGCTGGTCGACGTCGACCCCGACCGGTCCGTGCCTCACCTGTGCCAGGTCCTCATCCCGCACCGGGACGAGGTGCACGCGCGGATGAAGGCCCGCGGCATCGGCGTCGGTGTCCACTACCCGCCCAACCACCTGCAGCCGGCGTTCGCCGAGTGGCGGCGCGACTTGCCCAGCACCGAGCAGGTCGGCCAGGAGATCCTGACGCTGCCGTTCCACCAGCACCTCACCGAGACCGACATCGACCAGGTCGTCACCGTCCTCGGCCAGGCCCTGAAGACCGTGGGAGCCGCATCGTGCGCAAGGTCCTGACCGTCTGCCTCGGCAACCACTGCCGATCGCCGTTCGCCGCGCTCGCCCTCGCCCGGCGGGGCCCCGCCGAGCTGGAAGTCCGTTCGGCCGGGCTGATCGGGAAATGGGCGGGTGAGCCCGCCAACGAGTCGATGATCACCGCTGCTCGGCGCCTCGGCCTCGGCCTCACCGCCCACCGCGGCCAGCAGATCACCCGCGACATGCTCAGCTGGGCCGACAGCGTCCTCGCGATGGACACCGCCGTCCTCGAGACGCTCCGCGCGATCTGTGGAAAGGCCAACGAGCGCAAGCTCGGGCTCTACCTCGGCGACCGCGACGTGCCCGACCCGATGGGCAAGGACCAGGAGGCGTTCAATGCCTGCGCCGTCCTCATCGAGGCGGGGACGGCTCTCCACGTCGACCAGCAGTGACCGGCTGCCCGGACGCGGCGGACAGGATCTCGTCCACGAGCCTGTCGGCCGCGTCCGGACGGCCGTACGCGCGGGCCCGCTCCGCCATGCCCCACCGAAGGTGAGCATCGGCAAGGAGCGGGCCCAACGCGTTGCACACCTGGTCCGCCGTCACGTCACCTTCGAGCGCGACCGCTGCCCCGGCCTCCTGCAGGTGCCGCGCATTGTGTGCCTGCTCGTTGCCCGCCGACGACGCCAGGGGTACAAACACCGCGGGCTTGCCCAGCGCGGTCAGCTCCGCCAGCGTCCCCGCACCGCTGCGGGAGATCACCACATCGACGAGGGCCAGCACGTCCGGTAGCTCCGGACCGACGAACCCGGCCAGGTAGTATCGGCCCGCGAGCCCGGAGGGCAGCCCAGCCGCCCGCGTCTGCAGGCTCTCGACGTTGGCGGGGCCGCACTGGTGCACCACGTTCGCCTGCTGCAGCAACCACGGCAGCACCTCGCCGACCAGTTCGTTGATCTGCTGCGAGCCCTGCGCGCCACCGGTGACGTACACGGTCGGCAGCTGCCGGTCGAAACCCCACAGCTGCAGCGCCTGCACGGCCCTGTCCGCGTGTCCGGACAGGATTTCCGGCCGTACCGGGTTGCCCGTCACCACGGCGATCTGCCGCGCCGACTCCGACAGCAGCGCCAGCGTCGACTCCGACGACACGCAGATCCGCGCAGCCGACGCTGCTAGCTTCCGGTTCGCCAGCCCCAGCCGCACCGTCTGCTCGTGCAAAACCAGCGGGCGGTGGCACATCCGCGCCGCCAGCCCGGCCGGGACCGCCACGTAGCCGCCCGTCGCGAGCACCGCATGCGGCTGGAACTGGTCGATGGCCCGGCGGGCCTGGATCACCCCGAGTGGCACCCGCGCCATGTCGCGTACGTTCGCTGGGGACGCCAGCTTCAGCGGGTTCTTGGAGCGGCGGATCTTGCCGGTCACCACGGTGGTGAGGGGGATGCCCTCGTCCGGCGCCACTCGCGCTTCCAGGCCGGTGGCCGTTCCGATCCACAGAGTCTTGAGCGCCCGGTCCTCAGCAGCGAGCCGAGCCTGCAGGGTACGCACGGCGGTCAGCGCGGGGTACGTGTGTCCACCGGTCCCGCCGCCCGTGACGACGAGACGGAAGGGGGCGATGTTCATCCGGAGCTGCTCCAAATCTGGCGGAGATCAGACGAGTCGCCACAGTAGCGGCTGTGGACCACGCTCTCGCCCTCGCAGGTGAGGGTTCAGCGGTCGACGACGCCCTTGTCGAGGTCGCGGTGGAGGAGGTGCACCGTCAGGCCCCGGCCGAAGTGGCATCCCCCGCCCATCCGCCGCCGACCCCACCCGAACCCGCACCGCATTGGCCAGCGCTCGGTGCTGAACACTGTCCGAGCCATCCTCACCAACCCCCGGCCCCTCAGCCCGGCGCACAGAACACAGCGCACCCCCTCTTCACCGGCTCATTACACGAACGAGCCCCGCCTCTTTGAAGCGGGGCTCGTCCCTCTGGCCAGAATCAGTGCCCGCAAATATGTGTCACGGTGTCCGGACTCAGCTCGGTTCACGCAGGAAGACCTCCAGCGCCGCGTCGGGCTGATCCCTCGTGGCCACGAGCAGAGTCATCCCCTCAGTCGGAGCGTTCTGCACCTCTCGGACCAGGGATCCCCTGGTACCGTCGCTTAGCGGGGTCAGTCCAACCCGGGCCACTCCGTCAGCGTCTCGCCGGTGTGCTCGTTAGTGAGGGTGATTCGGGCGTCGGGCAGGCTGCCGTACTCGCCGACCCAGCTGACGAATTTGCGGTGCGCGGTCTCCTCGACCTGCCACCAGCCGTGCTGTACCGGCCGGCCGTCGGAAGCGAGCCGCAGGTGGTAGCGGCCAGCGTTTGTCATGCGGGGCGGATTCCACGCGTCTGGCCGGGCTCGCGGACGATCGCCTGCTTCGATTCGAGCTCGACCAGCTGGTAGTGGACGGATGATCGGCTGCGCATGCCGACCGCGGCGCCGATCTCGGTCACGGTCGGTGCCTCTCCGCGGTCGCGGATGGCCTCCCGGATGCAGCGGAGGATGCGTTCCTGGATGTCGGTGAGGTGGTCTACGCGGTGCATAATCAGGATTAGAGCGCATGTTCGAATTTCTCGGCAAGTGAAGACACGGCAATCAGGAGCACCCGTGGGCGAGGAGATCTCCCGCCTAGACGCCCTCCGCTTCGCCCGCCGCGTCTTCCAGGAGCACACCGCGCGCCAGCTCGCCACCATCGACCGGTGGATCGCCGACGAGGAATGCCGCGAGGCCGAGAAGCGGCAGGGCGAGGAGAGTCGTCCTCCGGCGCCCGACTGGCTCCTCGAGCTTGGGCTCAACCGCGACCACGCCGTATACGTCCACCGCGCCGGTTGCTGGAACGCGGGCAAGCGGTCCCGCGGCGTCGGCGAGGCCGATGCACGCCAGGCGCTCGCCACAGGCGTCTCGGCCTGCCCGCACTGCCATCCGACCATAGCTTGATGGATCGCTCACACGACTGGTCCCCCGCCGGATGCGCAGGGGACCAGTTCCGGAGCTGTTTACGCAACCCCGCGTGAGCCGCGCCAGAGGTCAGCGCTTGAACATGTCCTTGATCTTCTCCTTGGCCTGGCGTGCATCGCCCTTGGACTTTTCCGCCTGGCCTTCGGCGACCATCGGTTCATCGACGGCGGCCCGTCCCGTGGCCCTCTTGAGTTTTCCCTTGGCCTGCTCAGCCTTGGCCTTGGCCTTCTCACCAGCCGACATGACAGACACGCCTCCTGCCGTGGTTAACGATTTGTCCGCGTTTGGCGACGAATCCCGTGTGCCCAGCACCGCCCCTCGCAAACGGGTGATGACCATGAAATGGCGGTATGCCGCGATCAGGCGCTGCGCGGCCGGCGCCCCGCGGTCTTCTTGGCCAGCTGCTTCTTCCCGACCGTCTTCTTCTTCAGCCCGTGTACCTCGGCGGGCCCGGTGTCCTCGCCGCGGGGGCGGCCTTGACCTTCGATACGGACTCTTGCAGTGCGGCCATGAGGTCGAGCACCTGGGTCGGCTGCTCAGGCTCGGGGGCTTCGGGGAGCGGCTTCTTCTGGCGCTTCGCCTCGATCAGCTGAGTCATTGCTTCGGTGTAGCCGTCCTGGAACTCGGGGCCTTCCAGTCTTTCGGTGGTCATGGTGTCCATGAGGGCGAGCGCCCCAGTGATCTCGTCCTCGGTCACCTCGATCGGCGGCGGGAGCAGCTCGGCGGGGTCGCGGATCTCGTCTGGCCAGCGCATGGCGTGGAGGACGAGGACATCGTCGCGGACGCGGAGCAGGCCGAATCTCTCGCGGCCGCTCCAGGCGTACTTGGCGACGGCCACCTTGGCGGAGCGGCCGAAGGCCTGAACGAGGAGCTTGTACGGCTTGGCCGCGACGGGGCTGGACGGCTGGAGGTAGTAGCCCTCCGCGATCCGGATCGGATCGATGGATTCGAGGGGCACGAACGCGTCGATCTCGATCGCCCTCGCCGTCGGCAGCGGAAGGTTGCTCAGCTCCTCGTCCGTGATCGGGATGACCTGGGTCTTCGACAGCTCGTAGCCCTTGCCAATCTCGGACTGGTCGACCTCACGGTCCTCCAGCTCACACACCTTGCGGCAGCGCACCCGGCCCATGTCCTCGAGGTGGTACTGATGGAAACGGATGCTGTGATCTTCGGTCGCACTCACCACGTCGCAAGGCACCGTCACCAGCCCGAACGAGATGGCGCCTGACCAGATAGTTCGAGGCATGGCAGACCTCCGCAGTAGCCCCAAGCAGCATCAGCCGGCCCGGGCCGCGAGCGGGAGTTCATCCCAGCGGGGTGGGGTGCCGACGAGGAGCCCGCTCCTGCAACACCTCAAGGACCGGACCTGGACTTCGGGTGACGCAGGGCAGAGGGACCGGGCAGGATCGCACCTTCCCGGCCCCGCTGCCCGGCAGAACCCATCCACAGGTGGCCCGGGGCCCGCCTCAACGCACCGTCAGCCGACCTGAACGGTGACCGGCGAGGAGTGGAACGTGCCGGACCTGACCGCCACCCGCACCTGCTCGGCGCCCTTGCGGGTGAACGCCCGCTTGATCGTGTAGGTGCCGTTCTTGTTCACCATCGCGGTCGTCCGCAGCGTGGTCCACCTGCCGTGGTGCAGATGCTGCAGCACCAGCGTGGAGCCGGCCTTGATGCCCTTGACCCGGCCGGTGAACACCACAGTGTCGCCCGCCTTGACGGCCTTGCGGTCGGCCGAGACGCTGATCGATCCCATGGCCCCTGGCATCCGCGACGGCTTCACGCTCGGCATACCGGTACGCGTCATGGAGGGCTTGGGCGTCGGCGTCCTGGTCGCAGCGCCGGTACGCGTCGCGGAGGGCGTGGATGTCGGCGTTCCCGTCACGGAAAGTGCGGGCATCGCTGTCCCTGTCGCAGCGACGGCCGGTGCCGTGCCGGCCGACAACACGGCGGCAGACACAGCACCAGCGGCAAGCGCACGGGCACGGCGGGTTCGGGTGAAGCTCATGATGCGTCTCCCGTTTTTGGTCGGAGCCCCCCTTGCGAGCGAGCCAGAGCGGCCCGCGGAATCAGACTGGCCCGAGCACACCCGAACGGCATGCCGAAACGGACACACGAACCGTTCAACGTTCCACGAATCCGAGCAAAACCGCAGGTCGAGCGGCATCTTCTCCCCCCAACCCCGATTACCCTGCCCCCTACCTTTCGTCACTCAATCGGCGCAATACAAGCACTCACAGTAATGCCAGCGGGTGCGGTCAGCACTGCCGGCACGTCGTCCGATCGATCCTCCGGCCGGCGGCGGTAGCCCAGAGAGATCCGCCGGGCGCGTCCATGTCGACGGCTATGACCCGTCCGCGTCGACGGCGATGCCCCCTTCGGCAGCGACGGAGCCGAAGGGGGGAAGGCGCCGGGTGCTTGGTGCGCGTGAACGTCGAGCACCCGACCGCGTACAGGACGCTGCCGTCAGGCGGTGGCGAACTCCGGCGCGATACGCGCCGCTGCGGCCGCCGCGTGACGCCTGACCTCTTCCTCGTCCAGGTGGTCCAGGCCGAGATCGACCAAGAGCCGGTCAGCCTGCTGACGGGCCAGCGCCTCCAGAGCGTGGGGCAGGCTCTGAGCGTCGGTAGACTGCCCGGACTCCTTCAGCTTCCGAGTGGCCTCCCAGGCAGCCGCGTGACCAGCCTGCTCCTCGGTGACCAGACGATCCAGGCTGCTGCTGCCGTAGATGACGGTGTGCGCGTCCTTGTACTGCTTGATGCTCTGGGACATGGTCTTCTCCTCGCACAGGGGTCAGACCGGCGCTTCACAACGCCGGCCGGTAACCACCCCAGACAAACCCGATACACCGCCCCGCGCCCGACAGTGACCCCCGAACAGGTGGCCCGCAAAGTCGTCCGAGGCGGGTGCAGCAGAGCGCGGAGAGGCCGCCTTCCACGTCGAAGTCCTGCCGGACGGCAGAGAGGTCCGCCTCGGCGTCCTTCTGTCGAATACCAACACCAGGAGGGCGAAGCTGAACGCGGAGCAGCTCCAGCGGCTGGCCGGCCTCGGGTTGGAGTGGGCGGCGCAGGCCCTGGGCGCGGCGTAGTAAAAGCGGGATCCGGACCGGCGCGGACCGGCTCGTACCTCTCTGCCGGCCGTCGGCCCGGCTCGGTTGCGACCGGCCTTTCCGCTCAGGAGGCCGGCCGCAACCGTCTCGGGAAGATCCGCGACCTGAGCTGAGCCGCCTCGGCAAAGGACGCTCGGTTCGCAGCCGCAAGCCCCGTCATCGGCTCTGTGCCGTGACGGCTATGCGTGCTCATCGCGGAGTCCCTCAAGCGGCCCCGGGTGGCCGCCAGGGTGCGGTGGCCCGCCCGAGCAGCCCTCGTCCTGGAGATCCTGGTCCTCTTCTGCGTGGGCCTGCTGCCGTCAGGACCGCCGACACCGCCGCCGCCGTGCTGGTGGCCTTCACCGCCTCACTACAGGTAGCCACCTTCCGCAAGCTGGTGGACACCCCCTACAGCACCGTCATGACGACGGGCAACCTCCGCACCGAATCCGCCAACAAAGTTCTGAAGGCGCGGG
Source organism: Streptomyces sp. NPDC031426 (assembly GCF_055581585.1). Lineage (NCBI taxonomy): Bacteria > Bacillati > Actinomycetota > Actinomycetes > Kitasatosporales > Streptomycetaceae > Streptomyces > Streptomyces sp. NPDC031426. The sequence continues at coordinate 14,577 of NZ_JBVIJE010000042.1, forward strand.
GTTCCTCGCCAGAAACAGCTGAAGTGATCACGACCTGGGCGTTGCCGCGCCTGAGCAGCACCGAGCTGCGGTCGACCTCGACGGAGTCCGCCACTCGCACGAAACCCAGGTCGGAGACGAGACGGCGCATGACCGGCTTCTTGTCGCGCGTGTGGATCTCGATGTGCAGTACGTCCGGTGCCTTCACGGGGGTCGCTCCTTCCGGGACCGGTCATTCCTGGTCATGCGCGGCTGGCCCGGCCGTACGGCCGGGTGTGCTCACCGTGCCAAGGGCTCGGTGGCGTACCGGCGTTCGTGTTCGCGTTCGCGTTCGGGCCGCTGTGCCCGTCACGGTGGCTCCAGACGTCGGTGTACGAGGAGGACGAGCGGCGGGTTCTAGGGGTGGGGTGGTCTGCCCGTGCCCGTCCGGGTGGTGCTCGCGGCAGGAAGGCCGAGCATCGACGTCAGGTCCGTGGCGATGACGTCGGCGACGGTCGGCAGCGCGTCGTTGATGAAGAAGTGGCCGCCGGGCAGGACGCTCTGCCGGAAGACGCTGTGCGTCTCCATCCGCCACGCCCCCATCCGTTCGGGAGAAGCGGGCCCGTCCTCGGCTCCGGAGAACGCCCGGACGGCTACCGGCAGTGTGGGCCGCGTGCGGTGGGGCCAGGTCGCGATCACGGTTAGATCGGCTCGGAGGGTGGGCAGCAGGAGGTCCAGCAGGTCGGGGTCGTCCAGGACGTGCGGTGCCGTGCCGCCGAGTTCGCGGAGGTACTCGACCAGCCGGTCATCGGACTCGTTCCAGGCGGGCACCTCGCGTTGCAGATAGGGTCCCGGGCTCGCGGCCACGAACAGGCCCACGGGAAGCGGCAGTCCGCGGTCGCGCAGGGCGTGCGTGAGGTTGAACGACACCTGTGCGCCCATGCTGTAGCCGAAGAACGCATAGGGCAGGTCGAGCCGCCGGCAGAGCGCCTCGGCCAGCGCCTCCACCAAGGGTCCCATCCGGTCGTAGGGGCGTTCTGCGATCCGGTTCTCGCGGCCGGGCAGCAGCACCGCTTCGACGGAGACGCAGTCGGGCAGATGAACCGGCAGGTCTCGGAACATGCCCGGTCCGCTGCCCGCGGCGTGCAGGCAGAACAGCCGACAGCGCGGATCGTCGCCGGAACTCAGCCGCCGCACCCAGCGGTCCTGACGGGCGGCGGTGGAAGCCGTGCCGCTCACCGCGGGTGCCCCGTGGCCGGGGGCAGGAGACCCGCCGAGGACACTCCGGGCGGCGCGACGGGCGCGGCGGCCCGCTCGGCAACCAGTCGGTGCATGCGGCGCGGTGGTTGCGGCGTGCGGTCGCCGACGCCGTCGCCCGCGGTGCCGTCGCCGGAGACGTGACGGTCGGCGGTGGCGTCGTTGTGGCCGGTGCCCCGGTGGATCACAGCGGCGAAGGAAGCGAGGGCGTGCGACGCCGTCACGCGCCGCGATACGGCCGGCCGGCTCATGCGTTCGGTCATGGGCGTCCTTGTCGAGGGAGGGATCAGGGATTTCGGCCGCCGGCCAGGCGGCTGTCGTGCCGTTCGTCACGGCCGCCGACGTTTCCCGGGAACGGAATGCGTCGCACCTTTCCGCAGACCCGGAGACCCGCAGACCGGAAGTCCGTCCCGTATCGCCCTGTCCGTCCATGTCCTGCGGTGCCGTCGGAAAGAGGGTCGGTCGCCCCGAAGCCGAAGCGTTGGAATTGAGCGCATTCCATGTCAGCGGTCTGTTGGTTTCAGTCGGTCCGTCGGGTGAAACGGACCGGGAGGGAGGTGACGCCGTAGAAGGACGTGATGTCGGGAAACCAGGTGACGGCATCGCGGTCGCTCACCCGGTAGTCCGGGATCCGGCTGAGCACCTCTTCCAGCATCACGGTGAACAGGGCCCGCACCAGGGAGGCGCCCAGACAGTAGTGCGAGCCGGCGCCGAAGGCGAGGTGTCCCGAGGTGTCGCGGCCGAGGTCGACGGTGTCGGGGTCGGCGAAGACCGTCTCGTCGCGGTTGGCCGAGGCCCAGCTGACGAAGACCCTCTCGCCCGCCCGCAGCGTACGGCCCCCGAGCTCGATCTCCTCGGCGACGGTGCGGCCGGTGCCCTGTACCGGAGACATCCACCGGAGGTATTCGTCCGCGGCACGCGGGATGAGGGCCGGGTCCGCGATCAGGCGGGCCCTGAGCTGCGGATGCTCCTCCAGGTGCAGAAGCGCCGTCGCGGTCAGGGAGGACACCGGGTCGATGCCCAGCAGGATGAGGTACAGCATCGACAGGATGTCCTCGTCGGACACGGGATCGCCGTCCACCCTGCCCGCCAGGAGAAGCGGGAACAGACTGCGGTCCGCGGGGTCGGTGCCGTGTTCTCGGCGTACGTCCAGCTCCTCCACCAGAGCCATCGTGATGCGCTGCGCGTGGGCGCGTGCCCCGGCGAGATCGTGCGGTGCGGCCAGCAGCGCCTGGTGGACCAGCGAGTCGATCTCGAACCAGCGGTCGTCCGGTAGTCCCAGATCGCGCATGGTGACGATGCCTGGCACCCGCAGCGTCAGCGCGGTGACCAGATCGCAGGCGCCCTCGCGGATGACGGCGTCCACGCTCTCCCGGGCCACCCGGCGCAGTTCCGGCATTCGTTCTCGCACCTTGCCCGCGGAGTAGAACGACGACAGCAACTTGCGGAACTTGAGGTTCCGCGGTGTGTCCTCCTCCAGCGGAACCAGCCTGCCGGTCTGTCCCAGAGGCGGAATGGTCACGCCCTGAAGGGTCCCGTCGGCCAGTACGTGCCCGGTGCGGAACACTCCGTCGCGCCCTGCTTCCGAGACCTCCGCATGCCGTGTCACGACCCAGAAGCCACCCCAGGCCCGGCTCCAGGAAACAGGGCACCGCGATCGCAGGCGCGCGTAGGAGGGAAAGGGGTCTTCGGCCAAGGCCGGGTCATGACTGTCGAAGTCCTCGGTGCCCGAGTCCGCACCGCCGGCTCGCCCGGCACCGCCGATGCTCTCGGCCCGCGCGCCGCTGTACGGACACCCGTTGCCGTACGCTCCTCCGACACCGGAGCCGGAACCGGCAATCCGGTCCGGCCGGTCACGCCGGTACGACTCGAGCTGGTCGTCCACGTTCACCTCTTCCTGCCTCCCCTTGGTCTCAGCGCCACGGGCACGGCCAGGGTCCGCCCTCCCGGTCGGGGCATCGACGGCGTCGCGCGGAGTCGGCACACGCTCGGGAAGGCGGGCCCTGGCGTCCGGTACGGCCGCTGGGGGCCGTCGGCCGTGCCGGTCTCAGGTCCAGCTCACCACCGTCTGGGTGTCGGTGAAGCCCATGATGAAGGACACCGTGGTGCGGTTGCCGCTGTTGGCGTCCACTGCGTGCACGAAGGCCCCGTTGAAGGCGTAGACATCGCCCTCGTGGATGTCCAGGCGCAGTTCCTCGAAGCCGGCCAGGGCCTCGGCCGTGTAGGGCAGGCCGGTCAGCTCGATGCCCAGGGCGCGCCGTGTCGCGTCGTCGGGGCGGATGTTCCAGATCACCAGCCGTCCTCCGGCGGTGTGCTCGATGCACATGTTCACCGCGCAGATGTCGTGCTCCAGCACACGCTGGATCTCGAATCCCGTCTGGCGCGGATCCTTGCACTGTGCCTCGTCCTCGTGCGGGTCGAGGGAGAAGTCGCCCTCCTTGTCCCAGGCGCGGATGAGGGCCGCGGACGCGGAGCGGCCGTCCATCTCCGCGACTCTCAGCGAGGCGCCTTTCTGCCCCAGGGCCTCGTTCACACCCTGCCGGAAGGTGTGCCAGGGCGAACCGGGAGCGTCGATCACCTCCTGCACATGGTCGGCCACCTCGGCGGCTTCCCTGAGGTACGTGTCGGCGCTCTTGTTCCAGTGGTAGGCGCCGACGTAGTGCGACGGCTCGCCCTCCCGGTGCTGACGTGCGGGACTCGCCCAGAACCGCTCGGTCAGTTCCTTGCGCGCGGCCGGAGGTATGACGTCCCGGAAGATCACTCCGAGTCGGCGGCCGTGCAGGACGTCCAGGACGAGCGCGTAGTCGAGTTCGCTACGCTCCTCGAAGCGGAAGAACTCCGGATCGGCCTGTCGTCCGTTCAGCCTTGCCTTGCTCTGCTGCATGGGTGTTCCCTCTTTCACACGTACACGAGTGCTGCCACGGGAGCGCGGGGTCCGGGAACGCTCGGTCCCGGCTCAGGACCGCGGGGCGCGCGGGGTGACGAAGGTGTCCCCGACCACGTAGCCGTCGAGGTCGTGCTGCTCGCCGTAGCGGATGAGGTCGCTGGTGCGGTTGATGAAGCCGCGGCCGGAGAAGTTGAGCGAGGTGTTGCACAGCACGCTGAACCCGGTGACGCCGCGGAAGGCCTCCAGCAAGGAGGCCACGGCCGGGTTCTGCTCACGGGTCACGGTCTGGGCCCGCGCCGTGCCGTCGACGTGTGTCACGGCCTTGAGCGCCTCGGAGCGGACGGTGCTGAAGTAGAGCATATAGGGGTCCGGGACGGAGCCCTCGAACCATTGCCCGGCGTCCTCCTCCAGGCAGATCGGTGCGATGGGACGGTATCCTTCCCGCTGCTTGATCTTGTTCAGCCGGGCGGTGGTCTCCGCGCTGAACGGCGCCGCCAGGATCGACCGGTTGCCCAGCGCCCTGGGGCCCATCTCCCACCGGCCGCGGGCCCAGCCGATGATGCCTCCGTCGGCGATGAACCGCGCCACCTCCCCGTAGTCCAGTGGCCGGGTCTCGTAGCGCTCCGGGTCGAAGGCGGTGTCCTCCACGAAGTCGTCGCCGGCGTAGACGTCCCACTCCACGGTCGCCATGCCCGTGTAGTGCAGTTGGGCGTCGACGGCAGTGCCCAGTGAGGAGCCGCTGTCGTTCGGGCACGGTGGCACGAAGACCTGCGGGAAGAGGCCGCATTCGGCCCAGCGGCGGTTCCACTCGCAGTTCAGCCCGCAGCCGCCGGAGATCAGCAGCGGCAGTCCCTCGGTCAGGTGCTCCGCGGCGTAGGCGTGGAAGCGGTCGAAGATGGCGTCGGAGAACTTCGCCGCCAGGTCCTTGTACTCCTGCGACTCGACTCCGATGTTCCGGAACGGCGTCCAGTCCATCTCGTCCTTGCCCAGGGTCGTGATGATCCGCTCCTGCGCGAGCAGGAAGTCGATGAGTTCCCGCTCCTCCGCGGTTGTCTCGGTGCGCCGGGCGAAGCCCGTGAGGGCCATCTGCTTGCCCGCGTCCTGGAGCCGGAGGACGCCCTTGTTGGCGGTGAACTTCCGGTCGGCCAGGGCGAACAGGTAGGCGTACTTGTTGCCCGGGTCGGACATGACGTGCCGCAGGTGGGTGACGCTGCCGGTTTCGTCGATGCGGTAGAAGGAGCCGATGTTGCCCTCCCACACCAGGCAGTAGCAGGGCTGCCCCGCAGGGAACGGCGAGAGCCCGTAGGCGGTCATGATGTGCGAGCGCTCATGGGTGGAGGAGAAGACCCGCACGTCTTTGCCGAAGAACCGGCCGGCCCGGTCGGACACCGACCCTTCGCCGACGCCGAAGTAGCCGGTGAGCGAGGGCGGCTCCTCGGAGTACGTGCCCTTCACCCAGCCGCCGACGGCCACCACGTCCGGGAGCCGGTCCAGCCGCTCCGCGGCGGCCAGCAGCACCTCCGCGGTGAGCGAGTCGTAGCGCGGGAAGGAGTCCTTCTCCGCCTCCAGCGAGAACAGCAGGCGGCCGTCGTCGATCGCCGAGACCGCGCTGTCGTGTCCTTCCTTGAACGACAGGATCAACATGCCTCTTCACTCCTTCCGCCGGCTGGTCCTGTGGACGGCCGGTCTGCGGTGACGCCGTCGGCCAAGAGCCGCAGTAGCCTCTCGGGGCCCTCGATGAAGCCGTAGTGGCCGCCGTCGAAGACGACCTGGTCCATGTCGCCGCATGCCGCCCAGCCGGTCATCCGCTCCGGCTCCATCCCGACGTCGCCGCTCCACCCGATCGCGGTGATCGGGCACGGCAGTCTCGGCGGATCGGCTAGGTGGTAGCGGCGGTTGACCTCGATGTCACGCCGCAGCACACCCAGGGTCATGCTGACGAACGTGGGCAGCGGAGTGCCGCCCAACTGCACGATCAGCCCGCGCAGCTCCTGGGCCAGTTCCTCGTCGTCCATCTGGAGGTGACGGCCGTACGGACCGTCCTGCGGGGCCACCTCGGAGGAGACGAACAGCCGTTGCGGCGGCCGTGCGCCGCGGCCGACGGCTTGCACGGCGGTCTCGTATGCTGCGAGCGCCGCGCTGCAGTGGCCGAACAGGGCGTAGGGGACGTTCAGATGGGGTTCGAGGACCTCGGAAAGGACGCGGCCCAGCTCCTGGTACGTTTCGAAGGGCTGCTCCCGCAGCCGGTTCTCGCGGCCCGGCAGCTGTACCGGCACGAAGCCGACGCCCTGGTACTCGGACGGCCACTGGCGGTACATGGACGCGCCGCATCCCGAATAGGGCAGCAGGAACACCCGGGCTCGGGCGTCGGGAAGCGGTTCTCTGAGAAACCAGCGTGGGGGTCGGCCGGCGGTCGGCATCGGCTGGTGGACCTCACCTTCGGTTCGGCTGACGGTCGCCCGGCGGCGGGCGGCGGGCGGCCACTGGTCAATAGGCGGCCTGGCGAGCCCGCGGCCGCGTGCGGGCGGTGATCGGCATCTCGGTCCAGCCGTAGATCGTGTTGGAGTACAGGCGCTTGCCCGGACCGACCGGGACGATGTCGGTGAACCGGCTGAACAGCTCGGAGAAGAAGAGCCGCAGGGTCACCTTGGCAACGGTGTGGCCCACGCAGTAGTGCGGGCCGATGCCGAACGCCAGATGCTTGTTGGGGCGACGGGCGATGTCGAAGGTGAACGGGTCGGGGAAGACGTCCTCGTCGCGGTTGGCGGACGGCAGCCACACGGCGACCGCGTCGCCCGCCGCCACACAGGTGCCGCCCAGGTGCACGTCCCTGGTGGCGTAGCGGATGAAGTGGGTGGTGGGCGTGGCCCAGCGCAGCGCCTCGTCCACTCCGCTGATGATCAGGTCCGGCCGGTCGGCCCAGGCCTGGAGGGCCGGCGTGCCCATGAGTTCCGCGAGGGTGCTCACCGGGACCTGGGCCGTGGTCACGTTGGCGCCGAGCAGCAGGCTGTAGCAGTTGGAGATGACCTCGCCCGCGGTGAGCGGGCGGCCGTCGATCTCCATCCTCAGCAGCAGGCTGATCAGGTCATCGCCCGGGTGCGCGCGCCGCTCGTGGACGATCTCGTGGAAGTAGGCGAACAGGCCGCGGTGGGCCGTGTTGAGCACCCGGTCGATGCCGCGCTCGTCGCGGTAGCGCGGGTCCTCAGGTGCCACGGACGCGGTGGTGAGGTCGACCAGCCGGCCCCAGTCCTCCTCGGGCAGCCCCATCAGCACGCCGGCCACGGCCATCGGCAGCCGGTTCGCGTGGGCCGCGAGGTCGTAGGGGCCTCCGTCGGCCAGCGGTGCCAGCAGGTCCGTCACCACCGCGCGGATCTGCTCCCGCCGCTCCATGGTGGGCTTGACGGCCAGTGCCCGTTGCAGCGGTTCGCGCAGCAACGTGTGCCGCGGCGGATCCGTCGCCGCCATCTGGTGGCCGCCCGCTGGGTCGCCCCGGCCGAGGAGGTAAAGCAGGGTGCCGCGTTGCGAGGTGAACGTGGCGTGGTCGCGCAGCACCCGGTCGATGTCCGCGTACCGCGTCACCGACCAGTACGGGTGGCCGTCCTTCTCGTGCCGGGCGACGGGTGCCCGGCGCCTCAGCTCGGTCCACGTCGCATGGGGGTCGCGGTCGCGGTAGAGCGCGGGATCGGCCAGGTCGGCGAGGGCTCCCAGGCCGGCTGCGTCCTGGTGCGCCGGGCATCCGGAGGTGACGGGCGGGGCCGCCGTGTGGTGCGGTGAGACGGTCACGATCGGCTCTCCCGTCCGGCCAGGGTCTCGTCCACAGCCTCACTCAGTTCGGCGACGGTGGAGCGCAGATACAGCGCGGTGGCCGGTACCTCGACGCCCAGCTCCTTGTGCATGCGGTCCAGCAGCTCGGCGGCCAGCAGCGAGTGGCCGCCCAGGTCGAAGAAGTCGTCGTCGATCCCGACGGGCGCGATGTCCAGCAGCGCGCTCCACAGTTCGGTGAGGCGCCGCTGGAGCGGCGTGGCGGGAGGAACGTAGGGGTTGGCCACTGCGCGCGGTCGGGGGCCCGCGCTCGTGAGGGCGGAACGGTCCACCTTGCCGTGCGCGGTGACCGGCAGCGTGGTGTGCACCAGAATCGTGTCCGGGACGGCGTAGCCGGGCAGTTCGGCGGCCAGCGACGCGCGCAGCCGTGCGCCCAGCCCCTCGTCCGGGGTGCCGCTCGGAACGGCATGGCCGACCAGCCGTCTACGGCCAGCGTCGTCCTGTTCGACCACGACGACCGCCCGGTCGACGCCGGCCTGCCGGGCCAGGGCCGCCTCGACGGCACCCGGCTCCACCCGGTGACCGCGCACCTTGACCTGCCGGTCGATGCGTCCGGCGAACTCCAGGTTACCGTCCGGCAGCAGCCGGGCCAGGTCGCCGGTGCGGTACATCCGCGACCCCGGCGGCCCGAACGGGCAGGGCAGGAAGCGCTCCGCGGTGGCCGCGGGCCGACCCAGATAGCCGCGGGCCAGGCCCGCACCCCAGGTGTATATCTCGCCGGCGCCGCCCGCCGTCACCGGGCGCATCGCGTCGTCGAGCACGGCGACCCCGGTGCCGGTGACGGCCGTACCGATGGGAACGGCGTCCGGCGGCGGCCCACTGGTGGTCCAGCAGGTCGTGAACGTGGTGTTCTCCGTCGGGCCGTAGCCGTTGGTGAACGTCAGACCCGGCCAGGCGGCCAGGAGCCGGGCCACGAGAGCGGGCGAGGCGACGTCGCCTCCCGTCACCACGTGCCGGAGACCGGCGAAGAAGGACAACCGGCTCTCGATCAGCTGGTGGAGCAGGCCGGTGGCCAGGTTGACGACGGTCACCCCGTGGCCGGTGACGGTGGCGGTCAGAGCATCGAGGTCGACCGGTCCTCCGCCGGGGTGCACCACCAGGCGACAACCCGCGCAGAGCGCTCCGAAGATCTCCAGCGTCGACGCGTCGAAGGACACGGAAGAGACCTGGAGCACGCTGTCCTCGGGTGTCAGACGCAGCCAGTCCTGCGACGCCACCAGACGCAGCACGCCGCGATGGGTCACACCCACGCCCTTGGGCGCGCCGGTGGAGCCCGACGTGTAGCACACGTAGGCCAGGTCGTCGGCCGTGCGGGCCCCGTCCGCGGCTGCGCGGTCGCCCCGCGCGGCGGCCGAGGAGACGTCCGGCTGGCCGGTGGGTGAGGACCCTGTGGCCGGTGTCAGGGTCTGAACGGTGTCGGGCAGCCGTCCGGTGTTCTCGGGTGCCGCCACGGCCAGACGTGCCCCGGCGTCGGCGACCAGCTCGGCCAGACGCCGGTCCGGGTCGGCGGTGTTGAGCGCCAGATACGCACAGCCCGCCTTCAGCACGCCGAGCAGGGTGACGATCAGGTCCGTCGAACGGTCCATCAGCACGGCGATGACGGCGTCCTCGCCGTGCACCCGGGTGCGCAGGCCGGCGGCGAGCCGCTCGGCGCGGGCGTCCAGCTCTCCGTAAGTGAGCGTCTGTCCTTCACAGGTCACCGCAGGCGCGTCCGGCAGGCGGTGCGCGTGGGCGGCGATGCGTTCGTGGAGCAACGCCTCGCGGGCCTCAGGCGCGTGCGGGCCGGAGCGACTGGCCACGGAGTGTGACTCCGCCGTGGTGTCGGCCACAGTGCTGTCGATCAACTCCAGACCACCTTTCACCCTCCGAAGAGCGGGGCCGCCGGCGGGACGACCCGGTGCCGTTCCGGCGGAATCGGCTTCCGTGAAATGACTCTAGGCGCCGCCGGCGGCCTGGTAATCCGTGGAACGATCGAACCCGGTACGCATCTTCCGCTGAGCCCTCATCAGCATTCTGTTGGTGCCGTCGCATTGAAGTCGCGAGGGCGGTGATGACAAAGTGCGGAATAGTCTCGGATCCCTTGACCGGTGTATCACCGGGACCTGAAGCTGATCCCTGGAGCAGGGTCAAACCGGCCTCGTCACCGATTCATCGACCGGTCGGTTCCTGCCGGAACGACCTCCATTCTTGAAAGGTCCCTGAAAGGTAGACCGCATGCCGGTGCAGGAAATACATCGTGCGGACCGGGAGCTCGGGAAGGACCTCCTGCGAGCGGCGCGGACGCTGGCTGCCGGCGGCGCCACAGGCGACACCGTGCTGTCCGCTCCCGACGCGGGGCGGCTCCCGCAGAGCCTGGCGGCGGGCCTCGACGAACTCGTCCGGTCTCCCGATCCGCACATCGGTCACCGTGTCGTCAAAGGACTGCTGAACTGCGGTGACCCGGGTCCCACGCCTCTGCACTGGCGGGCGAGCGACCCCCGGCGCAACGCCGGCCTCGACATCGCTCTCGCCCTGATCGCCTCCCGTCTCGGGCGGGTGTTCGGCTGGCGCAACCAGCAGGACGGGCGAATCGTCCACAACATCCTGCCCACTCCCGGTCAGGAGCGCCTCCAGGTCGGCGCCGGCAGCGTGGTCCCGCTCGCCTGGCACACCGAGGACGCCTTCCACCCGTACCGGGCCGACGTCCTGCTCCTGGCCTGCGTGCGCAACCCGGACGACGTCGGCAGCAGACTCTCCAGCGCCACCACCGCCTCCCTGACGGCAGCCGACGTCGAACAGCTGCAACGGCCCCTGGCCGTCGTGCTGCCCGACGACAGCTACGGCGACCGGGAGGCGGAGCTGCGCCCGCCGGTCGGGATCGCCACGCTCTGGCACCGCGAGCACGGCGCTCTGGGCATCCGCTACGACCCCTCCTACACCCACCGGCTCACCGACGACCCGGCCTTCAACGCCGCCTTCCACCGGCTCGGTCATGCTCTGGAGGCCAACGGCCATGTCGTCCCGCTGGAACCGGGCGACCTGCTGATCATCGACAACGACGCCGTGGTGCACGGCAGGCTGGCCTTCACGCCCCGGTACGACGGCACGGACCGCTGGCTCAAACGCGTTCTGGTGCGATCACCACGGCCGCGCCCGGCCCGCGAGCGGCAGGAGCACGGATACGACCAGGAACGGGTGGACGCCCACGCGATATGACCAGGCGGGACCCGGGGGGAGGGGGGGGGGGGGGGGGGGGGGGGGGGGGGGGGGGGGGGGGGAGAGTGGGGGGGGGGGGGGGGGGGGGGATGGGGAGCCCCGCCCCCCCCCCCCCCCCCCCCCCCCCCCCCCCCCGCCCCCGTCTCCCGGTGCGCGGCCAACCCGCATCAGTAACCGCGCGCCGGATCCACCACGTTGCGCAGCGGCCGCCCCGCGCCGAACCGGGCCAGGTTGTCCAGCAGGAGCTCCAAGCACCGCTGATCCGTCTCGGCCGTGGCGTCCGCGCTGTGCGGCGTGATCAGCACTCCGGGCTCCGACCACAGCGGAGACGACGCGGGCAGCGGCTCGGCGGCGAACACGTCCAGAGCCGCGCCGGCCAGCCTCCCGGTGCGGAGCGCGGACAGCAAGGCGGCCTCATCCACCACCGGGCCCCTGCCGACGTTGACCAGCACGGCTCCCGGCCGCAGCAGCGCTAGTTCGGCGCTGCCGATGAGCCCGGCGGTCTCCTCGGTCAGCGGCACGGCCACCACGAGGACATCGAGTCCGGTGAGGAACTCCTCCATCCGCTCGCGCCCGTACACCGCGGACATCCCCGGGACCGGGAAACCGGCACCCGGGCCGCCTCCCGCACCGCGCCGACAGCCCCTCACCCGCGCCCCGAACGCGTCGAGGAGGCGGGCCGTCCGGCTGCCGATGTCCCCGAGACCCAGGACTCCGGTCCGCCGGCCGCGCAGTTCCGCGGCGACCGGCACCTTCCAGTCCCGCTCCCGCTGCGCCGCCAGCGTCTGCGGGAGGCCCTTGAGATGGGCCAGCAGCAGCGCCAGGACGTGTTCCGCCACCGCGCTGCCGCGCGTCCCGGCGCCGTTGGTGACCGTGAGACCGGTGGCGTCCGCGTGCCGCAGCACCGCTCGCGGCACCCCCACGGCGGTGGTGTGAAGCCAACGGCACTCCGGGTGCGCTCCCAGGAACGCCGCCACCTCGGCGTTGTCGCCCTGCCACACGAGTGCGGCGGCGCAGGGACCGGACGTCACGGGGTTTTCCGGTCCCGTGCCCGCCAGCGGGCCCGGCCACAGAGCGGCGACCCGCTCGCACGCCTGTGGCGGCAGCCCGAACAGCCGCAACCCCTCACGCTGTTCCGCGGCCACCTAACCCTGCGCCCCGGTACGCTCCCGCACACTGCGCGGACGCAGGTCGGTCCACACCGTGTCGATGTGCGCCAGGCACTCGTCGCGCGTACCCGTACGCCCCTCCCTCCGCCAGCCCTCCGGCAGCGCACGGCCCGCGGGCCATATCGAGTACTGCTCCTCGTCGTTGACGACCACCGCGAACTGCTCCGTGTTTTCCTGTGTTTCCATCACGATGATTTCCTTCTCTCACTTCATCCGGTGAGCGGAGACAAGAAAAAAGGGGAACTCCTCAAGAGCCTATTTCTTGGATCAGCGGAGTCGACAGCGGCTCGGAGGTGATGCTCTCAGCGGATTGTTGAGGCGTTTCCGCGAACCTCTGACCGTAGTTGATCCGGCCGTTCATTGCCCCCGGCTCCGGGTGTTCCTAGGGTTTTGCGTGGGCGGTCGCATCGCGGACTGCCCAAGCGCGGTACCGGACGCGAGCGACCGAGTGACGAGCAGAGAGTCTGGGTCAACCGAATGGATCGCACCAAGCATCTGTTGGACACCTGCGTGGCCGGACTCCACCGCCATCCCGCGGTGCGTGAGGCCATCGGCACCACGCACAGCGACGGCGAGCCGATCGTGTACGTCCTCGTCGAGGACGGCCACGCCTTCGACGAGGCGGAGCTGCGCCGGCACCTGGAAGAGGAGGCTCGTCCCGTTCCCGACGGGACCGCTCTCCTCCCCGTCCCGGAGCTTCCGCGCGCCGGTGACGGCTCCGTGGACCGGGCGGAACTCCCCGCGTTCGGCATCCTCGGCGGTCTGCTGCCCCTGTGGCGGGAGGCGTTCGAGGACGACGGCATCGGCCCGGACGACGACTTCTTCGCGCTGGGCGGCTACTCGATGCTGGCCATGCGGCTCGTCGGCAGGATCGCCGACCGCTACCACGTCGACCTGCCGTTGGCCGACTTCTTCGACCTGCCGACCGTGCTCGACGTGGCACACCGGCTGACCGAGCTCGGCGCGCGGCCCTCGGCACCGGAGGTGTCCCCTCACCCGGCGGACGAGCTGAGCCTCGAGGACCTCCTCGCCGACATCGACCGCCTCTCCGACGAGGAAACGCTCAGGCTGCTGGGGTCGGACGGCCCCGCGGCCGACGACGCCGCGCACGGATGACCACCGGCACCGCCGCGCACCTGACCTTCCCACGGAGCTGAGCATGTACCGGATAGACCTGACCGACGCCGACCGCGCGCTGATCGACGCCCTCCTCGAGGAACTGCTCGCCGAGGAGCCGGCGACCGACGAGCAGCTCCTCGACGCCGTCGCCCTGCGCGCTCAGGAGATGCCGCGGACGCTGCGGGCCCGGCTGAACGCCTTCCGCGTCAAAGAACCCTCCGGCGGGTGCGTGATCAGCGGCTTCCAGGTGGACGACGCCGCGATCGGCGCGACGCCCGCGCAGTGGGGCGAAGCCGACGACGACGGTCGCACCCGACGTGAGGACATGTTCCTGCTGATGTGCGCCTCGTTGCTGGGCGATCCCATCGCCTGGGCCACACAGCAGGACGGGCGGCTCCTGCACGACGTGGTGCCGATCAAGGGCCATGAGCACGCCCAGCTCAACTCGTCCACGGCCGAGCCCCTCACCTGGCACACCGAGGACGCGTTCCACCCGTACCGCGCCGAGTACGTCGGTCTCCTGTGCCTGCGCAACCCGGACGCGGTGCAGACCACCTACGCGCTCTTCGACGACCTGGAGCTGGACGAGGAGACCAGGCGGGCGCTGGCCGGCCCGCGCTACGTCATCCGCCCGGACAACTCCCACCAGCCGGAGAACCGCACCGCGCGCAGTCGTCTCCAGGCACCGGCCGACCTCGTCGAACGCAGCGTCCGCAGGATCGACCGGCTCAACACCGCTCCCGAGAAGGTGCCGGTTCTCTTCGGCGACCCGCGGACACCCTACGGCCGGCTCGATCCCTACTTCATGGACCGGACGGACGACGACCCGGAGGCGGCGGCCGCGTTCGAAGCCCTCGTCGAGCAGATCGACGCCAAGCTGACCGGCATCGCCCTGCGGCCGGGCGATGTGCTCTTCATCGACAACTACAAGGCCGTCCACGGCAGGAACCCCTACCAGGCCCGCTACGACGGACACGATCGCTGGCTGCGCCGGGTCAACGTCACGCGCGACCTGCGCAAGTCCCGGGACGCCCGGGTGAGTGCCGACTCACGTGTCGTCTTCTGATCCCCGCCGCGCGCCCCTCCGTCCCAGGCATCCAGCGAAAGGCGTGACCGCCCCATGAGGAAATACCGGCTGATGGTCCCGGGGCCCACACCCACACCTCCCGAGGTCACCGCGGCCGCGGTACTGCCCGTCGAGGACGAGCGCACCCATGCCTACGCCGAGGTGTTCACCCGGGTCGTCGCCAACCTCCAGCGGACCTTGCGTACCCGCGCCGACGTGCTGCTGTTCGCCTCCAGCATGACCGGCGCGTTCGAAGGCACCCTGCAGAACCTGTTCGCGCCCGGTGACCGGGTCCTGGTGGCCGCCAACGGCGCCTTCGGCGAGCGCTGGGTCCAGATGGCCACCGCGTTCGGGCTGGACGTCACCGAGGTGCGGCACGCCTGGGGCGAGCCGCTGGACCTGGCCCGGATCGCCGCGGCGGCCGCCGGCCCCGGCCTGAAGGCCGCGATCTCCGTCCACTGCGAGACCTCGACCGCCATGGTCAACGACATCCGCGGATTCGCGGCCGCGTGCGCGCCGCTGATCACCGTGGTGGACTCCGCGTCCGGGGTCGGCGCCTGCGAGCTGCGCACCGACGACTGGGGCGTCGACGTCGTCGTCGGCGGCTGTCAGAAGGCACTGATGACACCGCCCGGCCTGGCGTTCACCAGCGTCGGCGAACGCGCCTGGGAACAGCACCGGCACGCCCGCCTCCCGCGCTTCTACTTCGACTGGGACGAGGCCCGGACCGCACTCGCGGCACCGATCCCCCGCACCCCGTGGACTCCGGCCGTCTCCCTGATCAGCCAGCTCGACGTGGCCCTGCGGCAGATCCACGCCGAGGGACTGGACCAGGTCCTGGCCCGTCATGTGCGGCTCGGCCGGATGGCCCGGGCGGGCGTGCGCGGTCTCGGACTGCGGCTGTTCTCACCGAACGACGACCGGCACAGCGCCGTCACCGCCGCCGAAATGCCTGCGGGTGTGGACGCGACCGCGCTGGTCGACCGGCTGCTGGACCGCTACGCCCTGCAACTCGCCGGTGCACAGGCACCTTTGGACGGCCGCGTCCTGAGGATCGGTCACTGCGGCTTCATGGACGAGTTCGACGTGCTGACCGCGCTGTCCGCCGTCGAACTGGGCCTGGCCGAGTTCGGCCACCCGGTGCGACCCGGCAGCGGCGTCACGGCCGCGCTGGAAGTCCTCCACGGCCTGTCCCCCACCTCCGCCACCACCGCAAGCCGCACCGTGCGCGAGGGCCATCCCGTGCCGTGACCGGCGTCGGCCGGCCGCCGCCCCGCACGTACCGACCGGAACGCCCCGAGGACCCGCCGAAGGACCGCGTCCCCCTCACGAATCAGGAGCACGCCATGCATCTGCCACGCGCCGCCTTGGAGGACTGGATGCGTGACTTCTACTTCGACACCTCGATCGACCTGGGCAGCAGCGGTGTACAGTGCTGGTCCCTGGCCGAACTGCGGCGCCTTCTCGGGATCACCGTCGAGGAACTGGACGTCATCAGCCTGGACGACACCCCCTCCTACGGAGGCACGGCGCTGCGCCAGGCCGTCGCCGACCGCTTCGCCGCCGGTGACACGAACCGTGTGATGACCACCCACGGCTCCACCGAGGGGATCTTCGCCGTGATGAACGCCCTGCTGTCCGCCGGTGACGAGGTCGTCGTCGTGGATCCCGCCTACCACTCGTTGACGTCCGTCGCCGAGGCCATCGGCTGCCGGCTGGAGCGCTGGCGGCTGCGTCCCGAGAGCGGCTTCACGCCCGACCTCGACGACCTGCGCGCCCTGGTCACATCCGGCACCCGCATGATCGTCGTCAACTTCCCGCACAACCCCACCGGCGCCCACCTGGCCCGTGAACAGTTGGACGACCTGCTGACCCTGGTGGACGGCCACGACCTGCACCTGGTGTGGGACGGCGCCTTCGCCGAACTGGTCCACCACGGTGAGCATCTGCCAGACCCGGCCACCCTGCACGACCGCTGTATCGGTCTGGGCACGATGTCGAAGGCCTACGGACTGCCGGGTACCCGCGTCGGCTGGTGCCTGGCCGCGCCGGAGATCCTGGCCCGTCTGGTACCGCTGCGCGACGCCCTGACGATCTGTCTGTCGCCCGTGACCGAGTTCCTCGCCGCACGCGCTCTGGTCGGCGCGGACCGCATCCTCGCCGACCGCCGTGCCCAGGCGGCACGCAACCTGCGCCGGTTGGGCGCATGGGCCGAGGAGAACGCGGACCTGGTGTCGTGGACGCCGCCGTCGGGCGGTGTCACGGCCTTCCCCGCCGTCCGGGGCGTCACCGACACAGAGGACCTCTGCCGGGTCCTGGGCAGCCGCTACGACGTGCTGCTGGTCCCCGGCTCCGGCTTCGGATATCCCGACCGCGTCCGGCTGGGCTTCGGCGGCGCCGAGGACGCCTTCGGCGAAGGGCTGGCCCGCTTGCACAAGGCACTGGTGGAACGACGGGGGGCGCTGGCGCTGTGACGGACGTGGCGGACCTCCTCGCCAGGCTCAACGAACTGCCGCCGCAGCAGCGGGCCCTGGTGGAACGGAAGCTGCGCGAGCGCGGCGGCCCGAAGACCTACGAGACCTCGGTCACCCAGCAGGGACTGTGGCTCATCGACCAGATCACCCCCGACGACCGGCTCTACACGATCGGCTGGCGCCTCAGGCTCGGCGGCCGTCTGGACACCGACGCGCTGACCCGGGCGGTGGACGCGCTGGTCGCCTGCCACGCGGCTCTGCGCACCACGTTCACCGTCGAGGACGGCCGCCCGCTCCAGGCCGTGCAGCCCCGGCTCCGCATACCCGTCCCGGTCGACGACCTGCGCGAGCTGGGCGGCCCCGCGCGCGAACAGCGGACGGCAGACCTGTGCGCGGCGGAGGTCGCCACCCCGTTCGACCTGGAGAAGGGTCCTCTGGTCCGCTTCCGGCTGATCCGCGTGGCGGACGAGGAACACGTCTTCACGATCGTCGTCCACCACATCGTCTTCGACGCCGTCTCGGTGGACGTGGCCCTGCGCGACCTCTCCCGCGTCTACAACGCTCTCGTCGCGGGCGACACGCTCCCGGACACCGCGCCCGCGCCCCAGTACCCGGAGTTCGCCCGCTGGCAGCGCCGCCACCTCACCGGTCCGCGACTGGAGCAGCTGATCGGCTACTGGCGCCGACAGCTCGCCGGCGCACCGGGCCTGCTGGCCCTGCCGACGCTACGGCCGCGCCCGGCCGAACAGTCGCACGCCGGAGCGGAGTACACCGCCGTCCTCCCCGCCGAACTCAGCGAGCGACTGCGCGATCTGGCCCGCGAGGAACGCAGCTCCCTCTACACGGTCCTGCTCGCCGGCTTTCAGCTGGTCCTGTCCCGCTACAGCGGACAGCGCGACATCAGCGTGGGGACGGTGGTCCACGGCCGGGTCCGCAGCGAGTTCGAGCAGATGATCGGCTACTTCGTCAACACCCTGGTCATACGCGGCGACCTCACGGGAGATCCGAGCTTCCGGGAGCACCTGCGCCGAACCCGGGCCACGTTCCTGTCCGCCTGCGACCACCAGGCGCTGTCCTTCGACCGCCTGGTGGAGGAACTCGCCCCGCACCGCGGCCTCAGCCACAACCCGCTCGTCCAGGTCGTGTTCGAGTCCCACGACGAGGACGAATGGCAACAGCGGACCTGTTTCACCGGCTTGGAGATGGGACAGCTCCTGCCCATCGAGCTCGGCCGCTCGAAGTTCGACCTCAACGTGTCGGCCGTCGAGCGCGGCGGCACCATCGACGTGACCGTGGAATACGCCACCGATCTCTTCGACGAGCCAGGCGTCGCGCGCATGGTCGCGCACTACCGGCAACTCCTCGAGAGCGCCGTGGCACAGCCGGACACGCCCATCGGCGCCCTGGAGATGCTCCTCCCGCGGGAACGGCTCCTGCTCACCGAGCAGCCCGCACCACCGGGACGCCCCGCCTGCCTGCACGACCTCGTCCGGCGGCACGCGATCGCCACGCCCCAGGAGCCGGCTGTCACGCACGGCGAACGCACCCTCTCCTACGGAGACCTCGACGCCGGCGCGACCCGGCTCGCCCAGCGGCTGACCACCCACGGAGTCACCCCGGAGACGGTTGTGGCCGTGGCCCTGCCCCCGTCGCCGGACCACGTCCTGGTCACCCTGGCGCTCCTCAAGGCGGGTGCCGTGTGCCTGCCCGTCGACCTGCGGGCGACGACGGACACGCTGCGCGCTGTCCTGGTCGACGCCCGCCCGGCTCTGGTGATCACCGACAAGGCGGCACTGCGCGAGCCGCTGGACGTCGAAACTGTTCTCCTGCTCGACGACGAAGCCCTCGCCACCGACACCGTCGCCCTCACCCGCACCACCCGGCCCGCCCGCGTCCTGCCCGGCCAGGCCGCCTTCCTGCTGTACACCGGAGCGGACGACGCCGAACCGCACGGAGTGCTGCTCACCCATGGCGGCCTCGCGAACGGGCTTCATCACACGGCCACGACCTTGGCGGTGACGCCGGGCAGCTCGGTCCGACTGCACGGCGCCCCGGGAACCGACCTCGCTCTCTGGGAAACCTTCACGGCGCTGACCACCGGCGCCCACCTGGCCATCGCCTCCGCCGACCAGCCGTCGACCCACCACCTCACCCTCGTCAGCCCCGGATCCGGTGAGGGCCCGGGCCGCGCCCGGGCCCTCGCTCTCACGGACGAGGGCCCGGTGACCCGGGGCGCCCGGCAGGACAGCGAAGGCGCGCCGACCATCGGGTACGGACAGACCGAGACCTCCGTCCACGCCCTCACAGCCGAGCTCCGGCCGACCCCGTCCGGGCTGCTCCCGGCCGCCCCGGCCGCCGGGGTGCGCGTCCTGGTGCTGGATGCTGACCTGCGCAGGCTTCCGCCGGGCGTGACCGGCGAGCTGTACATCGGCGGGCCGGGTCTGGCACAGGGGTACCACGGACGGCCGGCCCGCACCGCGGCACGGTTCCTCCCCGACCCCTACGGACCGCCTGGGGCACGGATGTTCCGTACCGGCGATCTCGCCCGCCTGGACGACCGCGGGCGGGTCGTCGTCCTCGGACGCGCCGCCCATCGAGTCCTGGTGCACGGCCTGCCCCTGGAGCCCGGCGCGGTCGAGGCCGCGCTGCGGAGCCACCCGGCGGTGGAGCGGGCGGTCGTGTCGACGGCCGACCACGCCGACGGCCCGCGCCCGGTCGCCCACGTGGTGCCGGCCCCGGGCGCGACCGTCGATCCGGGAGAGCTGCGGCGGTACGTCGCGGGTCTGCTGGCGGCCCACATGGTGCCCGCGGCCGTCCTGGTGGCCGACGATCTGCCCACCGCACCCAACGGGCGGCTGGACCGGGCCGCCCTCCCCGCGCTCGACCCCGACTGCGGACCGGCCGACCGGGAGCCGGTCACCCCCCGCGAGGCCGTGCTGCGCGACCTGTTCGCCGACGTCCTCGGCCTGCCCTCGGTCGGACTCGACGACGACTTCTTCGACATCGGCGGTCACTCCATGCTGGCGGCCCGCCTGATCGCCAGAGTGAGCGACGTGCTGAACGTCGAGATGAGGCTCCGGACGCTGTTCGAGGCACCGACGGTGGCAGAACTGGCCCGCGCGCTCGAAACCGCGGACGAAGCGCCGGAAGCGGTCGCGGGTGACCTCGACGTCGTGCTGCCGCCGCGGATACAGAGCGATGAGACGAGCGAGCCGGGTCGGCCCGATTCCGGCCTCTCGCCGGAGGACCTCCCCCCGCGGCAGAGCGGACCCGTCAACACCGACTCGATCGCGTTGCGGGCTGCTCTCGCCGGGGCCGCGCCCGTGCCCGCGTCCACGGCTCAACGCGCTTTGTGGTTTCTGGACCGGATCATGGAGCCGGGTGACCGGTCCGCCTACAACCTGGGCAAGGCGATGACCTTGCACGGCCCTCTCGACCCGGACCTGATGGAGCGATGCCTGACGGAGATCGTCCGCAGGCACCAGGTGCTGCGGACCACCTTCACGGCCGAGGACGGCGTCCCCATGCAGGTGGTCCACGAGGCCGGCCCGGTTCGACTCCCGATGCGAGACGTCAGCGCGCTCCCGTCGGCGGAACGGGCCGCGGCGGTGCGCGCGCTGGCCGAGCGCGAGCTGTCCCGCCCGCTCGACCTGGCCCAAGGGCCGCTCTTCCACGCCCTGCTGGTACGTTCGGCCCCGGCTGAGCACACCCTGGTGCTGGTCTTCCACCACGCGGTCTTCGACGGCTGGTCGTTCGGCGTGCTC
Source organism: Streptomyces sp. NPDC031426 (assembly GCF_055581585.1). Taxonomy (NCBI): domain Bacteria; kingdom Bacillati; phylum Actinomycetota; class Actinomycetes; order Kitasatosporales; family Streptomycetaceae; genus Streptomyces; species Streptomyces sp. NPDC031426. The sequence goes on from NZ_JBVIJE010000042.1 coordinate 35,288, forward strand.
TTCGACGAACTGGCCGCGTTGTACGCGGCGTTCGGAGCGGGAGACAGCTCGCCGCTCGCGGAACCGGCGTTGCAGTACACCGACTACTCGTTGTGGCAGCAGAGCCGGTTCGACCAAGGCGCCCTGACCGAGGGCCTCGCCTACTGGCGGCGTGCCCTGCACGGCGCCCCTGGCCTGCTGGCCCTGCCCACGGACCGGCCCCGCCCGGCCACGGCGTCGTACACCGGTGCGCAGCTCGCCTTCGTCCTGCCTCCGGAGCTGACGGCCGCCCTCCGCTCCCGGGCGCGCGCGGAGGGCTGCACCCTCTACATGGTGCTGCTTGCCGCCTACCAGGTACTGCTGGCGCGGCTGTCGGGGCAGCGCGAGGTCCTGGTGGGATCCCACGTCGCCTGCCGGCCGCGCACCGAACTGGAGGGGCTTCTCGGATTCTTCGTCAACACCGTTGTGCTGCGCGGAGAGGCCGCGGACGAGCTCACCTTCAGGACGTACCTGCGGCGGACCCGGCAGACGGTGCTCGAGGCACTGGAGCACCAGGACGTGCCCTTCGAGCTGGTCGTCGAGGAGCTCAAGCCGGAACGGACCCTGAGCCACAACCCACTGTTCCAGGCCATGTTCACCCTCCAGAACAGCGGCGCCGAGGACCCTGTGCGACTTCCCGGCATCGAGACCGTCCCCTGCGAGGTGACCACCCGTGACGCCAAGTTCGACCTCAGCCTGGACGTGGTGGAGGACGGCGAGACACTGCGGTGCGAGATCGGCTACCGCACCGACCTGTTCGAGCCGGAGACCGCGCGGCGGCTGAGCCGGCGCTATACGCATCTCCTCGCCCAGTTCCTCGCCGAACCGGAGCGCACCCTGGGAAGCGCGGACCTGCTCCTGCCCGAAGAGGCGTCGGCGCTGCTGCGCCAGGGCCAGGGCCCGGTCGTCCCGGGCCCGCCGGCCACGCTGCACGGCCTGATCGAGGAGCAGGTACGCCGCACACCGGACGCCCCGGCCGTGCTGTGCGACGGCGTCGACACCCACCGCGAGATGCGGGTGCCATCCACGGTGGAGGGTGAGGTCGCCCCCGAGCGGGAGGAGCTGTCGTACACCGGTCTGAACGAGCGGGCGAATCGTCTGGCGAGGGCCCTGGTCCGGCACGGCGTCGGCCCGGAGTCTTTGGTCGCGGTCGCTCTGCCCCGATCGGCGGACCTGATCGTCGCCTTGCTGGCCGTACTCAAGGCCGGCGGAGCCTACGTGCCGATCGACCTCCACTACCCCGCGGACCGCATCGGCTACATCCTTGACGACGCCCGGCCCGTCACCGTGATCACGCAGACTTCCTTCCAGGAGACGAACCTGCTGTCCGGGCGGCACTGCGCCGGCGTCCTGCTCCTCGACGCCCCGGAGACGGTGTCGCTCCTGAGCGATCTGGACGGGACGGACCTCACCCACTCGGACCGCAACGGGCTCCTGTCGCCCGAGCACCCGGCCTACGTCATCTACACCTCAGGCTCCACCGGCCGGCCCAAGGGCGTGACCGTCTCCCACGGCAGCGTGATCAACCAGTTCGCCTGGATGCAGCGCGAGTACAAGCTGACCGCTGCCGACCGCGTGCTGCACAAGACACCGGTGGGATTCGACGTATCGGTGTGGGAGCTGTTCTGGCCGTTGATGTCGGGAGCCTCCATAGTGGTGGCCCGGCCGGGCGGCCACCGGGACACCCGTTACCTCACCGGGCTCGTCCAGGACGAACGGGTGACGGTCGTCCAGTTCGTCCCGTCGATGCTCCAGGTGTTCCTCGACGACCGCAGGGCCCGCGACTGCGTCGGCCTGCGTCTGGTGATCTGCATCGGTGAGGCGTTGCCCCCAGAGCTGCATCGTGCATTCGACGCCGTGTTCGACGTCCCCTTGCACAACCTCTACGGACCGACCGAAGCCACCGTCGCCGTGACCTCGTGGACCGGCCGACCCATGGGCCCTGACGGCGGTCCGACGCCGATCGGCCGGCCCATCGACAACACACAGGTCTACGTGCTGGACGCCTCCCTCCAGCTCGTTCCCCCCGGAGTCGCAGGGGAGCTGTATCTGTCCGGCGCACAGCTGGCCAGGGGGTACTTCCGGCGGCCCGCTCTGTCGGCAGAACGGTTCCTGCCCAACCCCTACGGTGCTCCGGGCGAGCGGATGTACCGTACCGGCGACGTCGTCAAATGGAACGCCGACGGCACACTCGCCTACCTCGGCCGCACGGACGACCAGGTCAAGGTTCGCGGCTTCCGTATCGAACTCGGCGAGATCGAGTCCGCGCTCCTGACGCATCCGGCGGTGTGGCAGGCCGCCGCCACAGTCCGCGAGGACGTTCCGGGTGACAAACGGATCGTCGCGTACGTCGTGCCGACGACGGGCGCCGCTCCGGAAGCCGCCCTCCTGCGTGCACATACGGCGGCGGTGTTGCCGGAGTACATGGTGCCTGCGGCCGTGGTGACGCTGGAGGCGCTGCCCCTCACGGCGAACGGCAAGCTCGACCGGTCGAGGTTGCCGGCGCCGACCGTGGACCGGCCGACGAGGGAAGCCGTCGAAAGGCCACGCACCCCGCACGAGCGCCAGGTCGCGGACGCCTGGGCAGAGGTCCTGCACCGGGACGACATCGGCCCGCACGACAACTTCTTCGACCTCGGCGGCAACTCCCTCTCAGCCATGCGGATGGTGGCCCGCATCGAACAGGCCTGCGGCCGGACCGTCCGGCCCGCCGCCGTCTTCCAGGCACCCACGGTCGAGCAGCTGGCCGCCCTGCTGAGCGGAGAGGACGCCACGGCCGACGCGTCGCCCCTGGTGACGTTGCACGGCAGCGGTGCCGGGGCGCCCGTGTTCCTCGTCCACCCCATCGGCGGCAACGTCCTGTGCTACGCCGGGCTGTGCGACGAACTGGGCTCGGACCGGCCCGTACACGGCCTGGTCGCGCGCGGACTCAGCGACGAAGAGGCGCCGCGCGACAGCATCGAGGCCATGGCCTCCGCCTACCTGGCCGCCCTGCCGAAAGCCGCCACCGACGGGCCTTTCCTCCTCGCGGGCTGGTCGATGGGAGGCGTCGTCGCCCTGGAGATGGCCCGCCAGTTCCTCCGGTCGACGGGGCGGACTCTCCCGGTGGTGATGCTCGACAGCCACCCGCCCCGGCCGACGGTCGACCCGCACGGCGCCACCCGCGGCAAGCAGGACGAGATCGCGCTGCTGGCCGACTTCGCCGCGGACTGGGGAGGCACCCTGGACCTCGACTTCGGCCTGGCGCACAGCGATCTCGCGGAGACCGGAGTGCGCGCCGGCCTCGAGCGGTTGCTGGCACATGCCAAGGCCGCAGGCGTGCTCTCACCCGACGACGACGTGGTCCTGCTCGACCGCCTGTTCCGGACGTACGCGGCACACGCCGTGGCGATGGACCGCTACCGGCCCGCCACCCCGTACCCGGGACCGGTGACCCTGCTCGCCGCACCCACCGGGCGGCCGGGCGACGCGGTGGACCACGGTTGGTCCCACCAGGTGACAGGGCCGCTCAGCGTGGTGGAAGTGCCAGGAGACCACTACAGCATCCTGCGCGAACCCCTGCTCCCGCACACTGCCGCTGTCCTGCGGGCGCAACTGACGGCGAGTGACCCCTCATGAGGCTTCCGCCCGCGCCACTCCCACATCGGGCCCCGCCCGGCAGCACACATCGACCGGGCCCAGCGCGTCGACGGAGCGGCCCGGTGCCCCGGGCGTACGACGAAAGCGATCGGAGACAGCCGTGGCAGGCAAACCCTATGTACTGATCGGCGGTGACCCGGACGCGGCCGCGTGGCGCGTCCTGCTGGTCCCGCACTCGGGAGCTGGAGCGGCCAACGCACGCGTGCTGAGCCCGCACCTCCCGCCGGACTGGCAGCTCGCGGCCGCGCGGCTGCCGGGCCGTGAGTCCCGTATCCGCGAGCCGGTCGGGGACCTGAGCACCCTGGCCGCCGATGTGGCGGCCACCGCACGCGCCCTGCCAGGCACGGCACCTCTGCTGGTGGTCGGCGTCTGCGCCGGTGCCGTGATCGCCCTGGAGGCGGTACGCGCACTGCAGAACTCCGCCCCGGGACTGGTGGCCGGTCTTGTCACGGTCTCCTACTGGTCGGTCGACCGTCCCCCGCACACCACGCGCCTGCTGCCCGACAGCGACGATCCGGCCGAACTCCTGGCGGCGGTACGCGGCTTCGGCTACGTGCCCGAGCACGTAGCCGACGACGACATGGCCCACACCTACCTGCCGCTCATCCTCGCCGACATGCGCGCCGTCCAGGACTACCAGAGCGGGCCCGAACCTGTGCTGACCTCCGCCCTGCTGGTGGTCTCCGGCGAGGACGATCCGCTGTGCCCGCCCGACCGGATGGCCGACTGGGCGCCGTTCGCCAAACGGACGAGGCAGGCCCGGGTGCCGGGCGGCCACATGCTCCTGGTCGAACGCCCGGCCGAGCTGGTGGGGGCGATCAAGGCGAACCTGGACCACTTCCGGTGAGCCCTCACCGGCCGGCCGCACGGCGCGACACGACGCGACACCCATGAGGCCACACGACGAGAAAGGCGCACGGTGATGGAATCGACCGACGCGGCGGCCGGAGCGCGGCTGGACCGCCTTCTGCGGCGGCAGTGGGAGCGTGAACCGGACTTGCCCGCGCTCATCCACGGCGACGTCGTCGTCACGGCGGGCGAACTCGAAGACCGTGTCCTGGCGCTGGCCGCAGCACTGCGCGACCGGGGCGTAGTCGACGGCGACCGGGTCGCGGTCTACCAGCCGCGCTCCATCGAGTTCGTGGTGTCCGTCCTCGCCGTCGTATTCGCCGGTGCGGCCCATGTCGCCTTCGACGTGAACGACCCGCCCGAACGGACCCGGCACGAGATCGAGGACTGCGCCCCGCGCCTGGTCATCACTTCTCCGCACGGCGCGGCCCAGCTCGACCCGCCGGTGCCGGTCCTGTCCCTGGACGGCCGCGGGCTGCCGCCACCACGCACTCCGCGGCCGTACACCGAGGGCGCACCGGAGGCACCCGCGGTCGTGCTGTTCACCTCCGGCTCCACCGGCCGCCCCAAGGCCTCCGTCATCAGTCACGCCGCGGTGGCCTCCCGGATGACGGCCTTCCAGAGCGGCCACCCGATGGGACCGGGCGACCGCGTCCTGCACCACACCACCTGCACCTTCGACCTGTATCTCGCCGAGCTGTACTGGCCTCTGCTGGTCGGCGCGGCCGTGGTGATCGCGGAACCGGGACGCCAGCGCGACGCCGCCCACCTGGCCCGGCTGATCCGTGACGCCCACGTCACGACGCTCTGCTGCGTGCCGTCGCTGCTGGAGCTGTTCCTCCTCGAGCGCGACGACGACGAACGCTACGACGGCCTCAAGTACGTCATCGTCGGTGGCGAGGCCCTCGCTCCTGACCTGGTCCGGCGCTTCCACGCGCGCTCCACGGCCTCGCTGACCAACATCTACGGGCCCAGTGAGTGCACCGTCTTCGCCACCGCCTGGACCTGCCCGCGCGACCCGGATCCGGAGCTGGTGCTCATCGGCCCGCCGATACCCGACACGACCGTGCACCTCCTCGACGAGAACCGCCGGCCGGTCCCCGACGGGCAGCCGGGAGAGATCTACATCGGCGGCGTGGGGGTGGCCGACGGATACCTGGGCCGTCCGGAACTGACGGCTCAGCGGTTCGTCTCCGGCGTTCCCGGCACCGAGGGCCGCCTGTACCGCACCGGGGACCTGGCCCGCCGCCGCGCGGACGGCGCACTGGAGTTCCTGGGGCGTATCGACCACCAGGTCAAGATCCGTGGGGTGCGGGTGGAGACCGGGGAGATCGAGGCTACGGCGCTGCGGTGTCCCGGGGTGCGCCAGGCCGCCGTGGTCGCCGCGGGCGACGGCGGCGACAAACGGCTGTACGCCTACGTCGTACCGGAGCCGGACGCGGATCGGACGGCGCTGCCCGGCAAAGTACGCGATCGCCTGGGGAAATGGCTCCCGCAGGCCATGCTGCCCTCCGCCGTCGCCGTCCTCGACGCGCTGCCCCTGACCCAGAACGGCAAGCTGGACCGGCGGCTGCTGTCGGAACGTGCCCTGGCCGAACGCCCGGCGCCGCCCGTGCCGCTTCCGGCGGCCACCGACCTCTCCACCCCCGAGCGCATGGAGGATCTGGTGTCCGGGATCTGGCAGGCCGTACTGGGTGTGGCCCGGCTCGCCCCGGACGAGGACTTCTTCGACATCGGGGGGGACTCCTTCCGCGCGGTACAGGTCATGGACGCCGTCCGGGCCGCGCTCGGCCGCAAGGTTCCTCTCGACGTCCTGCTGCGCCGGCCGACCGTACAGACGTTCTCGGCCGGGCTGCTGGCCCTGACCAAGAACGAAGAGCCCGCGCGCTGACCCCCTTCCGCCTCGCGTTCGCCCGCCCGAAGAGACCGGAGCTCAGTCATGGCCACCACTTCCGCCCTGGACTGCCTGATCATCGGCTACAACGACGTACCGTTCTCACAGCAGTGGAACCGGGTCAGCAACCGCGGCGCACGGGATCCCGAGCGCCTGATGTTCATGCGCGACCATCTGCTGTTCGACGGTGAACGGCTGCCGTACATGGACGTGATGAACAAGGTCCTGCACCGCGCGGGAAAGCTGGACGAGAACGTCTACATACACGGCGGCGAGACACCCAACCTCGCCGCTCACTACCTGGCCAACTACCTGATCAAGCGCGGCTTCTCCGCGGAGTGCACCAGTCTCTTCGGCTGCGAGCAGGACCGCATCCGCGACATCCTCCAGACCCGGCGCCCCCGCGCCGTGGCGATCACCACCACGTACTACATCATCCCGAACCCGGTCGTGGAGATCACCCGCTTCATCCGCGAGCTGCTGCCCGAGACGACGATCGTGGTGGGCGGTCCCCTGGTCGGCAACCTGCTCAAGGACCTGGAGAAGGACGAACTCTCCGAGGTGCTGACGTGGATGGACGCCGACGTCTACATCAACGAGTCCCAGGGAGAGTGGACCCTCACCCAGGTCGCCGCGGCGCTGCGCGACGGCGGCAACCTGAAGGACGTACCGAACCTGCTGCTGCCCACCGGCGCCGGTGACTTCGCACTCACCCGCATCAAGGCCGAGGCCAACGTGCTGGACGAGTGCGCCGTGGACTGGTCCGTGTTCGGTGACGGCCTCGGCCCGACCGTGCACACGCGCACCGCACGCAGCTGCGCCTTCAAGTGCAGCTTCTGCGACTACCCGGTACGTGCGGGCGCGTTGACGCTGGCCAGTGTGGAGACCGTGGAACGGGAACTGCGACAGCTCGACCGGATGGGCGTCAAGCAGATGGTGTTCATCGACGACACCTTCAACGTGCCCGGGCCCCGGTTCAAGGAGTTGTGCCGGATGATGGCGCGCAATGACTTCGGATTTCAGTGGTACTCCTTCTTCCGCGCCGGCACGGCCCGTGACGAGGAGACCTACAATCTGATGGCGGAAAGCAAGTGCCGCGCGGTCTTCCTCGGCATCGAGGCCGGCGACGACGGGATCCTGCGCAACATGTCGAAGGTGGCCACGCTCGACCGCTACCGGCTCGGCATCGAACGGCTGCACGCGCGGGGCATCGACACCTTCGCCTCGTTCATCTCCGGGTTCCCCGGTGAGACCGAGAAGACCGTCCAGAACACCATCGACTTCATCAACGAGGTCGGGCCGACCTTCTGGCGCACCGAGCCCTGGTGGTACAACCACCGTGCGCCGGTGCAGAAGCAGGCGGCCGAGTTCGGGCTCTCCGGACGGGAGTACGACTGGCGGCACAACACCATGGACATCAACGGTGCGGTGGACGCCTGCCACGCCCTGTTCGACCAGGTGACCAACTCACTGTGGATGCCGGGGTACAACTTCGACTTCTGGGCGCTTCCCTACCTGCTGGGCAAGGGCCTCCAGATGCCGGACATCATCGAGTTCCACCGGCTGGCCCGGCAGATCATGGAGTTCAACGACCGCCCGGGTGCCGGTCCGGCACCGGAGATCGTCGACCGGATGTACCACGTCTTCGACAACGCGCCGCGCATCACCGGAAAGTACCGTCCGCCCGCGGGACGGGAGGCCGTGCCCGCGATGGCGGCCTGAGCGACGCGAGCCGCGCCTCGCGCAATGCCCCTTTTCCGACCTTCCGCAGCGCCAGATCACGAGGATGGAACCGCATGACCGCGCCCCAAGACCTGCTCACTCCGGGGCTGTCCCCCGGAACGTCGTCCGAGACCGCCGGCGTGCACGACGTCTTCGCCCGGCGTGCACGGGAGCATCCCGCCGCGACCGCCGTCGTCTCGGTGTCGGCCTCCCGCACCGACGGGGCCGGCACCGAACAGCTCACGTTCGCCGAACTCGACGCTCTCGCCGACCGCTTGGCACACCGGCTGGTCGCGCTGGGCGTCGGCGCCGAGTCCCGGGTGGGTGTCTGTCTCGAGCCGTCCGAACGGCTGGCGGTGGCCATGCTCGGCATCATGAAGGCGGGCGCGGCCTTCGTGCCGCTCGACCCCGACTATCCCGCCGCCCGGCTGAGCCACCTGCTGGAGCACTCCGGCGCGGCCGTGGTCGTCGCACAACCGGAGACGGCGGCGCGGCTCCCGCACGGCAACGCCGAACTCCTGCTGCTGGACGCCGGATTGACGGAGCTGGCCCATGTGCCCGCGCTGCCGCCGCGGGGGGAGACCGACCCGGACAGCCTGGCGTGCGTCATCTACACCTCAGGTTCCACCGGCGCGCCCAAGGGCGTGCTGATCACCCACCGTGGTCTCACCAACCTCGCGCAGGCCGCGGCCGGCACCTTCGGTCTCGGGCCCGGTCACCGGTTCCTCCAGCTCGCCTCCGTCAGCTTCTCCGCCGCCCTGGAGGAGATCTTCCCCGCCCTGCTCAGCGGGGCGACGCTGCTCATGGCCGGCTATCAACGGGCGCTTCCGACCGTCCGCCACTTCCTGGGGGTCCTGGAGCGGTACGAGGTCACCGGCTTCGAGATCACCACCGCCTACTGGCACCAGCTGGCCGACGAACTCACCGAGTCCGGACAGCGCCTGCCCGACACGGTCCGCTTCGTGGTGATGGGAGGCGACCGGGTGCGGCCCGACCGGGTGCTGGCCTGGCGCGAGTCCGGGATCCCGCTGATCCATGTCTACGGACCCACCGAGTCGACCGCCACCGCCACCTACCACCACTCGGGCCGCACCGTGCCTCGCGCGGACGGACTGCTGCCGATCGGCACCGCCATCGACAACACCGGCGTACGGCTCCTGGACGACACCCTGCTTCCCGTGGCCAAGGGCGACGCGGGCGAGGTGTTCATCGCTGGTGACGCCCTGGCCCGCGGCTACCACCAGGCGCCCGGCGAGACCGCGGCTCGCTTCCTGCCCGACCCGTACGGTCCCGCCGGCAGCCGTATGTACCGCACCGGTGACATGGCGCGGCTGCTCCCGGACGGCCAGCTGGAATTCCTGGGCCGCACGGACAACCAGGTGAAGATCCGCGGCTTCCGGGTCGAACCCGGCGAGCTCGAGGCGGTACTTCAGCAGCATCCCGCTGTGCGACAAGCCCTGGTCACCGTGGAACGGCGGGAGGACGGCAGCGAGAGCGCCGTCCTGCGGGCCCACGTCACACCGGCCCCCGGAGAGCGCCCGGCCCAGCCGGACGACCCCCGCGCCGCTCAACTGCACGACTACCTGGCCGGGTTGCTTCCCGCCTACATGATCCCGGCCACCGTCACCGTCCTGGACGCGATACCGCTCACCGCGCACGGCAAGGTCGACTTCGCGGCGCTGTCCTCCCCGGCACCGGGCGACGCGGACGGCACAGCGGCCGGCCGGCCGCCCAGGCCGGGCACGGAGGCGGACCTGGCCGCGATCTGGCAATCGGTGCTCAAGCTCGACCACGTCGCCGCGGACGACGAGTTCCTCGCCCTCGGCGGCAACTCGCTGCAGGCGGTGAAGATCGCGGCACGGCTGCACCGCGAGTTCGGCATCGACATCCTCCCGAACGACCTGCTGGCGTCCCGGACGGTCGCCCAGCTCGCCGCCCTCATCGACGGCAAGCGACCCGACGGGCAACGAGCCTCGCAAGCCGCGCAGTTGGCCAAAGAGATCGAGATCCGCGAGATGGCCCAATGGGCCCGCAGACGCGCCGCCGTCGAGGCCTCCCTCGCCCGGTACTCCGGCGGCCGTCGCGCCGCACCGATCTCACCGACCCAGCAGGGTCTGTACATGCTCAGCCAGCTCGCACGGGACATCCCGCTGTACAACGAGGCCTGGCAGTGCAGGCTGACCGGACCGCTGGACCGCGACGCGTTCGACCGCGCCATCCAGGAGATCGCCCGACGACACGAGTCGCTGCGCACCTCCTTCGGCCTCCTCGGCGGCAGCCCCGTCCAGTTGGTCGCCGCGGACACGGACATCCCCGTACGGTACGCCGACGTGTCGGCCCGGCCGCACGACGTGCCGGCACTGCGCGAAGCGGAGATACGCCAACCGATCGACCCGGGCGTGCCTCCGTTGCTGCGCGTCCTCGTCCTGTCCCTGTCACCGACCGAGCACATCGCCGTGTTCACCGCTCACCACCTCGTTGTCGACTTCGTGTCCGTGGACGTCTTCATGGACGAACTCGCCGCCTGCTACTCGGCCTTCCGCGCCGACCGCGACCCGGACCTGTCGCCACCCGCGCTCCAGTACGGCAACTACGCCCTGTGGCAGCGCGACCACCTGCGGGGCGACAACCTGGACCGGCTGGTCGACTACTGGCGCGGCCGGCTCGCCGATCCGGAGCCCCGGCCTCTGGACCTCGGCTTCGACCGCCCCGTACCGGAGCCCGCCGACTACCGCGGCCGGCGTCTGGCGGTGGACCTGCCCGCCGCCCTGCAGGAAGCCGTCCACACGCTGGCCAGGCGCGAGGGCGTCACCCCGTTCATGGTGCTGCTCACCTGCCTCTACTCCCTGCTGCACCTCCGTTCGGGCAGCGACGACCTGTGTGTAGGCTCGCCGGTCGCCAACCGGGAGGGTCCGCTCACCGACCGGCTGATCGGCTGCGTCAGCAACACCGTCGTCCTGCGCCAGCAGGTGCCCGCAAACGTCCGCTTCCGCGACCTTCTGGCCGTGGTGCGCGACAACTGCCTCGGCGCCTACGCACACCAGGCGCTGCCGTTCGACCAATTGGTGGAGAAGCTGGGCCCGCGCCGGTACCCCGGTCGCAGTCCCTACTTCCAGGTGCTGTTCGCGCTGGAGGACGCGAAGGCGCTGGAGCGCTCCTTCTCCGGACTGACCCTCGACCAGAACGTGATCCTGCCGACCGGATACGCGAAGTTCGAACTGGCCTTCGTGCTCGAGGACCACGGCGACCGGCTGGAAGTGGGCCTGACCTACCGCACGAGCCTGTTCGACGAGACCACGGCGCGTGACCTCGCCTCGGCGTACGAACGGCTACTCACCCAGTACACCACCGACCCGGACCGGCCCGTCCCGGCCGGAACCGATGCCGCGGACACCCGCGGTCGACGCACCCCTCTCAGCAACACCGTGGAGAAACCATGACGACCGATGCAACCGACGCGCCGGAACGGCCGGCTCCGGACCGGCCGGTGGCTGAACTGATCAGGAACGCCGCCTACTGGCGGTGGGTGGCCGCCACCATGCTGTACCGGATCCCTCCCATCATGGCTCCGTTAGCCCTGGTCCTGGCCAGCACGCACTACACCGGCGGCCCCGCCGTGGGCGGCATGCTGGTCGGCTTCACGACGGTGCCCTGCATCCTGATCGCGCCGCTGTTCAGTCGCCTGCTGGAGCGGCTGGGCCGCGAACGGTGGACTCCACGGGTCCTGGCCGTGGGCGGTGTCGGTCGGCTCGGAGTGGCTGGCGGCTTTGTCGTGCACGCACCGGTGTGGACCCTGTTCGTCGCGTCCCTCATCGGCAACATGGCCACCTTCGGGGTCGGCGGCGCCATAAGGACCCTGCTGCGCACCACGGTGCCGCAGCGGCTCATCGGCTCCGCGTTGTCGCTCGACGCGGTTCTCGTCGAACTCATCGTCATCGGAGCACCCTTCGTAGTGGTCCTCTGCGCCCTGGCCGGTCCCGCGTACGCCCTGGCCGCCATGGGCGCCGCCATGCTGGCCGACGCGCTGCTGCTGTGGCCGAAGCCGTCCCGCAAAGCCGCTGTCGAGGTCGCGAATGAGACCACCGGCAAGGCGGAGGAGGACGGCGGAATCCCACCCGGCCTGCCGGACTCGGTCGGTGTCTGGCGCAACCCGGCCTTCCTGTTCTGGGCGCTGGTGACGATGGCCTTCGGACACTTCCTGGGCACCGCCGAAGTGGGCGCCCTGCCCCGGGTGGCCCTCGACGGCGGCGGTACCACCGAGGCCGCCGTCCTCACAGCAGTGCTGGGCGGGGCCAGCGCCCTGGCCGGGCTCGTCTACGCCTGGTACGCGACCCGGATCGGGATCGGGCTCACGGTGCGGGCCGTCGTCCTGCTGCTCACGATGATGGCAGCCACACTGGTCATCGCCACCGTCTCGGGCTGGTGGGGCCTGGTCGCGGGCTTCGCGCTCCTCGGACTGTGCGCCGCACCGCTGAACTCGGTGATGACGGAAGCACCCGGGTACGTGGTCCCGCAGTCCCGGATGTCGGAGGCCTTCACCGTCCTCGTGGCCACGCAGAGCATCGGATACGCCTTCGCCGGCGCGCTCCTCGCCGGTGTCAGCGTCCATCAGATGCTGCTGCTCGGCCCGGCGACCGCAATCGTGGCGCTGGCCGCCGCCGTCGTGCTGCGGCCTGCTCGGGCAGCGGCCGCCCTGACCGACGCCGCACACTAGCTCTTCCAAGACGAACCGGTGGTCCGCCCTGGGGACGGACCACCGGTCGTCATCGCCGTGCGTGTTCAGCTCGGCGGCCGCAGGGCCGGACGCCTGTTCGCGTAGCTGTGGCCCAGCAGTACCGCCTCGGTACGGGTGCGCAGGTTGAGCTTGGTGAGGATGTGGTACACGTGGCTGCGGACCGTGGCCTCCTGGACGTGCAGTCGACGGGCGATGGCGGTGTTAGTGATGCCGTGCCCCAGGGCTTCCAGAACCTCCAGTTCCCGCTCGGTCAGCGCGTCCTCGACCTGGGACAGCGACAGGTGTTCGCGCCGGATCCCGTCCGCCATCCAGGCCACCAGGACCTCGGCGATGGAGGCGGACAGATAGGTGCGCCCCCTGTGTGCCTCCAGGACGGCGGGGCCGAGATCACGCTGACTGGTGTTGCGGTCCACGAAGCCCCGGAACGCGTGCTTCACCGCCTTACGCAGCGTGGCGGCGTCGTCCGGCTGCATCAAGGCCACCACGGCCGGCCTCCGACCGTTCGGCGCGTGATCATGCAGTGACGTTTCTGCCCTGTCCTTGAGGCAGGCGCCACCGACGAGCAGCACATCGGGCCGTGTCTGCAGGGCACGGCTGGGCGCCTGGCTCGCCGAGCCGAAGTCGGCAACGATCTCGATCTGTGCGTAGGAGTCGAGGATCGCCCGGATCCCGGCCCGCAGAATCGGGTCTTCGTCCAAGATGACCAGCCGGACGGGCTGGTCCGTCGCGCGGGGCGCGAAGCCGGTGCGGGGAGATGCGGTCTGACCCTCCGTCGAGGTCACGGTGAGCTCCTTGGGACTCATGGCGCGGTCTCGTGATGTCCGGGGCGGGCAGATTTCCTGGTCAGAGCCACTTGACAACGTTATCCGAAGCCAGAGCGGACTGCGCGGTCCGACTGGAGCCGTGCAGGGCCGAGACCGATCCCCTGGAGTCCCAGCCGATGCCGTCTCCCGTCGGGGTGTCGGAGGCCGCCCTTCCGACGGCTGACAGGGAAGCGACGGCGAGGATGGCAGCGGCCACGAGGCCCGTGATCTTGGACATGCGAAGTACTCCTCGTTCACGATGCGGCAGGGATCAAGACAATCCCGAGAGGGACGATCCCTCGCTTCTGGTGGGTCGGGGATCGATCCGTCTGGTGCGGCGGTCGCCGGCGATCAGCAGTCTGGCCGACGGGCCAATGCCGATGGAATACCCACCTGGTGGCACCTCCGTGCCGAGGCACCTAGGTGCCACATCCCTGGTCAGACCACTTCAAGCCAACTCGCCTGGGGTTGAAACGAGTCCCGCCTGGGCACAATCAGCGCATTGCGTGCGGGACGGGGGAGGGAACACGACAGGAGAAAAACGCGCGGTGACGATGTTAGCTGTTCTGGGCCTCAGCTCGACGGCCGAAGCGGTATACATGAGGTTGGCGGGCCGGTCGCAGTCACGGTCCGTAGAACTCGCAGAAGCACTCGGCCTCAAGGAAGACGAGATCTCTGCCGCACTCGCGGAACTGGCCGAATTGTCTCTCGTCCGCCCGTCGAGAGAAGACCCAGCGAGCGTCCGCGCGGTGAGCGTCTCGGTCGCCCTCACCAAGTTGATACGCGACCAGGAAGCGCAACTCGCCCAAACCATCCAAGAGTTAGCTGCCATGAGGGCGGCGGTGGTGGAAGCCGCAGCGTCCCTGGGCCTCGCGTACGACTACACGGAACGACTGATCGGCATCGACGCCATCGAGACGAAACTCGAGATCCTCGCCCAGGAGGTCAAGGACGAGTGTCTCGCGGTGCTCCCCGGCGGCGCCCAGTCCCAGGCGAGCCTCAACGCCTCCCGTCCTCTCGACGAGGAAGCGCTGAGACGGGGAATCACCCTGTGCAACCTCTATCAGGACACCATGCGCCACGACGAGCCGACACGTACCTACGCGGAGTGGCTGGTCGAGCAGGGGGGACAGGTACGCACCGCCCCCGTGCTGCCGCCCCGCATGCTGATCTTCGACCGGAGGGTCGCTGTCGTGCCGATGGATCCGGACAACTCCCTTGCCGCCGCGCTCATCACGCGCGAACCCGGCATCGTCGCCACTCTGGTCGCGACGTACCAGCTGGCATGGACCGCCGCCGTCCCGTACAGCAGAGGCCAGAACATGCACGCGGACCACGGCCTGACGGAGATCCAGCACAAACTGCTGACCCTACTGGCCCAGGGCATAACGGACGAGGCCGTCGCCAAACGACTGGGAATCGGACTGCGCACGGTACGCCGGCAGATGTCCGCCATCATGGAGCGCCTCGGCGCACAGAGCCGGTTCGAAGCAGGAATGAAGGTGGCGCAGAACAGTTGGCTGTGACACCTCGGGCCCACCCCGCGGTCCTCAGCCCAAGAATGAGGCTAGGGACGGACGAGGCCGGAGACAACCACGATTGTGCTGAGCCGACGTCAGTGACTCCTCCCCCTCGTGAACGAGGGGGCTTCTCGCTATGCCGGGTTGGCGTCGCGACGGACCAGCCCGGCCCGTAGAACGTTGATCGCGCCCACCATGTCAGCGTGCGCGGTGTGGCCGCACGCCTGGCAGTGGAACTTCTCCTGAGTGGGGGTGACGGCGAGGAATGCGTGGGCGAGGAGGGCCAGGGTGACCCAGCGGTGCCAGGAGTAACAGCGGCGGACCTGGTGCTCGTCCAGCCCCGCGAGCGTCTTTGAGCTCTGGAACATTTCCTCCACCGTCCAGCGGCGACCCGCGACCGCGACCAGCGTGGACAGCGGGACCGGGCGGGGCGAGTAGCAGCGGTAGTAGGCCAGTTCGCCGGTGCTCCGGTTGCGGCGGATCA
>NZ_JBVIJE010000043.1:0-40454 GCF_055581585.1 Streptomyces sp. NPDC031426
CGAGTACGAGGAAGCCTTCTGGCAGAGCCAGGAGCAAACCCCGCAGTCCGCCTGAAACAAGATCACCGGACTCTACGAAACTCGGGGCAGCTCAGCTGGTTGTCGCAAGGGTCCCGTGTCCCCGATCGGCTACCGGGCAGCTGCAAAGGGAGGCAGGCGAGCAGCCCAGAATCATCGCCAACTCCTCAAGTCTGGCGAAAGCCAGCAGCGCAGCAGTTATCGCGACCGACCAGCAAAGCAGTCAGGTTGCAAGGAGGGAGTCGTCCTCGACCCGGGCACCGGGCAGCCGATGCCGGGCGGCGATGAGAGCGGCGTCGATATCGCTGGTACCAGTCGACACACACAGCGTGTAAGCAATGTCGTCCATCCGCCGCCGCACCTCCTCATGCCCCTCTTCCGCATGCAGGACACGCAGCGTCTCGTACTGCTCAATCAGGTTCTTCAACACGGCCGGGTGCGCCATGAGCATCACAAGCCTCCCTTGCAGCCACCATTCGCATTCGTCTTACACCGACTCATGTGCCCCGCCCTCCGGACACCATTCCCACGCTGTCCAACCACGCGCAGCACAGACGACTTCGCCTCACGCGGTCAAGAAACGCTTGGCAACGTGCACCTCAACCGCCGCCGTCACCCCTGCCAGACGTCGGCCACCGAAGGAGCCAGTGCGCCGGCCTGGGCGTGGCCCGCGCGGGCGGCAGCCGACCGGCGTGTGTCATCCGCCATGTTGCGGCCCATCATGCGGCGCGCAGCAAGGTCCGGGGACAGCAGGACGACGTGCGTGCCGTCGTCGGACAGTTCCGCGGCTTGCTGCGAGGCGCTCGGATGCGGCCCAACCGCCTGGGGAATCGGCACTACCGCCAGCACCCGGCGATACCCGCGTGCGAGCTGGAGGTTGGCGGTCGAACGACTGCCGCCATCTATCCATCGTCGGCCCGCTACGGTAACCGGCGGCCATACGACCGGTACGGCGCAGCTCGCCGCGACCGCTTCGAGGAGTGTCACTCCGGAGTGTGAGTCGAACACCTCAAGTTGTCCGGTCTGCGCGTCGATCGCGGTGATCCGCAGCTCTCGCTCGGGCCAGTCGTGGACGTCGCCCAGGAGTGCGTCGACCGTATCGAAGACGTCCGACTCCGGGCCGGTCCGGGTGTGTAGCGCTGCCCGGGCGAGGCGTTCGATGGACCGCTGGGGATCGCGGGAGCCGAGTGCTGCCCAGAGGAAGCGTGCTGTCTGGCGCGCTGTCACCGGCAGCCGGACCGCGTCTGCGCCGGAGAGCTGGCGTTCGTACAGTTCTGCGGCCGGGACTCCGGACAGGAGCCGGGATCCGAAGACGGCACCCGCAGACGTGCCGATCACGACGTCGGCGCTGCTGAGATCGATCCCAGCCTCGGTGAGCCCGGCGAGCACCCCGGTCAACCAGGCCCCGCCCACCGGTCCGCCGCCGCCGAGTACGAGTGCGATATCAGACACGCTTCCCCCTCCCCATGAACGACCGCGGACGTCCCGTCCACGGAAAACAAAACGGGGAGTGGTCCCCGCTTGCTCGGCTGACGGTAGCATCCATACCGGGGAGCGCTCCCCGGTATGGGAGTGAGATGAGGGACAACACGATGGGCGACCGTTCGCCGGTAGGGCGCCGCGATGCGCTGCGCAACCGGAAGCTGCTGACGGACAAGGCCCGCGAGGTCTTCGCCGAACAGGGCTTGGACGCCCCGCTTGATGAAATTGCTCGGCGGGCGGGCGTGGGCAACGCGACCCTCTATCGCCATTTCCCGACCCGTGCCGCGCTCGTCGATGAGGTCTTCCGGAACGCGCTCACTGAGACCACAGCGGCGGGCGAGCGGGCGCGAACCGCCAAAGACGCATGGACCGGACTGACGCAGTACCTACGAACAGTGTTCGCAGGCCTGGCCGCAGACCGCGGCACCAACGACCTCATGACCACGAACCTGGAAGGCGTCACCTCCCTGGAGGCAATCCACGCCCACAACCGCACAACCATCGACGTGCTGCTCCGGCGCGGTCAGGAGCAGGGCACCATTCGCCCGGACCTCACCACCGAGGACCTGCTCTTCACCCTGGCAGCACTAGGCCGGGCTGTTCCCGCGCTCACCACGGTCGCCCCCGATGCCTGGCTCCGCCCGCTCGCCCTGCTCCTCGACGGCCTTCGCGCCCGGCCGGCCGCGCCCCCGCTGCCCACGCCGGCCCTCACTTCCGCCCAGCTCGGTAAGGTGCTGCTCAATCTTGGGCCGCACCGGCGGCGTTAACAGGCCCCTGACTCACACGGTTGCCCTGGTAAACCAGCCCCTCACCAGGAACCTCTCTGCCTCGGCATCGCGATCAGATTGGAAAAGGCTCATGGCCTTCCGCGCCGGTCCCTCCGTTCGAATCTCAGCGAATGCACCAAACGATTCATGATCACGGAATCGCGGCGGCACCGGCACGGGAACTAGGATCGGCCCCAGCGCACAGATCACGGCGCTGTGAGGGGCTGACCCCGACGGCAGCAGTCCCGAAGAAAATGGGTTGCCTTGGGGGCGGCGCCCACGTTGGCGGGGCAGCATGGCTGAACTGCGTACCGATCGCCTCGTGCTCCGTCGATGGCAAGACTCCGACCTTGAACCGTGGGCGGCAATGAATGCTGATCCCGAGGTTCGGGAGCACTTGGGCGACCTGCTCACCCGTGAACAGAGCGATGCCTCCGTGGCGCAGTTCCAGGCCGAGTTCGACCAGCGAGGCTACGGATGGTGGGCAGTTCAATTGCAGGCCACGGGCGAGTTCATCGGCTTCGCGGGCTTGGACCAGGTGGATGATGGCATGCCGTTCACGGGGGTAGAGATCGGTTGGAGACTCGCTCGCTCGGCCTGGGGCCACGGTTACGCCACCGACGCCGCCCTGGCTGGCCTGGCCTTCGGCTTCGAAACGCTTGAACTCTCCGAGATCCTTGCAGTGACGACTGCTACCAACCTCCGCTCCCAAGCAGTGATGCGCCGGATCGGCATGACCCGCGACCCGGCTGACGATTTCGACGACCCCACCGCGCCCGAAGGGCCACTGCGTCCGAACGTGCTGTACCGAATCGCGCGTGGTGTGAGGGGCTGACGCTCTCGGCTCGGTCGCTTGGTCAGGCTGCGGCAGGGAGCGGGCGTCCACCCCAGCGGATGCCCTTCTCGCTGCGGATGCGGGCGCGTTCGCGACGCTGCGCCGCGAGGACGTCAGGGTGGCGGGCGTGGTGTTGCGCCAGCGCAGGTAGGCGTGCACGGCCCGGGTCGGCGCGGGGTCGATCCCCTCGTTCTTGAGGATCTCCCAGACGGTGGAGGCGGCGACCCTGATGCCGGGGGCGGCGAGTTCGCCGTGCACCCTGCGGTAGCCCCACGACGGGTTCTCCCGGACCAGGCGCAGGATCAGGATGCGGATCGAGCGAACGGTGGGCGGGCGGCCCGGCCTCTTCGGTCGGCAGGTGCGGGCGAGGCGCTGCTGGATCAGGTCACGGTGCCCTCGCAGCACGGTGTCGGGCTGGACCAGCAACCGGAGCTGACGCAGAACCCGGCGCGGCAGCGGCACCAGCAGAGCGGCGAGGAAGGCTCGGTCTTCCGAGGCGAACTTCACCCGGTCCTCCCCGAACTGCCGCTCCAGGGCCATGATCTGGTGGCGCAGGCGAGAATCTCCGCGTCCTTGTCGCGGTCGCTCATCGGTAGCAGCCACAGCGCGCCGAACACGTTGGTGATGGTCAAGTAGGCGAGACGAAGCAACACGAGTGCTCATCCTGCCTCAGCACCGAACAAGCCCCTGAGCTGCATGGACGACATTCTCGGCAGACGCAACCCCCCGCCGCCACCGGCCCGCACCGCGCCTGCCGACCTCGCCGAGATCGTCCGCCTCCACGGCCTGGGGCCCTGGACCGAGCAAAGCTACAAGCAGGTCAAGGACGAACTCGTCCGGGCCGATTTCCAGGTCCGCTCCGAGCGCGCCGTCCGCCATCACCAGACCCTGGTCAACTGTGTCTTCTTCTGTCGGGACCAGTGGTTCTCTCCACCCGGCCCCTGGACACCACCGCGCCGGACCCGTGCCCCGACGAGGAGCCATGGTGCCGAAACTAACGAACTACCGATACCAAGCGGCCTCGGCTCCAAGCAATGTAGTGAGGAGGACTACCACATATTGAAGGGGTCCCCGGCTGCCTGCAAGTCCTGATAGCTGACGAAGCGGCATTCTCCCGTCACGCCGTGCACCGAGATGGCGGGAGCGCCGTACAGAAGGTACTTCTTATCCCCGGTCGTCAGGAATTTGACCGACTGATAACTGAAGAAGAAGAACTCTCCCTTCTGCGCCTTGTACCTGTCCTCCTGGAAAAGGGATGCCGGGTGATCCCAGCCCGCGCTCGCTTCCCGGAGGAAGTCCGCCGCCAGCTGCTCCGCCTGCTCCATCGTGTACATCAGTTGGTCCTCATCAGCTTGAATGCCTTGAATGCCATGGGGTCGACGAGTCCGGTCTGGACGTCAAGGAAAAGCACCCGACCCTGCTGGTTCACGACATTGAACACGTGCCCGGGAAGATGCGGGATGCGAGACTCTCCAGCGACGATACCCCGCGCCCCATCTCCCGCGTTTCTTATGTGGTCGACCATGTCCCAGAACTTGGTGTCCCTGAAGCTTCGACCGTACACGCCCTCCAGACGATCGAGAGATTGCGCTCCTCCCATGTCCCCTGGGACGGCCTTTATTCCCTCACCGCCCAGATATCGGTCAAATGCTTCGCCCACGAAGGTGCAGTTTTGGAGCCCGCCTTCCGGGTTGAAGTACTTCGCCAGGTGAGCGAGGTTGGACGTCTCGTACGGCTTGGGCGGCAGCAGGGTCTTCTGCGGTGCGAGGCCGAGGGGGTCGCAGGTCACCGACGGCCGGTCTACGTAGGTGGCGGGGTTGGCCGCCGGGGCCAGGCCGAGCGGGTCCAGGCTGAGGTATCGGCCGACCTCGGAGTCGTAATACCGCAGATAGTTGTAGTTCAGGCCCGTCTCGGGGTCGAAGTACTGCCCTGGGAAACGAAGCGGTGTGTAGGCATTGCTCTGCACCGACCACGACTGTTTTCCCCAGTTCGTGGCCTGGGACCGCCAGGCGATCTCTCCGGATTCGTCGATCAGTTCACAGGGAGATCCCGAGAGATCGGCCACGATGGCGAAGAACCGGGCGTCGATCTCTTCCTGCGGCGCCCCGGCCATGGTTCTGCGTTCGCTCTGCGCGACCGCTTCGGCACCGTTGAGATGCCAGGTCAGGGTCACCGAGTCAGCCGAGGAACCCCAGCTCGTCGTCTGTTCGCACAGCGAGACGCCGTGCCAGCTGAAGTCGACCTGCTCCAGGACGTCCGCACGGTTGTCGGCGACGCGCTGTTTGCTCACGCGCCGCCCGAGCGGGTCGTATTGGTAGCGCCACAGCGTACCGTCCGGGGTGACGACCTGGGTGAGCCGGTCCTCGGCGTCCCAGCTGTAGCGCCAGGTGTCCGGTTTGCGGGAGAGTCGGGTCTTCTGGCGGAGTACCACACGTCCGGCGGCGTCGTGTTCGTAGCGGATCCGGCCGGCGCGCACGATGTCGCCGCCCTGGTAGGCGCGATCGCCGCACCCCTCGTCGCCGAACTGCCGCGCGGGCCAGGCTGCCGACACCTGGTTGCCGAGCGCGTCGTAGGAGTAGGCCTCCCTCCATCCGTCGCCGTTGACCCGGGTAGTCCTGCCCGCGAGGTCCAGTTCGAACTGCCGAAGGCCGTTCAGCTGGTCCTGGATCTTCGTCAGGCTGCCGTCGGCACGGTATTCGTAGGCGCGCGCCTGGACACGTCCGAGGGGGCCGTCCACCGCCTGGGATGCCAGCCGGCCCATGGTGTCGAAGGAGCGAGAGACGGTCAGGGACTCGGCGAACCGGCGGCTGACCTCGCGTCCGACCTGGTCGTACTCCAGCGTGATGCCACGGCCGTTAGCGAGAAGCCGACGGGGGCGGCCCGTGGTGTCGAACTGCCAGACGGTCTCGGCTCCCGAGGGCGTCGTACGCCTGTCCAGTCTGCCGAACTCATCGTACCGGTAGGCCACTTCGCGGCCGTTCACGCGCTCGGAGACCAGGCGTCCGTGCCGGTCGCGCAGGAGGGTCAGGTGCGTGTGGGCGTTGTCCGCCTGGGCGATGGCGCCGGTGAAGTCGTAGGCGTACGTCGCCACCTCGCCGTCGGCGGTCTTGCGGACGATCTGTCCGAGTTCGTTGTGCTCGAAGGTGACGACCTGCCCGAGTGCGTTCGTGCGGGAGATGAGCTCACCGGCCGCATTGTAGGAGTAGCGGGTGACCCGGCCGCCGAAGTCGGTTTCGCGGGCGGGCCGCCCGACCAGGTCGTACTCGTAGGTCCAGGTCTGCCCCTGGGGGTTCGTGACCGCGGTCAGGCGGAGTTCGTTGTCGTACTGGAACTCGTACCGTGAGCCGTCGGGCTCGACACGCGCCGTCAGCAGGTCGAACTGGCCGTATTCGAAGCGGGTGACGCCGCCGATGGTGCTCGTGTGCGTGAGGCAGTTCCCCTCACCGTCGTAACTCCACGTCTCCTCGGTGCCGTCCGGGTTCAGCCGGCGCTTGAGCTGGCCTTCGACGGTCCATTCCATCCGACCCGTCGCCCCCAGCGGGTCGGTGATGGAAATGACCCGTCCGAGCGGGTCCCGCACGTAGCGCATGACGCCGCCCTGGTGGTCACGCACCTCCACGGGCAGACCGGCGGCGTCGCAGCGTATGCGGGTCACCCGGCCGAGATGATCGCGGACTTCGGACAGGTGCCCGGCCGCGTCGTAGGTGAAGAAGGTCGTACCGCCTGCCGAATCGGTCACCGAGGTCCGGTTCCCGCAGTCGTCGAACTCCTGGCGGACCGTGCTCCCGTCGGGACGCACCACCCGGGTGAGCAGGCCGCGGTCGTCGTAGGAAAACATGGTGGACCGGCCGTCCGGGCGGATGATCTGCGTGGGGTTGCCCAGGTCGTCGTACCGGTAGGACGTCGTACGGCCGACGGCGTCGGTCTCGGACAGGAGGCGGTTGAACCGGTCGCGGGTGAAGCGCCTGGTGTGTCCGGCCGGATCCACGATGGCGACGATCTGGTGCAGGTCGTTGACGAAATAGCGGCGTACGGCGCCTGCTCCGTTGACTGCTGTGGTGATGTGCAGGCCGGATTCCGGGTCCTTCTCGATGTAGGACAGCCGCAGGCTCATGTGGCCTTCGGTGCCGCCCTGTGCGATGCACCGGTTTCTCTCGTCGTAGGCGTACTCGTACGCATGCCCGTTGGTGTCCGTCCACGACGTGATGCGCAGCGCCTCATCGTAGGTGAACCTGAGTGGCTTCCCGGACGAGTTGCGGACTTCGGCCAGGTTTCCGCTGGTATAGCCGTAGCCGATCAGCGTGAGGTCGGATCCGTCATCGGCCCCGCCGACAAGGTGCAGGCCGGTGATCAGGCCCTCGGCGCTGTCGATACGCAGGCGGTATCCGGCGCTGTGGGCAATGCCCGAGGGAACTCCCGCCTCGTCGTACGCGAAGGTGATCCAGTTGCCGTTGCTGTCGTCGATCTGTACCAGCTCGGCGAGTTCGTCGTTCCGGTCGGCGAAGTGCCACACCTGCCGGGTCTGCGGGTCGGTGACGGTGTAGCCGTCCGCCTGCCGGCTCAGCGGCCAGCGGGGGCCGTGGTGCGGCAGGACGGGAAGGCCGGGCGCCGGGTGCGGGTAGAACAGCCGCATCCCGTCCTCGTGGACGAAGACGACGCCGGCGGAGGTGATGTCCAGTCGTTGGTCTATGGTGCTCGTCCACGCGGGGCCGAACCAGCGCCCGTACGTGTGGCCCGACTCCACCCGGCGCCTGAACGCGAAGGGCAGCGCACCGGGAAGCGTCACGTCCGTTTGGGACAGGTACATCGTGCCCGTGGCGAGGTTGATCGGGTCCGTGCCCGCGGACTCCACATCACCCGGAGCGTGGCTCTCGGCCGCACCCGGGATCTCGGCGGCACCGTCCGCAGCAGCAGCCTCCGCGCCGTCGGCGCCGAGCATGCCGCCCTCGGCCACGTCCGCTGCGGCCCCGGCCCCGCCCGTCCCCGCGGCCAGCGCGGCCTGGGGAACCAGCTCCCCGAAGAAGTTGGCCGGGTCCGACGAGAACGACTTCCAGCCCGACTTCAGGGCACGGTCGGGATGCGTCGCCATGGAGACGACGCCGCCGAGCAGTTGCACCTTGTTCTGCAGGAAGGCGGCCGGATGCGTCAGGTTGTAGGGGTCCAGGGGGTCGAGGCTGCGGGTGAAGTTCACGATGCCCGCCGTGCCCTTGACGACGCCACCGAGGAAATGCGCCGCGTCGATGGAGTCGGATGCCAGGACGTCCATGCCGTCCAGCTTCAGCTGCTGGACGGCCGACGGCTCCTTCGGGGCGTGCTGCAGCGCAGCCCTCAGCTTGGTCTCCGTCTCGCCGGCGATCTTGTTCCGCTGCCGCCGGGCGGCGTCGAGGATGCCCTGCGCCTCCTGCATCGCATGCTCGCCGGGGTCCTGCTCGGAAGGGCGTGGCCCGGGGTCGTCGCTGCCCTGTTCCACCTTGTGGTTGTACGAGTCGACCTGCTTGCGGTGCGCGTCGGAGGCGGACTTGCCCTGCTTGTAGAGGCGGATCGCTTCCCGCGCCTGCCCCTGGGCCCATTCGACGGTGTCGGCCAGGCCGTTCAGTGCCGTGGCCGCGTCCTGGCAGGCTGTTGCGGCCTGGAGCCACTTGGTGGGGTGCAGGGCGAACTTCTCGCGGAAGGTGTCCGCGGCCTTGCCGTTCCAGCCGTCCGAGTCGACAGCCTTCATGCCCACGCCGACCTCTTCGAAGGCCATGGCGAATACCAGCAGGTGCTTGGCCTTCTCACGGATCGTCGAGGGCTTGCCGTGGATCAGATCGGCCGGTTCGGCATCGGGCCCCAGCTGCCGTTCGGCGACGTGTGCACCGAGATAGGAGGCGACCCGGTCGCCGCCGTGCCGCACCTCCTGGGCCACGCCGTGCGCGCCGACCTTGTCGAGCGCGTCGCCGGTGAGGTCGGCTCCCTCGTCGACCACCTCTCCCGTCACCCGCTTGGCGTGGTCGTAGAGGCTCTTGCCCCCGCTCAGGAGCTCGCCGCCCAGCTTACCCAAGCCCGACATCAGTCCTGCCCCTCCTGCTTCAGGCCGAACTCCTCGTTCACCGCGGCGTTGTACTGGTCCTGGTCCATCCCGGTGAGACTCGGCGCCAGCTCCACGCCGGGAAGCTGCTCGGCGGTCGCCAGGTCACGTCCCATTCCCTTGAGCGTCTGTTCCGAGACGGCGAGACCGTCTCGGAAGGACTTCTCGCTGTAGTCCGGATGCAGCCAGCCGGGCTTGGCCAGTTGGCCCCAGCTCTCCTGGTCGATCTGCTGCTCGGAGGCGTAGGGGTTACCCGTCAGGGAGTTCAGACCGACCTTGAACGAATTCTTCACGGTCTGGTCCGTCTGGTACATCGTCCCCGCCGCGAGGCCGACCGCTGCCGCGAACGCGTTCCCCTCGTCGATCAGGGCTCTCACGCCCCATTCCCAGCGCTCGCAGAACGAGTGGAAGACGGCGCCGACGGTCTCGTCACCGATGGTCATACCGTCCATCTCCAGGTCGGTGAAACCGCGCCCCGTGCCCGACCGGCCCGCGTCGTTGACGAGCCCCAGCTTCCCCAACTCGCTGAGAGCCCTGTCGATTCCGTCGGCGATCAGGTCCAGTCCGATGACCCGCAGATCGGGAGTCCCACCCGCACTCGCCCCGCCGTCGAAACTGACCATCCTCTCCATTACCGCCCTGCCTCCCCGTCCGCACGATGGTTCGGCCCGTTCACCGCGACCGCCTCCGGCACCACTTGGGCCACCGGCGGCAGCACCAGTGCGTGTTCACCGTCGGCCGCGTTCACCAGCACGCCGCACGGCACACCCGACTCGGCCACCGCCGGTACGGCCGCGTCGAGCAGAGCGGCGCCCCACACACCCCGGTACCGCCAGGCCACTCCGTCAGCTCCTCGGGCCACCGCGTACCGTGCCAACGCCCTCTCACCGGTGAACGCCAGGATCCAGCGCACTCCGCCCATGTCCACCGTCAAGGGGACTTCCTCGGCATCCGGGCCGGGCAACGTGCCGACCGGCACCAGCACCCGTGACCGCCGGAACTCGCCCAACTCGGCAAGAAACCGGCGCCGGCGCGTCTGCGCGGCCTCCTCCTCAGGGACCGCCTCGACGCGAGGCGGGAGGGTCCCCCGGTCGGCAGGGGCGTCGACGTCCGTCGATGCGGTGGCAACCGAGGCCGCGGCGACACCGCCCTTCGGCTCCTCGGCACCGCTACGAATCACCGTTTGATCGGCGATGTCCGTCAAGCGCGATCGTGGCGGCGTCGGCACAACGCCCCTTGCGGCCACCTCGCCGGGATCGTTATGCCGCTCGGCCCGCCTCACGGCCTCAGTGTCGCGGCGAGCCCCCGACATCTCTCCTGGCTCGTCCACGATCAAGTCCCCGTCGCGGGCCACCTGTCAACCCCGTTCCATGATCAAACTTTAGCATGATCGCAAGATGTGATCACCCGTTGCAACTATCTGCCCGCCAAGGACGGTCAAAGGAATACCCAAGCCCCAAGAGCAGGTTCTCCAGGCGGGTGCTGCACACGGCCCCCGCTTGGCAATGCGGCACAGAAGCAGTCCCGGGCGACGATCCCGTCGTGACGCACCTGGAGCACGCACTTGATGAGGCACTCGGTGAGCCTGCCGACGGCCGGATCGCCAGCACCGTCCCCATGGACCACGGGGAGGACTACTCCGCCGCACACGCCTTCCACATGAAGATCAACAGTCACGAGGCTGGGCGTTCCGACCAGTTCAATCTGGAGTATGTGCTGCGCCGGGCCCGTGTCCAGCGGGCAGGCCGGCGCCTCGAGGCCCTGCGGCAGGGCACGGTCACCCTCTACCGTCACCGCCGGGCCGCGGCGCAGGACCTGCTCGCCTCCACCACCGTCTTGCGCTGGATCGAGGCGAATCTCCCCCTTGGCTCCCGCCGGTTCTGCCTGCTGGAGGCCGAGTGGTATGAAATGGGTGCGGCCAGGTGATCATGAACGGCCCCAGCTACCGGCCGAACAAGCGGCCCAAGAACCCCACCGACACCAGCCGCAAGCCTTCAACGACCAGTTAAAGCCCGTGCCTCAGTCCCTTGGCAGATAGGCATCCTGAGACCGCGGATCCCATATGACCAGGCGGTATTCCGCAGCGAGCTCCTCGACCGCCTTGAGTGCGGCGTCGCTCCTGGAGGAGAAGCTCAGGTTCATGATCACATGGTCGATACCGACCGCCAGCGGCGTCGACATCCACGGCGAGTCCTCGGGACAGGGCGGGTGGTCCGGAAACCGCGAGCGCAACCGTTCATAGAACGCGACCACCCGCTCGCCCAGCTCCCCCTCGGCGTAACTGCCGGAGGTGCACCGCTCGAACATCGCACGCGCCGCCGCGGCATCAGCTAACGCGTCCATCGCGAGAACCGCAAGATCGAAGCTCACCAGCTCATCTTCCTCCACCCCAGCAGGACGGACGGATCGCAGCCCCCTCCCCTGCCCCGCGAGGACCTGGGGAATTACGTGACCCCAACCCTGGGGACTTACGGGCTCTGGCGCTGATCTTGTGACGCTGTCGGTCAGGGTGTGAGAAGTACGCGCTTGCGGAGGAAGTCGAGATTAGCTCGTCCAAATCCTTGCCTTTTAAGTAGCTTCGTCCTTGTGGCCTGTACTTCGACCTGGCCGGAGCTCCAGGGAGTGGAGAGCCCGGCGATGACGGCGTCGATGTCGCGGCTCAGTCCGTTGATCAGGGAGTGCAGGGCGGGCAGGTCGTCGGCGAGCATGCGTTCCGTCCAGACGGGTAGTTGGTCGCCCCGTAGGTCGCGCATCATGGCGGCGAAGTCGCGGACATGGTGGGTGACAGCGTCGAGTTCGGGGCAACTGGTCCAGATCTCCTTGAGATCGGCAGCATCATCGACTGTCAGGTTTCCGGGATCGGTCATGATCCAGCGGACGATGCGGCGGGGCCGTGAAGCCGGGCGGTGCACGGGTGGTGCGGCGGTGGCGGCCTTGAACGGGCGGAGGTAGCGGCGGACGGTCTGAATACGGGAGCGGTCGGCGGGCAGGAGGTATGCGCCCGCGTGGGCGGCGCAGCGTGCGGCGGCCGCGACCCGCTCGACGCGACCGCCAGAGGCCGGGGGCGCGGTTCAATCGGGTTCGGGCAACCGACCGGTAATCGGGTTGAACCGGTGCTGGTGGGCGGTGAGACTTGCGCGGTGATCACGGAGCTGTCTCCCCGCAATCTGACCTGGGACGAGGTGGATCCCGCCCGTCATCCGTTCGACAGAGAATCGGCGGCGCGAGTGGTGAGATCGCTCAGGCCGGCCGGGCGGGTGCCCCGACGCCCCGACGTACCGCCGGGTGACCGGGCCCTGCACGAATGGAGCTGGGACGAGGCCAGACCCTGGTCCGACGCCATGACGTACGCCCTGGCCGAGCACTACGGCCCCTGGGTCGCCGGCTGGCGGTGGGCGCACGACGAAGGGGACTTCGACGGGGGTCCAGTCGGCAGCTGGTGCTGCCCCCAGCACTCGGTCACCACCCCGGACGAGACCCTTGATCGCGTGACCGCGGCGCTGCGCGAGTGGCGTGAGTGGCTGGAGAGCCTGGCCACACGATTCGAGGCCTACCCGCTGGTCCTGGCCGACATCGACGACCAGCGGATCTTGTGGGACCGCACCGCCCACAACCTGATCCTGCACGTCACCGACCGCACCGGCTGCGGCAGCGCCTGGTACGGGCACTGCCATCAGGTACTCAGCTGGTTCCTCACCCGCTGGGGCGTCGCGGCCGACGACGCCGAGCACCTGGTGGACCGGGCGATCGGCGGCCGATTCAAGAGCTGGACCGGCCCCGACCCGGTACTGGTCGAGGACATAGCCGAGCGGCTCGCGGCCTCCGTGCGGCCGCACGCGGACGCCCGGGCCGCCGAGTCGCCGCTGCCCGACCACCTGGAGCGCTGGCTCGCGGTGCGGGAAGCCGTGCCGTGGCAGGCGGCCCAGGACAGCACCGGGGACGGACCGGTGACGCCGTCCCGCGACGGAGCGGCGGAGGAGATCCGCGCCTTCGACGCAATCCTGGACCCCGCCCGCGGCCAGGGCCTGCTCACCGCCCTGGAGCTGATGCGGGCCGACGCCGCGCGCGGCGCCCGTCTCGACTTCGACCTGATCCAGGGCTGGCAACGACACGTCCTCGGCATGCCCGGGCCGCCGCCGTTGCGCACCTTGGCCGCCTTCGCCAAGGGCGGCCGGGAACGGTACGGCATAGGCCCGGACACCCGCGCCCGCCTCGACGCCTGCCTGGCCGAGAGCGCGAAGGACGCCGCCCGGCCCCTCCCGCTGACCGCCCGGGCCGCACGCGCCTTCCTCGACGTCTGCTTCTTCCACCCCTTCGACGACGGCAACGGCCGCTCCGCCCTCCTCACCTGCCTCTTCGTCCTGGCCCGCGAGGGTGTCGCGCTCGACGGCGTGCGACTGCTGCGCCGTGTCTCCTTCCAGGCCGACGAGCCGCAGGACGCGCTAACGCTCGCCGGGTACGTCGACCTCCACCTGCGCGAGACCCGGCGAAGGGCCACCGACCCGGACTCCTGAACGGCCTGCGGCCGTCCCGCTCCGACCGGTGACCCCGGCCGCTACGTCCCACCCGGCCCGGCGACCCCCTGAAACGCCAGCTGCTTCGCGGCGGCCAGGATGCAGTCGCGCGGCACCAAGACCAGGGACTCACCCTCACCGATCGAGACGCCCAGCTCGTTCATCCGCTCCGCCTCCGGCTCGGTCAGGAGATGCAGCTCCCCGATCACAAAGAAGTCGCCGTCGTCCCGCTCCACGACATCCGGGCAGTTGTTCGCTCCGAGGGACCTGCGCTCGGCGGGCGTCGATCCGATACGGCGCATGAGGCTCCTTGCGGTGACACGATCGGTGTTATGAACACCAATACGGAGTGGACCTACCGGGTGTTCGAGCCGCACGGGTCCGAGGGCTGGCGCCCCTACGGCAGCGACCCCGAACAATGGCACGGCGTGATCACCGCCGCCGACACGGACGAAGGCGCCAAGCACGCCATCGGCCGCATCGTCGCCGACCTCATGACCGAGTGGGAGAGGACCGGCCTCCACCACGCGATGCACGTGCGCGTCTTCCTCTGGCACGACGAGGCGGGCGAGATGGAGGATGCGGACTTCGTCGTGGAGGTCCGGCCCCGGTCGGACTTCGACGCAGCGTGACGGATCAGGACGCGCAGCAGCCGAAACCCGCGCCGTTGTCGCAGCACCATGCGCCTCCTCAAGGAGGAGCGCATACTGCCCTCGACGAACCAGCCCCGCTGGGCGGGCCGGCCAACAGTGCCGGATTTGGAACCGCGTTAGCATGCTGGGGCACTGCGCCGCACGGTCGGCACACACCGTGGCCAGCACCGGATGAAGTCGGCCCAGCCCGCCGCCAAGCGTGCGATCCAGGACATCTACAACGCGGAGGACAAGGACCAGGCTCGCAAGGCCGTGGCTGCCTTCGCCCGGCAGTACGGCGCGAAGTATCCCAAGGCCGTCAAAAAGATCATCGATGACGAAGACGAGCCGCTGGCATTCTTCGACTTCCCCGCCGAGCACTAAATCCACCCGCGGACCACCAACCCCATCGAGTCGACTTTCGCGACGGTGCGGCTGCGGACGAAGGTCACCAAGGGAGCTGGCAGCCGGGCCGCCGGGCTGCCCATGGTCTTCAAGTTGGTCGAGTCAGCCCAGGCCCGCTGGCGGGCCGTGAACGCACCTCACCTCGTCGCCCTCGTCCGAGCCGGAGCCCGCTTCGAACGTGGCCACCTCGTCGAACGCCCCGAGACCCTCGCGGCGTGAGGACGAAAGCCGAACCTTGGGAAGGACCGTCATACGCCGGCTGAGAGGGCGCGATCTGTCCGGGTCGGCGTGAGCACCATGACCGGTCCAGGTCAATCAGACGTCCGACGCAGGACCAGGCAGACGAAGCCCCAGGTCTCCCGGTAGACCCGCAGCCATTCCGAGCGTCGGGTAGTCGCAGTCTCGAGCGCCTGCGAACTGTCGGGATCGCCTGGGTGGTCGAGGGCCCATGAGGCCAGCGACCCCCAGCAGGCCCATTCGTAATCGTCCAGCTCACGGCGCGTGCTGACATGCCCGTCCACAGGAGTCCACCCGTCGGCGACGACCCGGTCCACGGTGGTCGCCAGGTCGGTGAAGTCACCGAGCATTTCTATGGCCTCCCCAGAAGGCTCTCGGTCCCAGAACCCCTCACCAATCAGGACCCGGCCGCCGGGGGCCAGGTGCTTCCTCGCTGCTGCAAGTGTGGGAAGCAGACCACCGAAAGCATGCGTGGCCCCGACACTGAGCACTAGGTCGAACGACCGGGGGGAGACAAAATCCGCGGCGTCCTGGTGGTGCAGGACGAGGCGCTCGTTGACCCCGAGACGGCTGGCTGCTTCACGGGCCTGGACCAAGGCGTCCCGGGAGATGTCGACGCCCTCAGCCTGCAGCTTCGGCCACGTGGACAGGCCACGCAAGAGCCATTCCCCGCCACCGCAACCAAGGTCAAGGACACGCTCGTCACCGCGCGGAACGCCGCGCTCCAGCAGCCGACGGACCGAGTCGTCGTCGAGCGGAGACTTTATCGGGTGCTCAGCATGGGCAATCCTGGAGATCTGTTCGCGATTCACCGCCGCAGCTTGTCAGCGCCGGAGCGTGAGCGCACCTCGTTTTCGTTGCTGAACGGACCCAGCCAAGGCGACCGCCGATCCACAGTTCTTGACCATTGCTTCATGCCCGGGGGCCAGCCTCCGTATCCAGAAGCGGCTTCCCCCGGTCCCCGGCCCTATTCCGCACGTCTGAATATCCGAAGCTGCCGATACTGGAGACGCTCGCCACGAAGACCGGCAAGGGCAACTTCTGGCGCCTGGCCGATCACGGCATCAACGGCGCCTACTGCCTGGACGGCGCCTGACACCACGGCTCGAATGAGACACGGCGGGATCGTATCCGCATGCCTGGTGGGCAGCTCACTCGCGTCGTGCCAGGACCGTCGACAACGAGGTTACGTCGGGGAGTTCGGCGCGTTGGCAGGACAAGTCGATGTCCTCGCCGTGGCGTTGCAGGAGACCGATCGGGGAGGATCGCACGCAAACGCGACCCCCTCCAGCATGAGGTGCAGGGGCGTCGGACGACGCCAATCGCCGACATGAGGACTCTCAACAGGAGCCCGGCGCAACGTCCTTGACGGGACCATCTCGTCCCTCTCGTTCCTTGGACAAATCGGCGAACAACTCCCGACAGGCACACGCACCCCCACACGGTCGGGGTCCTCCCCCACCGCCAGCAGCAGATCACGCACCGCATCCTCCAGCCGCTTCTGGCCGAACTCGCGGGCACTTGCGCTCACATCCTCAAGGTCACCGAGTCGGCCGACGTCGCTCCCGGCACAGCCGGCAGCGACTGGTGCGGACCGACTGGCATTTCCCACCACCTCGGTCGCTGTGGCCGCATTCCGCGCCGGCGCGGCACTCCGTCACCACGCCGCTCCATCCATCCCCTTGGCGCTGACGCGCGGGAGCAGCCTCACGGCCATCGGTGCAGTGGCTGTCGTTCCGCACCGGTGCCCATGGCGCGGCCACGCTTCTCCCCCACCACACCGCATCCCGATGCGACCTCGCTCCCGAGGTCGCGGAGGGGTTACTCACCTTCGAGGCCCTGGGACACGATCTTCAGGAGTTCGGCTTCGTGGAGGTCCTGATCCGTGGTGTCCACGATGAATGTGTAGGTCCCGTTCGTTAATGTCACGGTGTTATTGGAGTCCGAGGTGAGCTCACCGGTCCACCCATGGATGGACTCCGGAGTGCCCGCGGCACTCACTGTGAGTTTTCCGGCGATTTGGGTGATGCTCAAAGACGCCTTCTCCGAGGCGCGGTGGTAGAAACGGGTCCAGGCGGAGCCCGAGTTCCGGGTCCGAATGAATGATGGCAGCAGGTCATGCTGGCTGGAGTCGCTCCCGCGAGTGGCCAGCGTATAGCCTGGCGGGAGATATCGCGGGTTGGCCAGCCGCTTCTGGTCGAAGGGGGCAATGGTCCAACCGTTACCGGCGTCCACCAGCCGTCGTGTCCCTAGCGGTGAGTGCAGCGTCGTGGTGATCTGCTCGTCGATCCTGTTGCACTGACGCCGGAGATCAACGTCGCCTTCCTTCAGTTCCAAGGTGACGGAATCGCGGGATTCGCTCGCCACGAGTTGGGGCGGGTCCTGCTGGCATGGGGCCCGGCTGTTCAGGGTGGTGATGGTGCGGTCATCACTGTTCACCAGTACCTCACCCACGGCACCCTCCCCATGCCTGGGGTCCTTCATGATCGATGCCGTGACGGCAATGGCGAGAGCAGCGCCTACGGCAACCGGCACCATGATGCGTAGGGTCCGATGGAGCCTTTTCGGGTTCACGGTCGTGCTCCAAGGTGGGTGAGCCAGCTCCCTGGCTTCATTCGATGGGGCGTGTAGCCCTCGGGGCGACACCCCTGCTTCGCGTCATACAAGTTCAACAGCTCGTCCAAGTCGGCATAGAGGAAGGGACGGCTCACCAAGGTGCTCATCTCTTTCACCAGGCCGTACGGGGTGCGATGAGCGTAGCCTGGCTCACCGACACGGGACCCTCTGTCTCTCACGTGCCCGACTGACCATCCACGCGTGACATCAATGACGGTGCACGGAGGCGGACTTCGGTGACCCTCCGCAGACTGAGGAAGGCAAGGATTCGCCCCGAAGTCCCCGGGTCGTCTTGCGCACTCCGCCGCATCACATTGGAGGCATCGGTCGTGTCACTTCTCACCGATATTTCGCCACGCTGTGATCGACAAGCCCTGTCCGGACTTGTCCTTCGCCATCCAATCGAGGCCTTTGACAGCGAACCCAGCCGATTCGGTGTCTTTGACACTACCTTGAGTAGTTCGCCGAGGGTGTTTCGGGTGACGTCGCAGTCGGTGCGACGTTTGGCGGCGGGAGTGGGAGGAGGGCGGTGCGGACGCCCTGCGCTCGAAGGGGCCGGCCTCGGCGGAACGGGCTGAGAAACAGGCAATGGGAGTGACTGGCGCGGGAATTGAAGCGGGGCCCGCTCGCGCACGGCTGGGACGATGAGTTTCACCGCAAGTTCAATCTGAGTGACGGCCGCCGACACGGCCCGGTTCGACGGGCGGGGTCATCCATACTTTCTCCTGGCATACATTTAGCGGGAGGCGCTTTCCGTGGGTATCGGTCAAGGGGACTAGCACGGCGTTATCGCGTGGACCGGCGTGCGGTGGGAGAGCTTGTAGCGCGCTCGTCTCGGGCGGCAGATAGCAGTTGCCCATCCGATCCCGAGCTTCGCTGAGGCGCAGGTTGACCCGTACTGAGCCTCCAGGGGCAAGCGTCCATCGCGGGGCGGCGCCTGGTGTGGTCGGAGAGGCGATCGTGTCCTCTGCCTTGCCGTTGAAGATGCGGACCCAGGGATAGCCGTCGAAGGTGCACGTGTGACGTGCTGTGTTGGTCGCGGTGAGCTGGGCCACAGCGAGATGGCTGGACGTCTTGTTCACGGGTTCGTCGAGGCGGGTGAGAGTCCATTTCAGTTGCGCGGTGAGGCACTTCTTGAGGACCTTCTTTCCCACCGCCTGTGAGGTGGTGGATGCACTGCCGCTGGTGGCGGCGTGCGGCTGACCGGATTCCCGGGTAGTGCAGGCGGTCATGGCCAGCACCATGCCGACCGCGACTGTTGCGCCGGCTATCGCATGCTTGTTCATTGCCTACGTCTCTCCGTCCGCTGAGTTCGGTGGTCTCGGCGATGCTTTCGTGTCCGCGTGGTGGTGGGACCGCTCGCCGTGCGCGGCGCCATCGCCTCGATTCCGTCACCGGAAGCCCTCGTAGTTGGCGAAAACGGTGCGCGGGCTTGAAATTCGGAGACAGGGGCCTTTGCGTCTTCGGGTATGAGGATGCTGCCGAGGGCTTCCCCGTTCCCCGATGTGCTCTCCAAAGGCGCCTTCGGGCGGCAGCTCTTACTCAGGCGCCGGGGTGGATTCGGTCCACCGCGACGGCCTCGGTCGTCTCACCGCGAGCGAACCGCTCGGCCGCCTCAAGACGCACCCGCGCCCGCTTTTCCTCCTCGGTCAGCCCGGACCCGCTGCGCCCCGCTGGACCAGGGCCGCGTACCGGGCGCGACAGTCCTGCTGGACAGCCTACGGACCTGGCTGACCCTGCACGGACCGCACCGCCGCAGCCCTGCAGGTCCACCACAACACCGTGCGCCACCGCCTCGCGCGGATCTCCGAACCCCTCGACGTCGACCTGCCGGAGCCCGGCGTCCATGGAATTCTGGTTCGCCCTGCACTGGCTGCCCTACGAGCGCCACACACCCTTGACCGGCGACGACGTGCGCCCGGCCTGGCACATGCTTGTACAGGGCAGAGTCCTCCCACTGATCGAGGAGCTCTTCGACCGCCCCAGGACCAGGTTCCAGTCGCCCGTCATGGAGCACCTGTTCGCTCCAGACCACCTTGCCGCACGCCAGATAGCGACTGCCCCAGTACTCGGAACCGGCCGACCAGGAACAAACCACGCCCGCCCGGGAGCTGCGCCGACTGACGGTGGCACGACACGGGCTGCGCACACTGCGGGCACCCACTTCCCGTAACAATGCCACGCCCCAGAGGGTGCTGACCAAGGCCGGGTTCGCCCCGGTTGGCCCAGCAGACCCGACCGACCTCGGCGGTGAGCCGGGCACCTGGTATCAACTCGACCTGGTGCTCCAGCCGTAGACCGTGATCTGGTGGGTAGACCTGCGGGAAGGCTGCGGCCAACGGTGATCACCGGTGGCCGCGCCCGTTCCGGAACCAGCCCCGAGCAAGATCAGGATCTGGGCCCGAGCACCAACTATGGAGTTGAATCGGCTGATGGACATGTCCTCCCGAGAGATCCGCATGCCCCTCAGCGAGGTCGTCGCAGTACTGCAGGACCTGAACGAGTTCGTCGTTTCCCTCGACCGACTCGGATCCCGCCAGGCATCCGGAACCGCCGACGAGTACACCGTCGGCAAGTTCATCGCCGACTGGGATGTCGCTCGGCGATTGGCCCGCGCCCGACGCGTCATCAGCGTCGCGCTGGATGCACAACTGAGCGAGGAAGACAACGCCGAAATCGACGCCCTGTGCGACCAGGGCCGCTTCTACGGCACGGACAGCGCCATCAGCCCCTCCACTGACCAGCCCAGCTGAGACAGCAGCGCATCGGACCGAACCAATCGAGGCGAGGATCAGTTCGGCCCGGGACCTGATACCCGAGCAAGACCCCGATCTACAACCGGCTAACTGCAGCCGCAGTTGCAGTAGGCGGGTCGCCGTCGAGCCTTGGAGCAGTCGTCCAGGGACACAGCAGGTCAGGTGTCCAGGGAACCCAGATCGCGACGGAGAACGTTGCGAGCCGCTTCGGTCGTATCGCTATGTGCCTGCCTGGCTGCTTGATAGTCCGGTGACGGCACGGTGGAGCCGGAGGCAAGTACCTCGCGGATCTTTCGAAGCGAGATGTACGACGCATCGATCGCCGTCGCCACCTCAAGGGTTGCTGCAAGGATCAGCCGTTCCCGTGCCTCGTCACATCCCGACGCCTGGAAAACCTGCCGAATCCTGGCCGCTCTCGCCTGCGGACTCGCGTGCTCTTCGTCGGCGGCCAGGCGCATGGCCTCATGCGCCCTCCGAAAGGAGACAAGACAGTCCGCGTACATGTTCCGGCGATCCTGCAGCCTGTTATCCCGGGTGGTGCGCCGCCAACGCACATGCTCGCCAACCAAGGTGGCCCCCACCCCCAGTACGGCCCCAAGTCCCGTCCCGACCAGACTCGACCAATCCACGTCAACGGATACTGCCATGCGGGCACGGGACACAGAACCCTCTGATCCGTAGCTGCATCTGGACCGATCGACAGCGGTGACACCGGTCAAGTGATGTCCCTCGTATTGCGCCCCCTTGCTGTGACCCGCGGTTCGGCTGGACGTTGATCTGGTCATGGGTGGGGACGTCATGGTTGATGAGGCGCACCGCTGGGCAGCTGGCCTGGACGTTCTGCATGCTCGGATCGGTGAGCATTTCCGCAGGTCCGAGCCGCGCCGGCGGGCAAGGGAGTATCTGCGCGGGCTGCTCGCGCCCTTGGAACGCAAGGTGCTGGCCGTGGACGAGACCGGCTTTATCAAGAAGGGCAGCCGGTCGGCCGGCGTGCAACCCTCCCCGCCTCCTGGACCCAGGATCCGGACCGCCGGGCGGATGCGAAAATCGGCGACGAGGTCGCCTTCCACACCAAGCCCGTGCTGGCCCGCGCGATACCCTTGCCGCCGCCGACGAAGCGATACGGCAGGGGCGTAAGGATCTCGATTACCTCGGCAAGCTGCCCGCGCAGGCCACGCAGGCTGTCTTGAAGACGTACCTCCAGAGCTGGAAGAACTGCTGGGAAGGCCGCGCCGGCGAGCCGAACTTCACAGGAGGCGTGCAGCTCAGCGTGCTGTCACCTGAGTTCGACGGAGTACGAGGCGCCGGGAAACTCCCATCCGTCGGTGCCTTCACCGATGTCCGCCACGATGATGTCGTCGACGAAGTGGTCCTCGAACTCGTCGTCGGTGAGCTCGCCGGCCAGCCAGAGTTCCTCGATCTCGTCCCAGCTTCCCCTGCTGCCGTCGATACGCAGAGGTGCGGCCCGCCGGTTGCCGCGCTCGCGTTCGTCGTCGCCCGTCTTGACGATGCCACTGATCTCGAACTGCCCCCTCTTGACGTGGTCGGGGATCGGTTCGGCGGGGACGACAGCGGCGTTTTCGTAGGCGGTGTGGATGAGGTCGAGGTACCTGCGGCGGACGTTGTACTCGGGGTCCGACAGCCAGTTGATCAGGGTCTTGGTGGTCACGTGGAGGCCGGCGTCCTCCAGGGCCTGGTGACCGCGGTGGGTTGCGGTGAGCTGGCTGAGCTGGGCGTGCCAGTGCTTGGCGGTGTACGAGGAGAGCCGGTGGCGAGGGGTGACCTGGGAGCGCAGGAGGTCGTTGAGGGCGGCCCCCAGGGAGCCGCCGTGGCCTGTGGGCCCTGCCATCAGTCGTCACCTTCGGGGATGATCTCGCCGGGCTGGATGAACTTGGCCTTCACTTCGCCGAAGCCGGTCCCGATCCTGTACGTGGAGGGTGGGGTGCCGGGGGGCGTCCAGAAGACGGCCGCGTCGACGTTGCGCAGCGCGAGGAGCGTGTGGCCTTCCTGTACGGCCCTGAAGGCCACGCTCCAGTGACGGACGGATGCCTCGGCGACCATGCTCATGCGCCAGTCGGGCCGCCAGAACGGGGACCGCTGTTCTGCGCGCTTGGGCCACAGCAGGCGCAGCGCGATGGACAGCCGGGTCTTGTACGCCTTGTAGGGGTCACCGCCGACCTGGACGAGCTCAGTCCGTGCCTTCCGGGTGGCTTCGTAGAAGGGCTTGAAGAGCGACTCGTTGGCTTTCCCGGTCCAGGAATCGTGGATGGTCGGCGCGGTGGCGAGGTGGCCTTCGCGGACGAGTTTCTCGAGCTGCTTGATGTGCGGGGTGGTGACCCACACGCGGCCCTGCTCGTCGGGCCGCTCGATGAGCCGGCCCAGGGGGTGCGGCATGTCGGTGCGGTTCCACTGCGGGATGTCGATGAGGTAGATGCCGGCCTGGGTCTTGTCGAAAGCGTCGAGGGGGCCGGTGTGCAGGAGCTTGTTAGGGGCGAGGGGAACGGCCGAACAGGCGGATGGGTAACTGCCGTTACGGTCGATCAGGCACAGCACGCCCTTGCCGAAGGAGTCGGGCACGTCGAGCTGGTCGCGCCGGACGCGCTTCCCGTTCGCCTTGATGTGGGGGACGCGGGTGAGGGTGACGTCGGGGTGGACCCAGCGAGGCTCGCCGTCCATGTCCTCGCTGATCAGGGGCCACGGCCCGCCGTCGCGTTCCTCGGTGCGGATGACTGGGATCGGGTGCATCTTCGAGCGGGCGACCGCTTCCTTGAGGATCCTCAGGGCGGGGAAGACCGCTCCCTCGGGCTCGTCCTCCTCATCCCCCGGTACCAGACCGTCCCCGTCATGTTCTTCGTCGACGTCGGCGACTTGCCCACTGTCAGCGGTGGGCTGGGCAGCGGCAGCGTCGGGCTGCTCGGTGGTGCCCGCGGACGCGGCGGTGCCGTACGCCCGCAGTGCTGCGGCGAGTCGGCGTCCATCGGCGGTGTCCGGGAGGTGCGGCGGCGCCGCAGCTGCCTCAGCGAGGGAGGGCTCGAGTTCCGCGAGGGCTTCGGGGTCGCCGTTGGTCAGTGCGGAGCGAAGTGCCGCCAACACGTGGGTGAGGGAGGCTGGCAGCCCCTGCTGGGCACCGGACGTGTAGGGAAGCGCTGCTTCGGCGAGTCCCTGCTCCACCGCACTGCCCAGACTCCGCGCGGATCCTTCGACACCCGCACGGCTGACAGGGGCGGCTCCGGCGTCGAGGAAGCGGGCGTGCAGCAGGTCGGGTTGCAGGTACGCCGCGCCGATCGCGCCGAAGTCGCGCTCCGCGACCGTCACCTGGACCTTGGTGGGGGCATCCGTCGGTGCGAGCGTGACCAGGACGTCGG
Source organism: Streptomyces sp. NPDC031426 (assembly GCF_055581585.1). Classification (NCBI taxonomy): domain Bacteria; kingdom Bacillati; phylum Actinomycetota; class Actinomycetes; order Kitasatosporales; family Streptomycetaceae; genus Streptomyces; species Streptomyces sp. NPDC031426. The sequence continues at coordinate 23,695 of NZ_JBVIJE010000043.1, forward strand.
CGTCGAGGAGACCGAGGAGCGCCGGGTCATCGCTGTCTATGATGGCCAGGACCGGGACGTGCAGCGTGCGGGCGAGGGAGGCCAGCACCTGCGAGGCGTCCGGCAGACGCTCGCCGGACAGCGGGAGACGGGCGCTGCGGGCGGCCTGGAGCCGGTCCACGACCACGAGGGCCAGGTCCTTCACGTGCGGGGCGGTCTCCGCGATGGCCTCGGCGGTCAGGTCGCTGCCGTCGTCGATCAGCAGGGGCGCCTGGACCAGTTGCTGGGCGACCTGCTGCTCGCGCGCGGTGAGGCGGCCCTGCTTTAGACGCGGGTAGTCACCGCCGGTCTCCGCGGCGAGGATCCGGCGCATGATGTCGGCTCGGTTCGGGCCCGACGCTGCGTACAGGACCTTGCGGCCGTCGACGAGCGCGGCCTGTCGTGCGGCGGCCAGCCCCAGCAGGCTTCCACCGACGTTCGGGGCGGCGGCGACCAGCGTCAGCCGGCCGGACGGCAAGCCGCCCGTCGCTGCGTCCAGTCCGGACAGTCCGAACAGGGGGCCGGCGGCCTGACCGGAGGTGAGTACGGCGCCGATGGCGTCGCCCAGCGTGGCGAGCCTGCGCGGCGCGCTGTCGCGTTCCGGATTGCGTGGGCTGTTCACCGCACCTCCTGCGGGCGCCGCGTCCGTGGCCGGTTCGGATGAGTGGGTAGCGGAGACGGCGTCGGCGGGCAGCAGCACCGCGACCGGTGTGGTGTTCCGCAGGAGGACCTGCGGCTGGCCCTGAGCCGCCCGCGTGACGAGGTCACCGAAATCCTTCTGCGCGGCACTCAGTACGTGGGACGGAAGCACCTCGGTCTTCCGTGCTGCCGGAAGCAGGTCGAGCGGCGCCAGCAGAACGCGATCCTGCCGCTTCTGGCCCTTGTAGATCAGGGTCGTGCGCCCGTCCTCCTCGGCGCGCTTCACCAGGGCGTAGAGGGCGTTACGTGCCTCGGTCGCGTTCATTGCGGCCTCTTCGTGCACTGGCTGGCTCACTCACCCTCCCAGACTCATCAACTCACCACCATGATAGCAGCACCCATACACTCGCAGGGCTAAAGTCACACCGAAGCTCGTCAATCTCACTCATTAGAGAGGTGTTCGGTGTGAGTTGACTGCCGCGAACCCGACGCTCCCCCCAGCTCGTGCGGGTCGGGCGCAGGCCGAAGGCCGCGACCTTCACCACCGGTCCCGGCCTTCCACTCGTGTCGCCCGCGGGCGATTACACCGTCAGCGTGTTCCCTCCCGGCCACCGCGCCGGGGATCTCTCCGTGCTGGCTGAGGAAGTCACGCTACTCACGTGCCCTCCCGAGAGTTGCCCCTGACGCGGTGGTGAAGCTGATAGAAGTCCGTCATCGCGGGCGAGGAGAGTGAGGAAGCCGATGGGGCCAGTGCGGGCAGACGCGTGAGGCCGGGGGGATCGCTGCTGGCCTACTTCAAGCGGCTTGGGGCGCTGCCGTCCGCGCACAAGCGGGGCTACCAACTGGAGGCTCTGCTGGAGCAGTTGTTCAGGCAGGCGGACTTCCGGGTCGAGCGCAATCCGGAGCCGGCCCCGCCCCACCCGAACCGGGCCACCCGCCGCGCCCTCGCCCGCGCAGCACGGAGGAAGAATTGAAGGCTCCCCTCCCTGAAGGGAGGGGGATTCGTCACCCTCCAGGGCTGGGCGGGGATTTACGGCTCAGGCCGCCACCGGAGCCGGCGGCTCAGGTGGTCTTACGCCCTCGACACCGTCCGGGTTCCAACCTGCCCGGACCAGCATCACACGGGCGGAGTTCTTGTCCCTGGGGGACACCGCTCCACACACCGTGCAGGCATACGTTCTCATCGACAGAGGTAGTGCGTGCTTGGTTCTCGCTCCGCACTGCGCACAGTCCATCGTGGTGTGCGCCGGGTGCACGAGACGGACGTCCCGTGCGTGCTTGCGGCCCATCTCCCACAGGGCACGCTTCGTCGCGGCGATGGCGGCATCGGCCGCCTTGCGGGCCATGGTGGTCCTCGCGAGGAACTTCGGCCTGAAGTCCTCCACCGCCACCCCGTCATGGCCACACATCACGGACTTGGCCCACTTGCGGCCGGTGTCCTCACGCTGCCTCGCGATCTTCTTGTGCAGCTTCGCTACCACCTAGGCACACTGGGCACAACACCTTCAGCACGCCCGGGAGGCCCAGCATGCCCACTCCGTGTCCCGGAATCTGCAACACCACCTGGCGTAAGGCCGAGCAGCAGCTCGCCGCCGACGGCACCGAACACCAGCTCACCCCCACGTGGGGCCAGCCGATCCACTGCGAACGCTGCACCACCCGCGCACACGCACAGCTCGCCGAACTCCCCGAACTGGTCGTCGCCGTACGCCTCGAGGCCGTCTACGGCACCGCCCCGAAGCTGACCAGCACCATCGGCCGCACCGCCACCGCCCCAGCGTCCGTCGCGAAACCGCGGCAGACGGACCTGGTGGCCCGCTACGGCGACACCTGGTACGTGATCGAGGCGAAGTGGCTCAAAGAGCCGGCCGACGTCGACGTCTTCGACGGGATCCGGTCACGGATGGATCGGGCCGCCTCGTCTGCTGTCATCAGCGTCATCATCAGCGTGAGCGGCTTCACCGACGATGCGGTGGAGGACCTGCAGGTGCGCCGGGAGAAGGGGCCGATCCTCCTTCTCGGCGAAGAGGAACTGACGCAGGTCCTGAGCACGCCGAGGTCGCTGGTCAACCTCCTGCAGGTGAAGCTGATAACCCACGGCCGCGTGCACCTGGCCGCTGTCCCGACGCCCCGGCGGCGTCGCCGGCCGGCGACAGACCTGCCGGGTGCCGAGATGCGGCTACTCGACGCCGACCCGCAGCCGCTGCCGTACGTCACGTCCGGGGGCGGGTTCGGGGAGTTCGTCTTCGTGCAGGAGCTGCCCGACGTGGACTGGGCGTTCGGGGCTGGCAGCGGCGTCTGCCTCGACGCCGCGGTCAGCCCGTTCAACGAGGACGGCATCGTCGAGCTGCTGTACGGGCTGGACTCGATGGGGTGGACCAGTGCCGAGCCGCGCTGGAACATCCAGCAGTCCGGCGCGAACTGGCACGGCGTCGGTGCCCGGGAGTTCGTTGAGGCGCTGCGCGCCTGGAAGAAGCGCGAAGAGAGCCTGGACGACGCGCATCACACCGAGCAAGTCACCTACTTCGACACGTGCCCGGGCGGAGGCTTCTACGCCCTGACTGCGAGCATCGCTGCCCACCACTTCCGGTCCGTCTACTACTGTCATCTGTCGTTCCAGTTGCCCGGTGTCCCCGTGGACATCCAGCCGATCCGGCACCTGTTCGAGCAATTCGACGCGGCGGCGTTCAGCTACTTCCGTCCGCTGAGCAGTCCGGCAGTCATTCGGCATCACCCCGAGGAACCAGTTCCACTGGAGGTCGTCGGCTACGTCGTTTCGCACAGCGACCTGGAATTGGAGGAGCCAGATTCCGACGGTGCGCCTACGGAGTGGGTCACTGGCCTTGTAGTGAGGAATCCGCACCGCGACGAGGACGGTAGGTCGACTTCAGAAGAGTGGCCGGGCCGAGAACAAGAAAGCGAACTGCTCGTCTATGCCCTGCGGCCGGCCGATTGGTAGCCGAGTTCGGCACGCAGTGTGGCGTCCTGGAGACGCTGCAGGCCCTGGGCGCAGGGTGAACAGGATCTCCAGCACGACTTCCGATCACGCTTCCGGTGCAGCCTGAGCGGGAAGCGCCGCGGCTGCGAGTACGGTGCCGGCGGGCGGGCCGGGTACCGGACCGCCCGGTGCCGACGGGGACGGAGTGAGGGTGATGCCGAGCAAAGACATCCGCCCCGGAAGCCGCAGCGCCCGCGTACGCGCCGCCGTGCACCGGGCTGTCGTGGACCTGGTAGAGGAAGTCGGGACCGAGAAGGTGACCACCCCCGCGGTGGCGCGCCGCGTCGGCGTCAACCCCAGTTCCGTCTACCGCCGTTGGGGGACGACCTCCGCGCTTCTGGCGGACGTGGCCGCCCAGCGCCAGGACGAGGGGGCGCCGGAGCTGCTCGGTGACCTGCGCAAGGACCTCGAACGAGCCGCTCTGTGGACGCTCGCCGACCTGTCCCGGCCGGGAGGCGTGGCGTTCTTCCGCGCCGAAGTAGCTCCGGACGTGGACGAGCGCCGAGCAGGACTGCGCGAGTGCCTGGAGCGGGTCAGCACCCGGTTCCACGCCGCCCTGGAAGCCGCGGCCCATCGGGGCGAGGTGACACCCCCTGGAACGGGTACTGGACCACGTGGTCGCACCCCTCTACTTCCGCGTGGTGTTCTCGATCCCGGAAAGCGACGAGGACTACGCGCGGCCTCGTCACCGACTTGTACGACTCCGTACACGCCACCCCGCAACCACCGCGCACGGACCCCCAGCCGGCCCCGGCCTCGGGCGCAAACGCGGCGCGGCCCACCCACGCGTAGCAGGAGCAACGCCCGAACCCCGCCCCGGCGCTATCACGTGGGATGGAACGGGCGGGATGGAGACTGGTGGATGTGGTGCAGTCCCAGCGATGCAGGCGGGGGAAGGTACTCCGTCTGGTCGGCACGGAAAGAGTGGAGGGGTACGTGACCAGACGCCGGGACGAGGCGAGCGAAACCTGCCGCGACTCTCCGACAACGCCGCTGTTGGCCAGGAGCAGGAGCGTGATGTCTGTGTAGTCGAAGTCGCCCCTAGGCCGTTTCGTTTAGATCATCGGATCGTTGGTCCGGTGTGTCGTTGACTGATGCGCAGTGGGCGCGGATCGAGCCGTTGCTCCCGGACCGGACGCCGATGCGGGGTGACCGCTGGAGGGATCACCGGGAAGTGATCGACGCGATCGCCTTCAAGTTCCAGACCGGAACGCAGGGGTGCACCTGCCGGAGAAGTACGGAAACTGGCGCGGCGTCTACAACCGGCTGCGGATGTGGGCCGTCGACGGCACCTGGGAGCGGGTGTTGACCGCGCTGATGGCCCAGGCCGACGCCGATGAGAACCTCGACTGGGCGGTCTCGGTGGACTCCACGATCGTGCGAGCCCACCAGCATGCGGCCGGGGCCCGCAAAAAGGGGCCCCAGCCGGCGAACCCCACGACCATGCCACCCGCTCGTGATGGTCACGCACCACCAAATCCGCGACGGCGCACAGGAGTTGGATCAGAGCCCGCTCTCGCATACACAGCCACGCAGACGCCAACCCATCTGCACTGCTTCCCTTCGGTCACCGATGAGTTTCGGTGTGCGGGACGGTCCAAGTCGGCACACCTAACAAAGGGAGAACCCGATGGGCAAGACGCGCTTGCATCCGATGACTCACATCGCCCGTCGCATGTTCGAGCTCCTGGAGCCGATCTGCCTGGTCACGTTCCTCGCCGACGAGTGCAACGAGGAACTGGCCGCACTCGGCCACCGCACCTACTGGGACGGCTACTTCGCCAGCCGCGCCGCACCATTGGGACGGGTGCCGGCCCAAGTCGTGCACGCAGCCTTCTACAACTTCGCCGACGGGGAGGCCGCACGGCACATCCCCAGCGCCTGGGAGACGATCCCTCCCGAGGCCTCCGTCACCGCGCGGGAGCGGGGCAGCGCGGCCTCCCTACGGCGCATCCTCGGCGACGAGCTGGCCGAGTCCCCGGGCCTGGTGCGCGCCGCGGACCTGACCACCAAGGCCGCGACGAGCGCCCCAACCGAAGGCCGGGTGATGTACGCCGGCATGCGCACCCTTGAGGTACCTAGCGACCCCGTCGCCCGACTGTGGCATTCCGCGACCATGCTGCGCGAGCACCGCGGCGACGGGCACATCGCCGCTCTCGTCGGCGCGCGCATCGGCGGCACGGAGGCCCACGTGCTCTCCGCTCTGGAACAGGGCATCCACCCCCCGGAGTCGTTCGGACGCATCCATCACCTGCCGAAAGAGCGCCTGGCCGCGGTCATGGACGGCATGCGCGAACGCGGACTCATCGACACCGACGGCCACTTCACCGACACAGGCCGCGCGACCAAACAACGCATCGAAACCCTCACCGACGAGCTCGCCACCCCGCCCTACGACGCCCTGTCCCCCGCCGAACTCGACGAACTGATCACCGACCTCGAACCCATCACAGCGACCCTGGTGGCCACAGGCTCGCAGTGACACGCAGAAATTGCTACAGATCTTCATGATCAGAAACGCCCTAGTAGGACTCCGTTAGGTCTGTGTGGCGACCTTGTTCAGGGGCACGGTGAGTGTGTGGACGCACATGAAGTGAACCGTGTTCGGGTGAAGTTGGCGTTATTCGTGGCGGACGTGTTCGCCTCGGTGCCGCGCAAGGATCAGCGGGCCAAGGGCGACTGCTATCTGCGGGGACTGATGACGGACGGTCGCCGCAAGTCCATCCAGGCCATGGCCTCGCGGCTGCCGGACGGCAACGAGCAGAACCTGCAGCAGTTCGTGAACCAGTCCACGTGGGATCCGGTGCCGGTGCGCCGGCGGATCGCCGAGCGGATGGTGCCGCAGGTCGGCCCGGACGCCTGGGCGGTCGACGACGTGTCGTTCCCCAAGGACGGCAGGATGTCGGTCGGCGTCGCCCACCAGTACTGCGGTGCGCTGGGCAAACAGGCCAACTGCCAGGTCGCGGTCAGCGTCCACGCGGTCTCCGAGACGGCGTCGTGCCCGCTGAACTGGCGCCTGTCCCTGCCACGGGAATGGGCCAAGGACACCGTCCGGCGCCGGCAGACCGGCGTGCCGGAAGACGTCGGACACCGGGAGAAGTGGCGCCTCGCACTGGACGCACTGGATGAACTGGCCGGATGGGGACTGGTGCCGCCAGTGGTGGTGGCCGATGCGGGCTACGGGCAGAACGCGGACTTCCGTGCCGCACTGGCCGAGCGGGGACACGCCTACGTGGTCGGCATCCGCGGCGATCTGACCGTCCAGCCGCACGACGCAGTCCCTGATACCCCAGCCTGGTCCGGGAACGGCCGCCGACCGGTTCCCCGCTACCGGAAGCCCCCCATGACGGTGGCGGAACTGGCCGCGGCCGCCGGATGGGAAGCCTTCCAGGAGGTGACCTGGCGGGAAGGCTCCCGCGGTCCGATGACCTCCCGTTTCCTCGCGATGTGGGTCCGGCCGGCCGGGGTGCGCCCGCGTCGGCTGGCCCAGCAAGCCGCGGTGGCCGAGCACGGCCGGTGGGACGGCATCCTGCCCCAGGTGCGACTGCTGGCCGAATGGCCCGACGGCGAGGACAAGCCGACCCGCTTCTGGCTGTCTGACCTGCCCGACGACACCCCGATCCCGGAGCTGGTCCGCCTGGCGAAGATCCGCTGGCGCATCGAGCACGACTACCGGGAACTCAAGCACGGCCTGGGCCTGGACCACTTCGAAGGCCGCTCCTGGAACGGCTGGCACCACCACGCCACCCTGGTCACCGCCGCCCACGCCTTCCTCACCGAGCAGCGGCTGGCCCCAAAAGCCGGCACACCGGACTCACCCTCTACCAGATCCTCGACACCCTCCAGGACCTGCTGAACTGCTGGACCGGCGTCTGCACCACCTGCCACCAACCCCTGCCCCGCAGGACCACACCAAGATCAAGACAGACCTCACGGAGTCCTACTAGGCGGTTTCGTTTAGATTATCGGGCGGACCAGAGGAAGATGCCGCGATGTGGAGTCCTGCCAGGTAGATGGTGGCTGTCTTTTCGTAGCGGGTGGCGATGCCTCGCCATTGCTTGAGGCGGTTGATGCACCGCTCGACGGTGTTGCGCTGCTTGTAGGCCTCGCGGTCGAAGACGGGTGGTCTGCCGCCTCGGCTGCCGCGTCGCAGGCGGTGGCCGCGTTGATCCGCTGGGACAGGGATCACGGCACGGCTCCCGCGTCGGCGCAGGTGTTCGCGGATCGCGCGGGATGAATACGCCTTGTCCGCCAGGACCACGTCCGGTCTGGTGCGCGGTCGGCCACGTCGGCGGGGAACCCGCAGGCGGGCCATGACATCGGTGAAGGCCGGTGTGTGCCTGTCCGGCGGTGAGGACGAACGCCAGAGGCCGGCAGCGGGCATCGGCGGCCAGGTGGATCTTCGTGGTCAGTCCAGCGCGGGACCGTCCGATGGCATGGTCGTGGGGTTCGCCGGCTGGAGCCCCTTTTTGCGGGCCCCGGCCGCATGCTGGTGGGCTCGCACGATCGTGGAGTCCACCGAGACCGCCCAGTCGAGGTTCTCATCGGCGTCGGCCTGGGCCATCAGCGCGGTCAACACCCGCTCCCAGGTGCCGTCGACGGCCCACATCCGCAGCCGGTTGTAGACGCCGCGCCAGTTTCCGTACTTCTCCGGCAGGTGCACCCCTGCGTTCCGGTCTGGAACTTGAAGGCGATCGCGTCGATCACTTCCCGGTGATCCCTCCAGCGGTCACCCCGCATTGGCGTCCGGTCCGGGAGCAACGGCTCGATCCGCGCCCACTGCGCATCAGTCAACGACACACCGGACCAACGATCCGATGATCTAAACGAAACGCCCTAGCCGCCCTGCCTCTTTGGCGCGCTGCACCAACTGGGCGAGGTCGTTCTCGACGCGGGTACGTACGCGCTCGTAGTCGATAGCGTCGGGGAACCGGGCAAGGAACGCGCCATGAAGCTCCGGTCGCTGGCCTGCATGAAGCAACCTTCTCGACGAACGAGCAGAACCCGTGCCACGGGTCGGGGTCGCCCAGTGCCTCGGCGAGGAGGGCGGGACGGGCGTCCAGCCCAGGAGGTCGCGGGTCAGCGTTGCCCGCGGCTCGCGCCGCACCGTCGTCGGCGAGATGGCCTGGGACCTGGACGAGGTGGCCGCCGCCCGCCGCGACCACGGCCCCCGGCCCAGCCGGCCGCCCCGCAGCGCACGCTCGCCGACGGCACCGCCGGAGCCCGCCTGCACCCGTACGCCGACCAAATCCAACGGGTTCCATGATTCTCGGAGGGCTTTCCCCTCGAACCCGCCGCGGGAGAGACGACGGATCCGGGAGCGTGGGTACTGTTCGCGGCGGGTCCCGCCCGGCCGCCACACCATGCCGTGCCGTGCCAGGGGCGGGATGTCGAGCGAGCTCCCGCATCCGACGCCCCGCCGGGAGATGTGCGAAGCGTCGCCCGGGACGGGCGGGCGCTGCTGTTGGGGAACCGGGCGGCCACACCGGCTGCCCTGCCGCTGGGCGAAACACGCCACCTCGCCCGTAGTTGAGCTGGTAGGTCGGCGAAGTGCACCGCGAGACCCCGGGACGTCTTGACCCCGCCGGCCTTCGCCTTACCTTCCAGGATCGGACGGCGTCCGTGTCCTCGGCGTCTCAGAAGAGCTGGGAGCGTCCCGAAGAGTGGGTGCGGTGAAGGGTTCCGCCCATGGCTCCACTACGACCCGTGCACCCTCCACGGCGCGGCCCGCGGCTGGCACCCTTCTGGCCGTCGCCGATTGCAGCGCAGCCGTTCCAACTCGACTGTCATGGACGCCGTTGACGGCGGGCATTCCCGCCGGTTACCCGTGCTTGTCCGGTTCGGCGACGGCGAAGGCGCGGTATCCGCCGAGATCTCGGGCTGGGCGAGGACGTCGCCCCGGTGTACGACTCCGACCGGACCCGGGGCCATCATCGGATGCTGATCCGCCGGCGCAGCGAGGTCGTGTGGGACATTCAGCAAGACCGCCGTGATCATCACCGCGAAGTCCGCCGGGCGCAAGGTCTTCGGCCTCGCCACCGCAGGCGTCCGTCTCGCTTGACCTCTTGCACGTCAGTCCGGCAGCCAGTGCAGCTCGTGCGCCAGGGTTTTGGCGACGGCACGGATGCGGCGGTGTAGCGGCGACTGCTCGCGTGGGAGGACCAGGTGGATCGTCAGGCTGGGCGCGCCCCGCAGCGGTCGCCAGGTGAGACCGGCCGGTTGTGCCGTGACCGCGGCTTCTCCGGCCGGGGCGAGGGTGACCCCGTCGCGCAGGTCGCGCTGAGACATGTCGAAAGAGACTGCGGGCGTGTGGAATCGGGGGTGTGGTCGGGTGTCTCGGAACAGTGCGGACAGCTGATCGTGGATCACGGGGTTGGCCGCACGGTCCGGGAGTCGCAGCGGATACGCGGCCGCGTCGGCGATCTCGATCTCCGGGTGTTCGGCCAGCGGATGGTGCTGCGCCAACTGGACCCCGACGCGCTCACGCCGCAGCAGGAACGGGCGCACGCCACGGCCCGGCTGTTCACCGCGGGTGATCCCGGCATCGATGCGGCCGTCGGCGACCGCGGGGGAGATCTCCGGTGTCGCCATCGGGACCGCGCCGACCTCGAGTCCGCTGTTGCCGCGAATCAGCCTGTCCACCAGGGCCGGTGCCGTCTCGGCCCCGGCGCTGAGGCTGTATCCGATGCGGAGCGTGCCCAGTTCACCGGCCGCCGCGCTCCGGGCGGTGTCCCATGCCCGGTCCAGCGCCGCCAGCGCGGGCGGCGCGGACTCCGCCAAAGCCGCACCGGCCGTGGTCAATACGACGCTACGCGTGTTGCGAACCAGCAGGGCCGTACCGAGTTCCGCCTCCAATCGGCGCATCCGGGCGCTGAGTGCGGGCTGTGCGATACCGATCCGTTCGGCTGCGCGGGTGAAGTTCAACTCCTGCGCCAGCACCAGAAAGTACCGCAGGCTCACCGTATCCGGCGCCACGTGTCCTCCCTGCCGATTGATAACGATCCGTTCTGAGTCTATCCCGTACCGGTCTTTCCCCCGGCCGCACATCAAGCCCTAGCCTGCGCATATGGCGATTCAACTGATCGCAGTACCCGTCGCCGGGATCGATCGATCCGAGTGTCAATTCGAAGTCGGACGTGTCTGGACGAACACAGGAGGTTTCCATGGCTAAGGGCTACTGGGTCAGTGTCTACCCCGCCATTTCCGACCCTGAGAGGCTGACTGCCTACGAGAAGCTGGCCGGTCCGGCTGTCCGGGCTGGGGGCGGGCGCCTCCTGTCCCGTGGCGGTCGAGTCGTCGCCCACGAGGCCGGAATCACGCAACGCGTCGTTCTGATCGAGTTCGACAGCTTTGAACAGGCCGTCGCGGCATACGAGAGCGAGGCATACCAGAAGGCGCTGGTGGCCCTCTCCGGCAGCCTCGAGCGCGACTTCCGCATCATCGAAGGCATCGACTGACCGGCGGGCCCAGCCATCGCTGAGCATCCGTCACCTGATACGCACACGGTGCTGAACGACGACTCACGAGACGAGCTCGAAGCCATGCTCCGCGTCCCAGTTCGTCGTCGACGTCCTCGACGGCCTGATCCCTGTCGGGCGGATCGAAGAAGCGACGCGACGTCCGGACCAGCTGGACTGTCTCGCTGACCTCGTCGACGAAACAGTCCTTGCCGCCGCGGCGTCGCTTCAGCCGTCCAAGCGTGATCACCACAGTCGCGGCGGCTCCGCGCACCATGCGGGCACCGCCGACGCGGTACTCGCCGGCACCATCCCCTGCCAATGCGAGCACAGGCGTTTCTGGTTCCAGCACGTTGAAGGCTCCCCTTCCTGAAGGGAGGGGGATTCGTCACCCTCCAGGGCTGGGCGGGGATGTACGGCTCAGGCCGCCACCGGAGCCGGCGGCTCAGGTGGTCTTACGCCCTCGACACCGTCCGGGTTCCAACCTGCCCGGACCAGCATCACGCGGGCGGAGTTCTTGTCCCTGGGGGACACTGCTCCGCACACGGTGCAGGCATACGTTCTCATCGACAGAGGTAGTGCGTGCTTGGTTCTCGCTCCGCACCGCGCACAGTCCATCGTGGTGTGCACCGGGTGCACGAGACGGACGTCCCGTGCGTGCTTGCGGCCCATCTCGCACAGGGCACGCTTCGTCGCGGCGATGGCGGCATCGGCCGCCTTGCGGGCCATGGTGGTCCTCGCGAGGAACTTCGGCCTGAAGTCCTCCACCGCCACCCCGTCATGGCCACACATCACGGACTTGGCCCACTTGCGGCCGGTGTCCTCACGCTGCCTCGCGATCTTCTTGTGCAGCTTCGCTGCCTGTGCCTGCGCCTTCCGGTAGCCCGCGGATGCGGGCCGTCCCTTCGGACGCCGGCGCCGAGCCATCATCCGCTGGTACCTCGCGAGCCGCTGCGCGGCCCGCCTGCCGTGCCCGGCATGCGGGAGGTCGTAGGCGTCGTCGGTGGTGGTGGCGGTCTCCTTCACACCCCAGTCCACCCCGAGCACGCGCCCCGTGGGGGCGAGCGGCTCAACCTGCGCGGCAACAACGAAGGACACGTACCAATGGCCGAGCGTGTCCTGGTACACGCGCACGCTCGACGGGTCGGCCGGAAGATCCCGCGACCACACCACCGTGAGCACGATCTGGCCCGCAAGGTGCAGGCCGCCGTCTCTGAGGCGGAAACCGCGCTTCGTGTAGTTGAGGCTGCACCGCGCCTTTCGCTTCTTCTTCCAGCGGGGCATCCCGGCCCGCCGGTGCATCGGCAACCGGTCCTTGATGTCCTTCAGCGCTTTCGCCCTCGACCTGGCGAAGTCCCGGATCACCTGCTGCTGCGGCACGCATGCGCCCTCAGCCAGCCACGGCGTCACCCCGCGTGCCTCGGTCAGCATCTTGTCCAACTGCCCCGGGCCACACATCAACCTCTCGCCGCTCTCCCGGCTCTGCGCGTGCACCTGCTCGGACTTCGCGACGCACTCGTTCCAGATCCACCGGCACCGATCCCACTCCGCTTCCAGTGCCCGCCGGGCCGTCTTCGACAGGCGCACACGGAAGGTGTACCGGGCATGCCCGGCATCCTTCGTCGTCGCCTCTGTCGTCATGCATCCGAACCTACCCGGGAGGACTGACAGTTGAGAGCTCTTGATCATTGCGGGCGACATCACCGCCGTGCGGGGTGGACGCCGGATCGCCCTGACGGCGATCCGGCTACCCCTGCCCTGCTCCGCAGGAGTCCGATTCCTCCCGGCCTGACGGCCGGGGCATCCTCGGAGGAACCCGGTGAAGGGAACCAACGAATCAGCAATCACCCGAACATCCTCCCGGACCGCTGCTGCCGCGCAGACTCGGGCTCGCTCTCGCATAAACGTCCCAGCCCGCCCATCGGCGACGGGCGGGCTGGGCTTGGGGCAGGCCGGAGACCCGGGTCTCAGCTCGGGCGGGGCCAGTTGATCGCGATCGGCACTTGAGCGAGGGGTACTGGATCTGCTCCAGGGGCCACGGCAGGTCGCGAAGGAACACGCCGTCGCCCGGATGAGTAGCGACGCTGACACGGGCGGGCCCGTCGGCGTCGGTGACGAGTTCGCCCTGCCGCTGGAGGAACAGCGCCTCGAAGTCCTCCCTGCTCCCCCGGTGGCCCAGCTGACTGATGATCGGATTGAGCCAGGCGTTGACCTTCGCCTTCTGCTCATCGGTCGGCTGGTCGATCACCACCTCTTCGTCCTCCGACAGCCCGCACAGCACCTTGAGGAAGCCGAGATGCCAGTTGCCCACCTCGTCGTTGCCCCAGACCGCGTAATCGAGCAGCACCACCAGCTGAGCCTTCTCCTTGCTGTCCAGGCTGGTGGCGCCCTGCTCCCGGAACTTGTCGGGCCAGAACTGCGCGGCCAGACGGGGGACCATTGGCCAGAGCACGACGAATCCAGCAGCTGATGCAGGCACGGGGCTCACGCCCCGCACGGAACTCCATGCCTGGTGGTCGGTCTTCTTCAATCACCTGCAGATTCCCTGGGCGTATGAACCGGTCACCTTCTCCGACGCTGAGGGCGCACCCCGGACGCCGGCGTTCTGGCTGCCCCAGCAGCGGATCTGGTTCGACGCCGAGCCGGAGTCTCCCGCATGGTGGGGCGGTTCGCGATGGCGGCCGTGGGGAGCGACCACTGGGCCGTCGGCTACTGGGGGGACAAAGCCGAGCGCTGTCTGCCCGTGGACGTGCCGGAGGAGTGGCAGGGGCTGCCTCTGCTGGCCGAAGGGTTGCTCTTCCCGGACGATGAGTACGGGCCCTGGCAGTTGTTCGAAGCCGGCGGCATGCGTACCTACGACGACGAGCCCTACCAGTGGACCATGTGCCCCCAGTGCCGATCCGTCGGCGCCACGTTCTTCGGCTATGCCACGCGCCTGGCGTGCAGCTGCCTGGATGACCGGGAGCACCACGAGGTCGACGGCAGCAGCGACAAGCGCCTGTCGGCCGCCTACCGGGCCGCGCTCGCCGAACAGTGGCACCCCGACCGCGCCTTCGAAGCGACGCTGCTGCTGCCCACCGTGCGCGAGGCCCTCGTCAGCCAGACCGGTGCCGCCGCAGCCCAGGAATCCTGCACCGGCGACTGCCAGTCACTCTGAGACCTGCGCTGCCAGGAACTCCCCCCGACCGCCTTCAAAGGGGCCCCAGACCCCGACACCGACACCTATCGCCCGTGCGCGCAGTGCCCGGGCTTCGTGTGCGGACAATGCGGCGAGCAGCCGGCGAGCGCACTGGACGTCCCATGCCGGCTCTGCGAGCCGGTGACGCTCCTGTCCGAGAACCAGGCCCGACAGCGCCTCAACCGGCGGCTCGACCAAGTCGCCGCCGGCACAGGCCAGCACAGGCGCACGGTCAACACCCTCATCAACGAGGTGATCGGCGCAAAGACGAGAACGGGCATCCCCCTCCCCCAGATCGGAGCCGCCCTCACCTACGTCGAGCAGTGGCTCGAAGACACCTCATCGATGCCCACGGGCCGACCTGCCCTCTCCAGCGCCGACCTCAACAAGCTGCACGGCGCCGAGCTGCGCAGCCTCCTCACCACCTACATGGGCCCGCTCGCGAACGCGCTGCACGCGGACATCCCGCTGGTACAGCAACGCCTCAACGACTGGATGGACGCACCCAGCCGCGCCGAGGCCACCGACGAGCAACTACGCGACGCCATCCTCCAGGCAGCCGCCTGGCTCGAGCACCCCACCTCCTACCACACCTACATGACTCCACAGGCCGTCCAGTCCGGCGGTCTCCGTCGCTGAGCACCTGTCCCAGTGGCAGCACAATCCGCAAGGCCTCGACCAGGAACAGTTCGCCAGCCGCGTCCAGTGGCGGCAGGCCGTCCTGAAGAACACGCCTACGCCCACCGCCCTGTCTGAGCGGGGCGGCCCCTTCTGGGTCTGAACGCCTCGCCTCCGTCCTGCCAACCAGCCCTACCCATCTCCCCGGACCGGCCATGATCGACCACGTTGGGCACTTCACCGCCCGGCTCCCCCACCGGGGAGAGCCATACAAGCCTTTGCCCGCCCCGGCTTGCACTGTCACGGAGCACGACTGCACCGAGGAAGGCTGCCTTCCGTGCGCGGCGAAGGAGGCAATCACCAAGGGACGCGACGTCTACGCCGACCTCGAGAAGACGCTGATGGACGTGCGTGAACTGCTGGAGATCGCCGCCCTCATCGGACCGCTACACACGACGTCCTCGTGCCCTACCTCGACTCCCCCATGACCAAGCAGGAGGCCGAACCCGCCTCCGGGGCGCTCGTCGACGCCGCGTACCGGGCTGTCGAAGCAGCCCAGATGCTCCTGTGGGCAGCCCGTGGCCATGACATCCGCTACCTCGTACGAGCCAGCAGCTACCTCAATGCCTCCGCCTACGGCACCGCCCGAGTAATCGACCGTCACGTCGTCCTCGCAGGCATCGACGATCACCAAGGCCAGGAACCTTGAGAGCCTGTCTTTGCTGAACTCATAGACCGCAGCGCTTCCCAGCCTGGGGGCGACGCAGAAGGGGCCCGCGCTTGCGGGCCCCTTCTTCTGGTAGCGGGGACAGGATTTGAACCTGCGACCTCTGGGTTATGAGCCCAGCGAGCTACCGAGCTGCTCCACCCCGCGTCGGTGATGCCACTCTACACGGTGGAACATGCGGGACTCGCTCGGACGTCAGACTCGGACGATGTTCTCTGCCTGGGTCCCTTCTGGCCCTGGGTGACGTCGAAGGTGACGGTCTCTCCCTCCACCAGTTCTCCGATCCAGCCTGGTAATTCCGCTGGGTACTGACCAAGCGGGCCGGCAAACTGCGCCCACCCGGGTCCGCTGCCCCGTCGGCCGCCCCCGCATCCGGCCGGACGCGGTCGCCGGGGACAGGGCTTACTCGTCCCGCGGCAACCGGATCCACCTGCGCAAACGCCACATCAAGGCAGTCATCCCCGAGAAGAAGGACCAGACCGTCAACCGGAAGAGGAAAGGCTCCAGGGGCGGCCGACCTGTCAGTCATGACGCGGACCTCTACCTTTGATCTTGGCCAGTGCTCCGCCCTTTAGGGCGGGGGTGAAGGCCATCTCAGAACTGCTCTGACCCGCGCCAGGGGCACGGGTTGGCAGTGTTTCCCTCAGCCCACGGGGCGCTTCTGGTTCTCGATGTACTGCTTCACGACGGTCAGGGGCGCCCCGCCGCAGCTTCCGGCGAAGTAGGAGCCGGACCAGAAGTGTCCGCCCCACAGGTACCGGCGGACGTGCGTGTCGTACTCCTTGCGCAGGAGCCGGGCGGAGACGCCTTTGAGGGAGTTGACCAGTTTGGAGAGCTGGACCTTCGGCGGGTAGTGCACGAGCAGGTGTACGTGATCGTCCTCGCCGTTGAACTGCTTCAGTTCGGCCTCGAAGTCCTCGCATACCTCCCGCATGATCTCTTCGCAGCGCGTCAGCATCGCGCCCGTCATGGCCTTGCGCCGGTACTTCGTGACGAAGACCAAGTGAACATGCAGGTTGTAGACGACGTAACGGCCGGTTCGCACGTCGGGATTTGGGTTCCAGCGTGGTGACATGAACCAAGTATGTATGGTGATCGCTATGCAGCTCAGGTACGGGTTCCGTC
>NZ_JBVIJE010000044.1:0-38313 GCF_055581585.1 Streptomyces sp. NPDC031426
GGCTGCCAGCGCGGTCCGTTGCCCATCCAACCCGCTCATGCCTGACCAACGAACCACCAAGCAGAAAGCCACGAGTTAAAGATCTGCACGCCCTAAGGACTGGGATCAGAATGAGGTGCTTGCCGTTTGGGAATGACGGGATGTCAGGTCTCGTTGCCAGGCAGGGGGTGAGTGCGACCGATACGCGTAGTGGGGCAAGCCGAGGCTTGTCGAGGACGGGCTCAGGAAACGGTCCAGGTGCTACGGCGCGGGCGGCTTGCTTGGCGGCTCCCAGCCGTGGGTGAGGATGTCGAAGATTGCCTCGATGGCGGCCCGGCGGTCCCGCCGGCCGCGAGCGAGCACCGGGATCTCGAGTACGAATCGGGCAATAGCTACACACGCGAGGTTGTCGTGCTCCACGCCGAACTCGTCGGCGATGACTGCGCTGAGGCTGTCGGTGTACCGGGTCCACATGCGTTCGGCGTAGGCGCGCAGCACCGGCGTTGAGTTCACCAGGTTGGTGAACTCGGCCGCCTGAGGATGTGCCTCGATCGACGGCCAGGTGTCCAGGACGTGCTGTCGGAGGGCATCGAGGATGCTCTGATCGGAGGGTCGCTGCCGCACCGCGGCGATCAGCTGTGACTCTCGGTCTTCGTCCTGGTCGAATACCAGCGCTTCCTTGCCGCTGAAGTGCTTGAACACCGTAGCGGTCGACACGTCGGCGGCGTCGGCGATGTCACGGATGCTCACCTGATCGTAGCCGCGCTCCAGGAAGAGTTGCAGTGCGGCGTCGGCGATCGCTTGCCGGGTGGCCGCCTTCTTGCGGTCGCGGCGGCTGGCAGAGGGCACGGTCATGACTACAGCGTACTAGATAGTCGAATCAGTCACTAAGTAGAGTCGTTGCACTTTTCTACTCGCTCTGATTCTATGGATATGCACGAGCACCTGAGCGGCACATCCTCGTCGGCCTGGTCATCGTCTGCACCGTGCCGACCTGTTCACCTGAGAGGCCCTCTGCGGGTCACATGCCGGTGCCGGTGCTGAGGTCGACAACGCCCGGCCTGCCCGCCTCTCTTCGCCGACTGAAAGGGACAACCATGAACTCCCCAGAACCTGCCCGGGCACGCATCAGCATCATCGGTGCCGGCCCCGGCGGACTGACCTGCGCCCGCATCCTCCAGCAGCGCGGCATAGCGGTCACCGTCTACGACCGCGACCGGGGCCCCGACGCGCGCAACCAGGGCGGCACCCTCGACCTGCACGCGGACAACGGTCAGCTCGCCCTGCGCGAAGCCGGTCTGCTCGACGAGTTCTTCAAGCTCGCCCGCCCCGAAGGGCAGGAAATGCGCCAGATGGACCCGACCGGCACGATCACGTCCCATGAAGTCCCGGCGCCCGACGAACTCTTCAAGCCGGAAATCGACCGTGGCCAGCTGCGCAACCTATTGCTCGACTCCCTGCACCCGGGAACCGTGCACTGGGGCCGCGCCCTCGACACGATCAGCGGACCTGACGACGGGCCGCGGCAATTGCACTTCACCGACGGCACGACCACCCAGACCGATCTGGTCATCGGCGCCGACGGCGCCTCCTCCCGGGTACGCCCGGCCGTGTCCCCCGCCGTCCCCGAGTACACCGGGGTGAGCTTCCTGGAAGCATGGTTCTCAGACGTCGAGAACCGGCACCCGGACCTGGCCGAGCTGGTCGGCCAGGGCAGCGCCCACGCAGCCGACGGCGAGCGCGGCCTGTTCGCCCAGCGCAACAGCGGAAACCACATCCGCGTCTACATCATCCAACGCGTCCCGGTCGACTGGATCAACACGAGCGGCCTGACAGTCGAGGACACCGACGGCATCCGCTCCCTGCTCCTGCGCGAGTACGCCCACTGGTCGCCCCGCATCCGCCGGATGATCACCGAAAACGACGGCCCTTACGTCAACCGCCCGATCTTCGCCCTCCCGGTCCCGCACACCTGGGAACACAACCCGACGGTGACCCTGCTCGGAGATGCCGCCCACCTCATGCCCCCGCTCGGCGTCGGCGTCAACCTCGCCATGCTCGACGCCAGCGAAATCGCCCTCGCTCTCATGAACGCCGCCACCGTCGCCGACGCGATCCGCACCTACGAGAAGACCATGCTCCCCCGCTCCACCGAGACGGCCAAGGCCCTCGAAGGCGGCGCCAAACACCTGCTGTCCACCGACGTACCCGACTTCGGCAGCAACAACGACGCCCAGTACTAACGAGTTGGTGCGTGATAGCGGGTGAGGCGTGGTCGGCCTGCTCTCGGCCGTTTTCAGGTCATGACAGTGCGGTCGGAGACGAGGCCGGCGATGGCTCGGTAGGTGTCGGGCAGGCGATCGCGACGGTGGGTCCAGCGCATGAGTTGTTTCCAGCGTTTGTGGTCGGCGAGGGCGTGCTCGACGGTGATGCGGTCGGATGAGTGGCTGTGCCGATCGCGTTCCCACTGTTCGACCCTGCTGGGCAGTGCACCGGGGCGGGGCTTTCTGGGCGGGGTGAGTGCTTGGCCGGGATGGTCACGGCTCAGGCCCAGGTAGCCGTCGTCGAGCAGCACTTCCACCAGGTCGAAGTGCTGGAAGCAGCCGCTGATGCCAGCGGCGCGAACTGCGGTCGCATCGTGCATTCGCCCCGGCCGCAGGCCATCGGCCCACAGGGTGCGGCCCTGGTGGTCAGCGATGACAGTGGCTTTCATCGTGTTCTGCTTCTTCTTGCCCGACACGAATGCCCGCCTGCCGCCCCGGCCGGCGGCCGGCCGTCGCACCTGCACCTCGGTGGCGTCCAACCTCAGCTCGACACCCTCGGCCTGGGCGTAGGCGAACACGTCCTCCAGCGTTCGAAGCCGCAGGCCTGGCCTGTCGGGAACAACAAAACCCCGCTCCGCCAGTAACCGACGCATCTCACCGACGGCCCGGGTGACAGTCGAGCGGTCGACGTTGAACTGAGCTACAGCGCCATCGCCGCCCAGCTCACCCGGGAAGGCATCCCCTGCCCCTCCGCCCACGACGCCACCCGCAATCCGCACCGCAAGAAGACCGCATGGCAGCAGGGCGCCGTGCGCGCCATCCTCCTCAACCCCCGCTACACCGGCCACGAGGTCTGGAACAAGCAGCGTAAGGAAGAACGCCTCCTCGACGTCGACGACGTCACCCTCGGCCACCGCACCCACATGACTCACAACCCGCCTGATGAGTGGATCCACTCCATTGAGCCCGCCCACGAAGCGATCATCAGCCCCGCTCTTTTCGATGCCGTCCGCACCGTGCGCGCACAGCGCGCCCGCAACCAGGGGCTGCAGGAGCGCGCCGGGAAGCGGGGCGGGCGCCCGTACGCTCTGCGCGGTCGGGTCCGGTGCAGCCTGTGCGGGCGCAAGATGCAGCCCGCCACCATCCGCAGCTGCGTCTACTACCGCTGCGAGTTCAAAGAGGAAGAAGTCGCCCTCTATCCCGACCTGACGCACCCGCGCACCGTCTACCTGCGGGAAGACATCGTGTGCCAGGCGCTGGATCAGTGGATCGCCCGGGCCTTCGCCCCGAACCGGCTCTGCGTCACCATCGAAGCGCTCACCCCCGCGAGCGCCGCAGCGAGCACCGCACAGTCCCAGACCCCCGAGCAGGCTCAGGCACGCCAGGCGATCAAGGAGTGCGAGCGGCGGCTCGCCCGCTACCAGGCAGCCCTCGACGCCGGGGCCGACCCCGCCGTCGTCACCCAGTGGATCAACAAGGCCCAGCGAGACAAGGACGCGGCGCAAAAGGAGCTCGAACACCACCACGACCGGCCGAGCCTGTCAGGAGGTGAGGATGGAGATGCCGTCTCCGAGCAATTTCAGGCCGAGGACGAAGAACAGGACGGCCATCACGGCGACGTTGTGCTGAGCAGCCCACTTCTTCCAGTTGCCGAGCGTGGTCTTGGCTCGCTCTCCCCCGAGAAGAAAGACTGCCAACGGGGCCAGCAGGCCGAGGGTGGCGATCAGGACGAAGATTGCAAGCGATGCGATTTGCTGCCCGACCGGCAGTCCCGCTGAGCCGATCGCGGCGCCCGCGGCGATGGTCAGCGGGGCGTTCTTGGCGTTCAGCGCGGCCAAGGCCAGTCCGAGTGCGAAGACCTTGACCGGTGTGAGGCGGTCGATCGCGCCCATCCACTTCGGCAGCCGGGCTTGCGAGGGATCCTTTGGGCGCCGGTGCCACTGCCGGGCGCCGAAGAGGACGAGGAACACGCCCAGAGCGAGCTTCAGGGCTCCCACCCAGGTGGCCGGGTGTTTGTGGGCGGAGGCACCTGCGGGGGAAGCGATCACCAGCATGACCGCGCCCAGTACCGAGAGTCCCAGGATCCAGCCGACGGTGAAGAGGACTCCGTTGAGGCGTCCCCGGGGCGTGGCGAGTATGAGGATGACGGCGATGATCGGGAGCGGGCTGACCGCGACGGCCGCCGCGAAACCCAGCACGTCACCGAGGACTGCGCCCATCGTTGCCTCCGGATGGCGATCCAGTGGACTGGGCTTGGCGGGAAGCGGGTGATCCGACCGTCTGTACGGTGCAACGGGTTGTTCTGTGATCGGCTGCGCCGCTGTCTTCACGGCTGTGCGGAAGTGGCTGCCCGGCATGGCGACGGCGGCACGCCCCACCGCTTCCATCTTCCTGCGCCTGGCCGGATCTGTCCTCGGGAGCTTCTCGGGACGCGATGGCCCCGGGCCTGGCCTGCCGCGCCCGCTCTGATGCCGTCCCGGAACCGACCGGCAAGCCGGCACGCGAGGCTGCTTTTCCTTCTCAGCACCGTGACGGAAACGCTGCACGGAACGTAATCGCCCCTGGTGGGGGAGCATGGAGTGATCAAAATGGGCACGCCAGCGCCGAAGCTTTCCGGGAACCGTCCCGGGTGACCGCATCGGCCAGCACTGAGGATGCGAGGCAGCGGATCCGCGGTGAGCATTGACGTGTGAGGGCGATGGCGCCTCATGTTTGGTGCTTGGCGACCCTCGCACCGATCCGTGACAGGAGAGCTTTGCGATGACTGCGACAGGTGCAACCCCGCCAGCTCACCCTGAACACCCGGGCAGGACGGATGGGGTCTCCAACGAGTTCACCGTTTTCACCGAGATCAAGCAGGGCGAGGCCGATGCATTGCGCGAGGATCTCACCTGGCTCGCCGACGCGGCGAATGACGAGAATGTCCATGCGGCGCTGCGCCAGATCGGCACGCTGCATGACGCACGGCACGTCATTTTCGACAACGACACCAGGTTCATGTTCGCCAGCGTCTTCGACGGCTCCTGGGACACCTACATCGACGACTTCGCCAAGACGGTGGTCGGGGAACGCTTCGACAAGGTCTTCTCGCACAGCGAAGGGTTCCCCGGCATCAAAGATCCAGGGGTCAAGGACTGGTTCCTCGCCCACCAGGAGCCCGCAGGGGTCTTCGTCAGCGCCTACCCCGATTTGACCGTTCAGCAGATCTACAAGGACCAGCGCGTGGACGAAGCGTTCCAGGAGGTGCTCGACACCCCCCAGTTCCGGGAGGCGCTGGAGAACCCGGCCAACGCGGAGCTGGTGGCCACGCCCGCCTTCCAGAAGCTGTTGGAGGAAGCCTCGGCCTAGCGCCCGGACCTCCAGAGCCGACCCACCGCCGGTGGACCGCGTCGGCCAGTGGGAGTCGGCCATTGCGGGGTTGCCCGGACAGAGACCAATGTGGAGGCACAAGCGATCATGAACACGGCGGACAGCAGCAGCGCGGCCGGTGTGCGTGTCGAGATCGACGACGTCCAGAGCGGGGCCCTGCGTCCACGGCCCGTGCCCTATCAGGGAAAGTACCTCTTCCTGCGCGTCGATGACCGCCACGCCGGGCGCGCTCTGCTGCGGCGGCTGCTTCCGCTGACCGCGGCCGGCCTGCCCGAGGTGGACCCGAGCCGGGATGCCTGGGTGGCCGTGGCGTTCACCTACCAAGGACTGAAGGCCTTGGGGGTGTCCCAGGAGTCGCTGGACAGCTTTCCGCAGGCCTTTCGTGAGGGCATGGCCGCTCGGGCGGAGCTGATCGGCGACGTGGGCGAGAGTGCGCCGGCCCACTGGGAGGCACCGTTCGGAACGGGCGATGTCCACATCGCGTTGAGCGCCCTCTCCTCCGATGCGGCGCAGCTGGACGAGAAGCTGGAGCGGGCCCGTGCCGCCTACGAGGACACTCCCGGTGTCCAGGTGATCTGGCAGCAGGAGGTCCGCCAGCTCCCGACCGGGCGCACCACCTTCGGATTCCGTGACGGCATCAGCCATCCGAACATCGAGGGTGTCGGACTGCCCGGCTCCAACCCGCAGGAAGCCCCCATCAAGGCCGGCGAGTTCATCCTCGGATACCCGGATGAAACCGGCAATCTGCTGCCCATGCCCACACCCGACGTGCTGGGACGCAACGGCACCTACGCAGCCGTTCGCAAGGCCCACACCGACGTCGCGGCCTGGCGCCGTTTCCTGCGCGCGAACAGCTCAAGCGCCGAGGAGGAGGCGCTCCTGGCGGCGAAGATGGTCGGGCGCTGGCCCAGCGGGGCGCCGCTGGCGCTGACGCCGGAGCACGACGATCCGGAGCTGGCGGCCGATCCACACCGCGTCAACAACTTCCTGTACCGGGAGAACGACGACCGGGGGTACCGGTGCCCCGCCGGTGCGCACATCCGGCGCACCAACCCCCGCGATTCCACCATCATCGGCGACGCACGGATGCACCGCCTCATCCGCCGCGGCACCACCTACGGCCCGCCGCTGCCCGAGGGCGTCCTGGAGGACGACGGCGCCGACCGCGGCCTGGTCGGAGTCTTCCTCGGAGCGCACCTGGAACGGCAGTTCGAGTTCATCAAGGCCCAATGGATCAACGACGGCAACTTCATCGGCTACCCCGGCGAGAAGGACCCGGTAGCCGGGCACCACGGCGGAACCGGCACCGTCACCATCCCGGAGAAGCCGGTCCGGCGTCGCCTGCAGCACCTGCCCAGCTTCGTGGTCACCCGAGGCGGCGAGTACTGCTTCGTGCCGGGTCTGCGCGCCTTGCGCTGGCTCGCCGAGCTTGAGGGCTGAGGGAAATTCCAAGCCCCTGAGGCGCGATCACGGTCTCCGAGAGGAGAGGTCGGAGTCATGGCAGCACAGTTCGTCCGCTACACACCGGATGTCGAGGTCGATGACCCGGACTTCGACCGCAACGTGCAGACGGTGATCGAGAAGACCGAGAGCTACATCGCCGAGTCGGTCGAGGCCGGCGGCACCGGACGGGCCCTCCGCGATGCGCACGCCAAGGGCTACGGGCTGGTCCGAGGGGAAGTGGAGATCCTGACCGGGCTACCCCCCGAGTACGCCCAAGGGATCTACGCGACCCCGGGAACCCACGATGCGCTCATCCGCTTCTCCAACGGCTCGCCCCATGCCGGAGCCGACGCGCGTCTTGGCGCCGCCACCGGTCTGGCGCTGAAGATGTTCGACATCCCCGGCCCGACCCTGCTGGAAGACGAACCGGACACGGGCACCTTCGACTACGCCAACATCAATGGACCGATCTTCTTCTGCAACACGGTCGAGCACTACCTGTTCATCCAGGAACTGTTCCTGAACGCGCCGGCCTACTTCTCCCAGGGCCGACCCGGCGCACATCGCTTCTACACCGATTTCGTAACCGGAAAGGGAACCCTGGACCAGGACTACTGGGCGTGGGACGAGTTCCTGGCCTTCCTCCGCCTGGCAAAGACCCCTCCGGTAAACGTACTGCTGTCGAGCTACTGGACCATGGGCGCGGTCCGGCACGGGGACTACATCGCCAAGGTGCGCATCACCCCCGACCCTTCCGCCGCCGCCGCGGTGGTCCGGCGCACCATCGACCCGACCTCGGCGGCGGAGGTCTTCCGACCGGCCCTGCAGGCCGAACTGCAGGAGCGGCCCTACGCCTTCGACATCCAGGTCCAGCTCTGCACCGACCTGGAGCGCATGCCGGTGGAGGACACCACCGTGGAATGGCCCGAACAGCTCTCCCCGTCCGTCACCGTCGCCAAGCTGCGGCTGCCACAGCAGGACATCTCCAGCCCGGAGAACCTGGAGAAGATGGACTCGCTGTCCTTCACACCCTGGCGGGTCACCGCCGAACACGCCCCCCTGGGCAACATCATGCGCGCCCGCAAAGAGGTCTACCGGCACTCCTCCATCGCGCGCCACAAACTCAACCAACAGCCGCGCACAGAGCCGCGCAGCGCCGACGAAGTACTTGGCCCCGCCCAGTGAGGCCGAGTGATGTCGGCAAGAGACCCCGATCACAATCAGGTCGAAGCCGCCTCCGTAAGTGGTTTGGCGGTCCGGAAGAGTGGGGTGTGGCTCCAGACTTGGAAAGCGTGTTGTCCGGGTGAGGGGGGCTGCGGTCCTGCAACATAGTTCCGGGGTAGCTGACGGGAACCTGTGTGCCCACCTCCCTCGACCGCGGACCTCATGAAGGTGCTTGTAACAGATCCTGTAGATCACCCGCAGCGGTCAGGATCCCGATCGTCGGTGCCGCTCGCCGGGTCTGGTGCGCGACGGCAAGGCACAAGGTGGTGCCGAGAGCAGCCATGGGTGTGGGCCATCTCGCGAAGAGCCTCGTCCAGGGCCAATTCCAGAAGCCCAGGCGGGGTGAGAGCACCGCTTCCGTCCGGCGGGATGAGCCAGTGCAGCGTCCCCCACCGGCAGTGCGGGGCGGGGGCCGCGATCCAGCCGCCCTTCGAGACGTATCTCAGGTTGTGACCGGCCCACAAGGCGGTGGGGTCGGCCGGCAGCAGGAATCCCACGCGGCGGCCTCGACCGTCGTGCAGAATCGGCCCCCATTCGGTCACCGAAATGGTGTCGAGTAACTCGGCGGTGTACAGGCCGAGGCGCTCAGGAACAGTCAGGACATCCCACATGCGCCCGGTGGCCAGGAGGTGGACCCCGGTCACCCCGTGCATCCAGTCCTCGCGACATGCGCGCGGGTCTTTTGCCGCGGCGGCCAGCCACTCCAACGCTCTCTGCCACTGTGACAGTGTCATTGCCAACTCCCATCTCAGGCGGACGACGGACGAGTTGACCCGGCTGCAGGGAGCAACTCGGCACCTCGGTGCCCCGCACTGTCGGGAACCGCTCGCAAGATGGGCACCCTGAGACAGGCTGCGCCCTTCTCCTCGTGCATCCCGACCGCGGATGAGCGAGTCGTAGTCCACCGCAATGCCCGCCGCGCTGCCATGCCTCGGATCCGCCGTCGCCGGATAGAGCGAGCGCAGGCGCGCTCAGAGCGAGCATCAGACAGGAACGCGCCCCCTTGGCGTCGCATCATCACCCTGTCTCCTCCGCCACCGGCCAGGACCTCGGAGCACCACGGAAGAGAACGTAGTTGGGGTGAAGCCGCGCCACAGCCGCGTGGCGTGCTCGTCGTTGCGCCTGACACCAACGGCTGACACCAACAGCGGCGAACATGACCGGACGACCGCGGCCCCGGCGGTCGATAGGCCGTTGCCGGCTGCGACCCCTCTGGCCCTAGATGATCAATTCCAAGGGGTCAGTGATCGTACGAAGTCAGCGAACGGGGAGCGTCTTGTCCGGTGTGGTCGTTGTGCCGGACCGCGGCGGTCAGCGCGAGTATTCGCTGCATGATGCGGGCGATGACACCGCGGGGGTGTGCGCCCTCGGTGCTGTTCGAGGTCGAGGTGACCCTTGAAAGTCTCGTTGATCGACTCGATTCGATGACCTGCCGCAACGGCTTGAACAGAGATCTGCCCGGCCGTTGCCGTTTGCCCTTGCGAGTCGGCCGTAGCAACTGGACTACGTCGTCGTTCCGCACCGAGGTGCTGGTGGGCAGGATCTGGGCGACCCGGCGGAGCAGCTTGGCGGACTTTCGCAGCCGCTTGTTGTAGCCGGGTTGCTGCGGCAGGTACGGGAAGAGGTGCCGCAGGTGGGCCGCGGCATACCGGAGCCACCTGGCCTCGGAGGTGACACCGAGCATGGCCTGCATCATCGCAAGAGTGACCAGCTCGGCGTCCGTGAGCTGCGGCGCGATCCCTACGGCTGGCCGCCATGGCGCCAAGTCCGACGCTCCTTCAGCAGATTATCGGTCGTCGCATAGAGTGCCATCGCGAGGTGATCACCCGAGAGGATGGCGGCATGACAGCGGTGTTCGCTCCCGTTACTGCGACGGACCGGCATGTCCTGCGGTGGCTCGTCGCGCACCGGAGTGCCGACTGGACCACCCTGGCGAAGGGGTTGATGAACCTCGGACTCAGTGTTGTCTTCCTGGGCCTCACGCTCCTGGCCGCGCTGCTCGTGGTGGTGGTCGTGCGCGCCGCCCGGCCGGTGATCGCGGCGGCGGGCGCCGCGGCGCTGTTCTCGGTGGTGGCCTCGCTCCTGCTGAAGCAGCTCATCGCCCGACCGCGGCCGGACGCCGGCCTGGCTCTGGTGCAGGCGGGCGGGTACTCCATGCCGTCCACCGACGCCGCCCTGGTGGCCGGGCTCACCGTCGCTGCCCTTCTCGCGGTGCGGTGGTCGAGCCGGGGCCGACGACGGGCGGCGGCCGCCGCCGTGATCGCGGCGAACCTGGTGACCGGCCTGGCACTGGTGTACCTCGGTGTGCACTGGACGACCGACGTGCTTGCCGGGTGGGCGCTGGGCGGCGCGACGGGCGCAGTCGTCGGCACCCTCATACCCCGTCGTGCGCCGCACCCCGTCCAGCACGTGACGTCCTAGATGATCGATTTCAAGGGATCGGCTGCGCGCATGCGATGAGGGAGCCCAAAGTGCGGTTGTGACGCCAGACTTGGACTCCCTCGCCACCGCACTTTACGTGAAGACCGACGACCTGCTGAAGGACTCACCGCATCTCGCTCCATGGCGGCCGGCCGTGGGGATCGCCCCACGACTCACCGATGCCGAGATGGTCACGCTCGCGACGATGCAGGCCATGCTCGGCTTCACCTCCGAGGCGAAGTGGCTTCGCCACACCCGCGCTCACCTGCGGCACCTCTTCCCTTATCTGCCAAAACAGCCCGGCTACAACAAGCGCCTGCGCAAGGCCGCCGAGCTGCTTCGCCGGGTCACCCGGCTTCTGGCCACCGACATCAGCGTGTGGAGCGACGACGTGTGGATCGTCGACTCCACGCCGGTCGAATGCGGAACGCTCCCGCGAGACCGTCAAACGTTCCGACCTGGCCGGATGGGCCGAGTACGGCTACTGCGCCAGCCACAGCCGGTTCTTCTGGGGCCTGCGACTTCACCTGGTGTGCACCCTTCAGGGTCTGCCGATCGCTTTCGCCCTGACCGGGGCCAAGGCCGACGAACGCGAAACGCTGCTGGACCTGCTCGCCGCCGAACCGGAACTGGTGGCTGCCCGGTCCGGGCAGACGCTGATCGGCGACAAGAACTACTTCGGCCGCGACTTCGAGCACCAGTTGGCCGAACTGAATGTCCGGCTGCTGCGACCGGCCCGCAAAGGCGAGTCGGGGCGGGCCGGGGCACCACTGTTCAAGCCGCTGAGGCAAGTCATCGAATCGGTGAACGAGAGCTTCAAAGGACAGCTCAACCTGGAACAGCACCGTAGCCGTACACCAGCCGGCGTCATCGCCCGCGTCATGCAGCGAATACTCGCGCTGACTGCAGCGATCTGGCACAACGACCACACCGGACAGCCAGTCCTGCGTTCACTGACCACCTATGATCACTGACCCCTTGGAATTGATCATCTAGAGGGGACCGTGATCGACTTGATAGGGATGATGACAAACCTCAAAGCCTTGGCCTCGAATGGGCGCCGTCCTACCCGAATGCCTGGTGATGTGCTCCGCGTGTCACAGGACGCCGACACGGAGGCCCATCCTCACAATGAGGTGATAGCGCTCGAAAGGACACGACCGTGGCCGGTCCGGACTGCACCAGCCTCGCCCACCCGAACCCGGGCGGCAGCCGAGCATGACCGGACAGCACCCCTCCGATGCGAGCAATCTGCACGAGCCACAGCAGGCGGCGCACGGCGAGGCCCGCTGGCCGATGGCCGGAGCCGTCATCGCCGCCGCGGTACTGACTCTGCTGCTGCCCGACGACCTACGCCTGGGACCCCGCTGGGCGCTCCCCCTTGTCGAAGGACTGCTCCTGGTGGCGCTGATCGCGGGCGATCCCGTTCGAATCAGCCGCCGCTCGGCTGCCATGCGTATGGTATCGATCGCCCTGGTCAGTGTGCTGGCGTGCGGCGCCATCTGGTCGACCCTCCAGTTGATCGACGACCTCATGCACGGTGGTAGAGAGACCAACTCCGCCGATGCTCTCCTGCAAGCCGGCGGCAGCGTGTGGGCCTCCACCGTCCTCGCGTTCTCCCTGCTGTACTTCGAGCTCGACAGCGGCGGAGCCGCCGCCCGGGCCCACCACATGCCGCCCACCCCCGCTCTCGCCTTTCCCCAGCACCTCAGCCCCGAACTGAACGCTACTCACTGGCGCCCCCGCTACATCGACTACCTCTACCTCGGATTCACCAACGCCACCGCCTTCAGCCCCACCGACGTCATGCCACTGGCCCCTTGGGCCAAGATCGTCATGACTGTCCAGTCCGTCGTCTCCCTGCTCATCCTCGGACTCGTCGTCGCCCGAGCCGTCAACGTCCTCGTCTGACGACCCGCAGCGGCAAATCACCGCACGGCGAACCGCTACGCCTCGACCGCGAAGCCCGGAAGACCATGGCCGATGGGATCACGAGCGTTTGGACAATGAGGGACGACATCGTTGGTCGGCGCGGTCCGCCGATGATGCACCCACCCATCACGCCGCAGTGTCCTGGGGGGCCGGCCTGTTCTCCGTAGCCCTCACCATTCCCGGTTGGCCCGACGTCATTGGGCGGGCAGAAGCGGTCCAATCCGGCCGCGTGAGCCGTATCGGCATGAACGAAGTGGAGATGGTCATCACCATGACCGAGCGTGTCTCGGAACTGGACGACCAGTTCGGAGGTCGCCACGCGCGCCCCATGGCCGCCACGTTCATGGTGAACACCGTGGCTTCCTACCTGGGCGCCGAGGCGCCTCGGGACGTGCGGAAAGCGATGCTGTCCGCGGCTTCGGACCTGCTGTACCTGACCGGCTACATGGCCGTGGACGAGGGGCTGCACGGTCTTGCACAGCGCTACTACGTCAAGGCACTGGAGCTGCCGGGCGCGTCCGAGGACCACCTGACGCGACTGCCGCAGCCTCCCCCAGGGCCGGGCCCCGAATGCGGGCCTTCCTCGCAGGCCGGCCAAAAAAGCCAGTTCGCTACCTACTCCGCGACGTCCCCGGCGCCGTCGCGGCGATGC
The DNA here is from genome assembly GCF_055581585.1 of Streptomyces sp. NPDC031426. Lineage (NCBI taxonomy): Bacteria > Bacillati > Actinomycetota > Actinomycetes > Kitasatosporales > Streptomycetaceae > Streptomyces > Streptomyces sp. NPDC031426. The sequence continues at coordinate 13,285 of NZ_JBVIJE010000044.1, forward strand.
AGGAGTCGGACAAAGTGCGCTTCAGCGTCTATCGCCGCGCCCGCGTCCGGCACCGCGTCACCCTGGCTGAGCGCCAACTGGAAATCGGCCACCTGGCAGCGGCCTGCACCACCTGGCACCAGGCACCAGGCACCAGGCACCAGGCACTCGACGACTACGCCATGGTCCAGTCCGGTCGCGCCGACGACCGGATCAAAACCATGTTCTTGGTCCGCTGGCGGTGGTCGCTCCACCGCTCACGGAGGCCTGTGCGGGGCCCCGGCTGAGGGCACTGGTCGGATTCCTGGTCGCAGGGGCGCAGGCGTGTATCGGCTGGCACTTCGGCGTGCTGTTCAACCCGATGGCCCTTCCAGCCTCCCTGCGAGGCAGGGAGGCCGCACCCGTCCCAGGACGTGCTCCCAGGTGCGGCCGTACCACCACCCCGGCAATACCTGCTCCAGGAGCCTCGTATTCTCGGAGCATGGTCGGGGCACGGACACAGAAGGCCGAACGCGGACCGGGGCGGCCACGGCAGGAGCGGGTCACGGGCGACACCCTCGAGGCGGTGATCGAGCTGGTGACCGAGCAGGGCGTGAAAGCTGTGACGATGGATGCCGTCGCCGCACGTGCCGGGGTGAGCAAGCCCGCCATCTACCGGCGCTGGCCGTCCAAGCAGGCCTTGATCATCGCGGCGGCCGAGTCACGCATCGGCCCGCTGTCGGTGCCGGACCTGGGTGACATCCGGGCCGAGCTGCGCGAGGTGCTGACCGCGCGCTTGGAGGCGTACAGGCTGCCGGGTACGGCGCGGCTGCTGACGGAACTCATGGCGTCGGCCGCTGAGGCGGGCCGGGACAGCGGAGAGTACGCGGACTACACCGAACGGATGATGGCCGAGACGCGCCGCATCCTCCAGCGGGGCATCGCCCGCGGCGAGGTGCGGCCCGACGTCGACATCCGGTCGGCCGCCACGCTGGTGGCGGCGCCGCTGGTGTACCGACTGGTGGCGGAGCGTGAACTGCCCAACGAGCACTTCGTGGAGGACCTGGTGGATCTGGTCGTCCGGGCGGTCGGTCACCCGGGAACCTGAGAACCGCGGGCCCGTGGTGGCGGCCTGCGTGCGGACCGTTCCGCCCGTTGTCCAGGAAGAACGGTGCAGCGGAGCAGTACGACGATGGTCAGGGGGCCAGGCGCCGAGCGTCGCGGGCCGGGTCGATCAGTGTCACGGCGGCCGTACCGCCCAGCACGAGTAGTACGGCGGCGAGGAGCACGGCATGCTGGTAACCGGCCCTGCCCTGGGCATCGACCAGGTATCCCGTCAGGGTGGGGGCGATCAGGCCGCCCGTGGTGACCACGGCGTTCATCAGGCCGAGGGCGCCGCCCCGTCGGCGGGCCGGGACTATTTCGGCGACCGTGGTCACCGCGATCGTCGACATCGCCCCGCACAGGCCGAAGCCGACGAGCAGGAGCAGCACGGTGACCGGCCCGCGTGCGGCCTGCGACAGGGCGCCGCAGCCGAGTGCGGAGACGAGCAGGGTGATGCCCCCGACGCGGCCACGGGCCCACCGGCTGCTCACTCCACGTCGTAGCAGTCGTCCGGTCACTCCTGCCTGCACCAGCAGCGCCATGCCGTTGACCGCCCAGATCGCGGCGACCAGGCCGGCGGCGGCGGCGGCGGAGTAGCCCAGGCCGTCGTGCAGGTAGGAGGGCACCCACACCAGTGACAGGGCGATCATCCAGTAGGTGCTGAAGTAGCCGATCGTGGCACCGATCCAGGTCCTGGTGGTCAGGATGCGACGGTACGAGGGGGCGTGCGAGCTCTCCTCGCCGCCACTGCTGGCGCACGCGCCGACGCTACGGGATTCAGCTTGTGATACCCGGTCCTTGCCGAAAACGGCCCAGGCCGCGGCCCACACCACGCCGGCGACGGCGACTGCGGCGAAGGCGGAGCGCCAGCCGTGGTGCTGGATCAGCCAGGTCAGCCCCGGTGCGGCAAGCACCACGCCGAGGGCGATGCCCACGCTGAGCAGAGCGCCGGGAAGGTTGCGGCGGCGGTCCGGGAACCATGCCAGGGCGCTGTGCTGGGCCACCGGGAAGGCGGGCCCCTCCGCGGCACCCAGCACGATCCGCGAGGCGACCAGCGCGACCAGCCCCCCGCCGAGGGCCATCGGCATCTGGGCGATCGACCAGAGCAGTGCCATCCCCAGCAGCAGCCACCGTGGCCGCACCCGGTCCGCCAGCAGCCCGCCGGTGGCGCCGCAGAGCGAGAAGAGCAGGAAGAACGCGCTGTTGGCCAGCCCGAAGCCGGTCGCCGACAGGCCGAGGTCATGGCGTATCGGGTCGGCCGCCAGCCCGAGGACGGACTTGTCGGCGAAGTTGACCATCATGAAGACCACCAGCAACCCGGTGACGGTCCAGGCCTGCCGTCGGTGGCTGCGGCTCGTCGGGACGGGCTCGGTGAGCGTGACGGGGGTGAGATCGGTGTTGGGCACGGGGGCTCCGCGAAGGTAGCTGTTCTCGGGCAGGCGTGGTCGGCGTGCAGCGCTGGGGAGAGGACGCCGGCGGATCGGGGCGCGTCGGCATGCGCCGATCGCAACGGCGAGTAAATCGTTACGTGAAGTATCGATACGCTGGGGCCTGACGACAAGGCCTGTTCGCTGCGAATACGGGGTCGCGGCCCGGCGGTGGCGGCGCGTGCCTGGTGGAGTGTCCAGCGAACGGGTGGTCGTGACCCGTGCGACGCCATGGGTGTGTGTCCCGGCTGCGGCTCCCGGGTGGCGTGACGAAACGGTCATGGTGGAACCCCTTGCGGCCGCCCATCTTAATATCGATACTGCGCGTAACGATTTTTTGGATGCGACCGTGGAGGACCGCATGGAGACCACCGGAGCCGACAAGAACCCCCTGCTGGACAAGCCGCTGATCCACTTCGGCCGGCGTGTGCTGGAGCGGACCGTGCCCGGTACGGCGCCGGCCGAGTACCGGCTGCTGCGGATCGCGCCGATGACGCCGCACATCGGCGCGGAGATCGGCGGTGTGGACCTGTCCGGGCCGATCGGCGAGGAGCTCGCGGAGGAGCTGCGGCAGGCGCTGCTGGAATGGAAGGTGATCTTCTTCCGTGACCAGCACGACGTCGACGTCGACGCCCACCTGGCCCTGGCCGCGGTGTGGGGCGAGCCGGAGCCGAACCCGTTCTTCCCCAAGGGCGACACCGTCGGCGTCTCACGGCTGGCGAAGGACGAGATGGCCATCGGGCAGGAGAACATCTGGCACAGCGACCACTCGTTCATGGCCGCGCCCGCCCTGGGCTCGGTGCTCCGCTCGGTCGAGGTCCCGTCGGCCGGCGGTGACACCATGTGGGCCGACATGGGCGCCGCCTACGACAACCTCAGCGACGAGATGAAGCAGCGCATCGAGGGCCTCACCGCCGTACACGACTGGGAGCCCAGCTGGGGGACGTTCATGACCCCCCAGCAGATCGAGGCGCTGCGCGTGTTCCTGCCTCCGGTGGAGCACCCGATTGTCGTGCGGCACCCGCGCACCGGGCGCAAGGCCCTGTACGTCAACGAGCCGTTCACCACCCGCATCGTCGGACTGCCCGAGGCCGAGAGCCGGGAACTGCTCCACGAGCTGGGCCTGCAGGCGCGCATTCCCGAGCTCCAGGTGCGGTTCCGCTGGCAGCCCGACTCGATCGCGATCTGGGACAACATCGCCGTACAGCACTACGCCGTCAACGACTACTACCCCCAGCGCCGTGTGATGGAGCGCATCGCGATCGCCGGCGTCCCGCTGTCCTGAGCACCCGGCCCCTCGCCCGGCAGTCCCGGTGATCCGGACCGACCGTCTGCCTGCACACGGTGGCCGTGCCGCACGTCCGGCGGGACGGCCACCGTCACTCTGACCGCCCGAGGCTTCGGCTCTCGGAGCCGTAAGGCCTGCCAACCCCCTTTATCGCCCAGCTTGTTCGCCCCGCCAAGGAGTGACGTGAACAGCCCCGCCCTCGACACGACCGTCCTCGACTGCGCCCTGAAAGAGCTGCGTCACAATGCCCCGTCCTGGGCGACTGCGCCGCTCACCGAACGCATCGGCCCGCTGGAAAGGCTCATGCCCAGGATCCGCGACGGCGCGGCCGACCTGGCCGCGGCGGGCGCACGCGCCAAGGGATACGACCCCGGCTCGCCGTGGGCCGCGGAGGACTGGGCCGGCGGTCCATGGTCGCTGGCCCAGCAGGTCACCGCGCGGCTGCACGTGCTGCGACGCCTGGCCGCCGACCGCGAACCGCTGCACGCGGGCGCGGTGCACGAGCGAGGCGGCCGCGCCTGGGTGGACGTCTTCCCCGCCACCGGCTGGGACAGCCTGCTGCTCAACGGCTACTCGGCGCAGGTCCGGATGCAGGCCGGGATCACGTCCGAGCAGGTACGACAGGGCGCGGCCGCACGGTACCGGGGTGGTGTGCAGCGCCCCGGCGTGGCGCTGGTCCTGGGAGCCGGCAATGTCGCCTCGCTCACCGCGAGCGACATCCTGCACAAGCTCTACGCCGAGGGCCAGGTCGTCATCGCCAAGATGAACCCGGTCAACGCCTATCTCCGCCCGCACTTCGAGCGGATCTTCGCCGAGTTCACCGAGCGCGGCTGGCTGCGGTTCGTCGACGGCGGCCCCGCCGAAGGCGCCTACCTCACCACCCACGACGGCGTGGACTCCATCCACGTCACCGGCAGCGACCGCACCCACGACGCCATCGTCTGGGGCACCGACGAACACGCGGAGCGGCGTCGCCGCGAGGACACCCCGCTGACCGACAAGCCGCTCACGAGCGAGCTGGGCGGGGTCAGCCCGTGCATCGTGGTGCCCGGGCCGTGGAGCAGGTCGGACTTCCGCTTCCAGGCCGAGCACATCGTCACGAGCAAGATGAACAACTCCGGCCACAACTGCATCGCCAGCCAGGTGCTGGTGCTGCCCCGCTCCTGGCCGGGAACCGACCTGCTGCTGGAGGAGATCAGACGGGTGCTGCGCGCCCTGCCGGCGCGCACGGACTACTACCCCGGGGCCCATCAGCGGCTTCAGGCCGTCCTCGCGGCTCACCCGCAGGCCGAACGCCACGCCGGCGACGGCCGGATTCTGGTCCCGGACATCACCGACCGCGACGACATGCTGCTCACCGGCGAGGTCTTCGCCAGTGCGCTGGGGGTGGTACGCCTGCCCGGCGAGACCCCCGCGCACTTCCTCCGCCATGCCGTCGACTTCGCCAACTCCGTCCTTCCCGGCACCCTGGGCGCGACCCTGATCGTGCACCCCAGGACCGAGAGGACTCAGCCCGGTGCGGTGGAAGCGGCCCTGGACGAGCTGCGCTACGGCACCATCGGCGTCAACACCTGGTCCGGCGTCAACTTCCTCCTCGGGTACACCCCCTGGGGTGCCCATCCCGGCCACACCCGGCAGGCGATCGGCAGTGGCATTGGCTTCGTCAACAACGCCTTCATGCTCGAGGACATCGAGAAGACCGTGCTGCGCGCCCCTTTCGCTCCCGCTCCCCGCGGCCTGTTCACCGGCTGCCCCTCGCTGTCCCCCAAGCCTCCGTACTTCGTCACCAACCGCACCGGTCGCACCACCCTCGAGCGCATCACTCGCTTCACGACCGCGCCGAGCCCCGCCCAACTGCCCGCCGTCTTCGCCTCCGCCCTGCGCGGGTGACCAGGAGGAATCCCGAATGAACCTCAACGACTTCCTCACGCGCGCCGCCCACGCCCACGGCGACCGGCCCGCCGTCGAACTCGACGACCAGCAGCTCACCTACGCCGAACTGCACGTTCTCGCCGGCCGTACAGCCGCACTCCTCGCCGCGCGCGGCGTCCGACCCGGCGACCGGGTCGGCCTGATGCTGCCCAACGTGCTCGAGTTCCCCGCCCTCTACTACGGCATCCTGCGCGTCGGCGCCGTCGTGGTGCCCATGAACCCCCTGCTCAGGCAGCGCGAGATCGCCCACTACCTGCGCGACAGCGACATGACCCTGCTCCTCGCCCACCAGGACGCCGTCGACGAAGCGCGACGGGGCGCCGAGGGCGCCGCGATCCCGATCGTGCCGGTCACGCCCGGAGGTCTGCCGGACCTGCTCGCCGGGCACCCCGACATGGAGCCGACCGTCGCCCGCAGGGACGACGACCTCGCCGTCATCCTCTACACCTCCGGCACCACCGGTGTCCCCAAGGGTGCCATGCTCACCCACGCTGGACTGGCCCGAAACTGCGAGATCACCGCGCGCGTCCTCCGCCTCACCCCCGACGACGTCGTGATGGGCTGCCTGCCGCTGTTCCACGCTTTCGGACAGGCCTGCGCCATGAACGCCGCCGTGATCGCGGGCGCACGTCTCGCCCTCCTCTCCCGCTTCCACCCCAAGCCAGGCGCTAGGCGTCATCGCGGACCGGAAGGTCACGGTCTTCGAGGGCGTACCGACCATGTACGCCGCCCTGCTCGCCGAGCACCGGCTCGACGCACGCAGCGAGACGGCCTCGCTGCGCCTGTGCATCTCCAGCGGAGCCTCCCTGCCGGTCGAGCTGCTGCATGGTTTCGAAGCCGCCTTCGGCTGCCCGGTACTCGAGGGCTACGGCATGTCCGAAACCTCTCTGGTGGTCTCCTTCAACCACCTGGACCGGCCCCGCAAACCCGGCTCGGTCGGCACCCCCATCGAGGGCGTGGAGATGCGCATCCTCGACCCGCAGGACGGCGTGGGGGAGCTCTGCGTGCGCGGCCACAATGTGATGGCCGGCTACTGGGGGCGCCCCGACGCGACCGCCGAGACCATCGTGGACGGCTGGCTGCACACCGGCGACCTGGCCCAAATGGACGCGGACGGCTACTTCTACATCGTCGACCGTAAGAAAGACCTCATCATCCGCGGCGGCTACAACGTCTACCCCAGAGAGATCGAAGAGGTCCTCTACGAACACCCCGCCGTCGCGGAGGCGGCGGTGATCGGCGTTCGCACGAACTCCTCGGCCAGGAGGTCGCCGCCGTGGTCGCCCTGCGTCCCGGCGGCCGGGCCGACGCCGAGGAACTGCGCCAGTTCGTGCGCCAGCGCGTGGCACCGTACAAATATCCACGGGAGATCCGGCTCGTCGACGCCCTGCCCAAGGGGCCTACCGGCAAGATCCTCAAGCGTGAAATCGGGGGCTTCTAGTCGATCTCAGCCGCCCCGGGCCACAACGGCCTCGGGGCGGTTGTCTGTGCAGGCAGCGGCGACCGTAGCTGTCGTGTGAGGCGGCCACCACCACGGCGTCGCCCGCATGCGACCACGGGTGCCGGCGCCCGAGCACCCCTGATCGGGTCAGCCTGCCTACTCTGGGGGGTGTAGAGGGACACTGAGACCGAACGACGGGACCAGTGGGATGGGCATTCCGGCCGACGCATCGGGCCGCCCCTGGAGCGCGGATGCGCCCGAGCGGCTGATGCCGCGCGAGGAGGACCTGGCCATCCTGGACGCGCTGTTCACCCAGTCACCGATCGGTGTGGCCGTGTTCGACACCCAGCTGCGCCTGGTCCGTGCGAACCCCGCACTGGAACGCATCCACGGGGTTCCCAACGTCCAGCTCCTCGGCCACCGGATCGGCGAGATTCTGCCTGCGCTCGATGCTGCCGGGATCGAGGGTCGGCTCGCGCGGGTCTTGGAGACGGGCCTGCCCGTCGTCGGCACCGAGCACCGCGGTCGTACGCCTGCCGATCCGGGCAGGGACCACGTATGGATGACGTCGTCGTTTGCGCTGACCGGACCGGACGGCCGATGCCTGGGCGTCACCGACCTGATCGTCGACGTCACCGACCGCTACCGTGCCCGCGAGCGCCTGGCCCTGCTCGACGAAGCCACCGGCCGCATCGGAACGACACTCGACGTCACGCGCACGGCCCAGGAGCTCGCCGACGTGCTCGTCCCGCGCCTGGCCGACCTCACCACGATCGACCTCCTGGACGGTGTCATGGCCGACCTCACCACGATCGACCTCCTGGACGGTGTCATGGCCGGCGAGGAAGCCCCGCCCCCGGCGCCGACGGGATCACGCTGCGCCTCGTAGCCCGCAAGGCCTCCCATCCGGGGATCACCGAAAAGCTCCGGCTGGTCGGAGAGGTTCAGGAGTTCCCCGCAGAGTCGCCCTATGTCCATGCTCTCGCCGACGGGCGGCCCCGGTTGCTGTCGGTCGTCGACCCCGACGTCGACTGGGTCCGGAACTCTCCCGACTCCAGGACCAAGGCCCTGCTGGCACACGGGACCCACTCCCTGATGGTGGTGCCCTTGCGGGCAAGAGACACCGTCCTTGGGGTGGGCAATCTGTACCGCACGGAGTCCCGGCCGGACGCCTTAGAACCCGACGACCTGGTCTTCGTGCAGGAGCTGGTCGCCCGCGCAGCCGTCTGCGTGGACAACGCCCGCCGCTACACCCGCGAGCGCTCCGCCGCCGTGACCCTCCAGCAGAGCATGCTTCCGCGCAGCGTTCCCGACCAGGGCGCCGTCGAGGTCGCGCATCACTACCGTCCGGCCCGCGCGCACGCCGGGGTGAGCGGCTGCTGGTTCGATGTGATTCCACTCTCCGGCGCCCGCGTGGCCCTCGCCGTCGGCGACATACCAGCCACGGGTGTCGAGGCGGCCGCCTGCATGGGGCAGATCTGCTCCGCCGTGCGCACTCTCGGACAGCTCGACCTCGCCCCCGACGAAGCACTGGCCCGACTCGACGACATGGTGCCGCGCCTGGTCGAACGCGAACACACGGCAGGGTCCGCACCCATCTTGGAGAAGCGGGCCGGTGCCACCTGCCTGTACACGGTCTACGACCCCGTTTCGCGCTGCTGCGGCATGGCGAGCGCCGGACACCCCCCACCCGTCGTCGCCGATCCGGTCGGCCAGGTCTACTTCGCGGATCTGCCGTCCAACCAGCCGTTGGGACTGGGCGATCCTGTCTTCGAGCCCCAAATGATCGAACTCGCCGAGGGCAGCACCCTCGTGCTGTACACACAAGGCCTCCTGGCGGCCTGCGAGGCGAACCAGGCAACTGCGCGAGCGACTCTGCGCGATCACCGCAGGGAGCAGCCGTCCACCGGACGAGATCGGCCAGGCCATCGTCAACGCAGTCACCCCCCCCCCATCTGGCGGCCGAGGACGACCTGGCGCTGCTCCTCGCCCGTACCCGCTCGCTCGGCGCCGCGCACGTCGCGACATGGGACCTGCCGTGCGACCCCGCCGCCGTCGCCAGTACCCGCTCGCTCGCGGCGCGACAGCTCGACCAGTGGGGGCTGGACCATCTGGCCTTCACCACCGAACTCATCGTCAGCGAACTGGTCACCAACGCCATCCGCTACGGCTCCCCACCGATCCGGCTCCGGCTCATCCGAGACCGGACGCTGATCTGCGAGGTCAGCGACGCCAGCAGCACCTCACCGCACATCCGCCGGGCCTCCACCATCGATGAAGGCGGACGCGGGCTCTTCCTCGTCGCCCAGCGCTCCCACCGCTGGGGAACCCGATACGACGCCACCGGCAAGACCATCTGGGCGGAACAGTCCCTCACCGATATCACCCTCGCAGCGTGCAGCCGTGACCCGCAGGACACGTGACGGCCAGGGCAGGGAGCCACCTCTGCGGCGACTCCAGGGCAACTTACGGTGACGCTTGCCGCCGCAGCGAAATCTGTCGGGCTGTACGCCCCTGCTTGATCGCTCGACGTCCGGAAGCCACTCCTCCGCCTCGACCGCCCGTTCAGTCGCCACCGGCTCCGGCGAGGATCCGAAGCTCCGCTTCCGCGTAGCCGGGTTCGCCCTGCCTGTCGCCGGCCCTGCGCCCGCGTGCACTGACGCTGCCCACCCAGCCGAGGAGGAACGCCGTCGGTATCGACACCAGGCCAGGAGTTTGCAGCGGATACCAGTGGAAGTTGCTGTGCGGGAAGAGCGCGAAGGGCGCGCTGGAGACTGCCGGTGAGAACAGAACCAGTCCGATGGAGGTCGCGAGGCCGCCGTAGACGGTCCACAACAGCCCGGTCCGGTTGTACCGCTGCCAGAAGAGGGTGTAGACGACGGCGGGCAGTACCGAGGAGGCGGCGACGGCGAGGGCGAGGGAGGACAGGAAGTTCACGTTGTAGCCCTGCGAGAGGGCGGCGAGGACGATGCTGAGGACGCCGACGCCCACCCCGGACCAGCGAGCCGACAGGACCTCGCTGACTTCCGTGAGCCGGCCGCGGCGTACTGCGTGCGCGTGGGCGTCGTGGGCCAACGCAGCGGCCGCCGAGAGCGCGGCACCGGCGACCACCCCGAGGACGGCGAAGAACACCGCGCACGCCACGGCCGTGAACAGGGCGCTCCCCGCAGCGCTCGAGGTGCCCCCTTCCAGTCCGCCGGCCAGCAGCAGCAGTGACATCTGGCCCTTGGGGTCGACCGCGGTGATGGTGCGGTCGCCGACCACCGCGGCCGCGCCCAGCCCGGCGATCGCCACGAGCAGGCAGAAGACGCGGCCGGCCGACCCAGAGGCGTGTCACGTCGGCCGACCCCTGTCCCGCGCGAAAATCTCTGTTCGAGACGTTGACCAGGCCATTTGTCCGGACAAGTCAGGCTGCTTGCTGGTACTCGTTGATGAGGCCACCGAGTAGTCGGGTGCCGCGGACGCGGCCTTCCCATGGGATAACGGTTGCTGTCGGGCTGCCCTCTACGGCCTGGGGAGGCCGTTGGCGGAGGGATTGGTGGGGCCTGTGCTGGTTGTAGTGGTCGCCGGCGAGGACGGCGTCGCACGCATCGGAGAACTTGCCGTCCCGGTCCCGTAGGAAGAAGCGGAATCGGTCTACCCGGTCCCCCAAAGTCGACATCAAATTCCTCCCCTGCTGGATCACCCAGTCCCGGTTCGGGTGGCAGTCACACCGAGAATGTGCACCCGGCGTGTCTCAACCTCCATGAAGAACAGCACATAGAGACGTCGGTAAAACGTGGTGTCGACATGGAAGAAGTCGCAGGCCAGTAGGCCCGAGGCCTGGGCTCGCAGGAAGGAAGCCCAGGTGTCGTGCGCCGCCTGGGGCGCGGGCGGAACGTTGCCCTGGCGCAGGACGGCCCGGACGGTAGCGGCCGAGACAGTGATGCCCAACCGGGCCAGCTCCCCCTGCACCCGCCGGTGGCCCCACAGCGGATTCTCGCGGGCCAGGCGCAGTATCAACTCCCGTGTCTCTTCCGGTATCGGTGGTCGGCCGAGACGCTTGTGAGGGTACGTCCACCTGTCCGCGATCAGCTCACGACGCCAGCGCAAGAGCGTCGCCGGTGTGACGAAGAAGCTGCTCCAGCGCTTCCTGGCAAGCAGCCGCGACAAGGCAGCCAGCAACACCCGGTCGCCTGGTTCCAGTCTCGGTTGACCAGCCTGGCGTTGCAGCACCGCGACCTGGTGCCGCAGCACCAACAGTTCGACGTCCTTCGCGGCGCTGCCCAGCAGCCGCAAGCCCCCGGCTCCAGCGACCGGCGTGCCAGCAGGTAGATCCGTGACCACGGCATGACCATCGATCGTGCCCCAAGCGGCGGTCATCCCGCAGGGAAAGGCGGCAGGTCAGCATCTCGAACCCGAGTTTTCACGCGGGACAGGCGAGCCGGCGCCGCACCAGCGCCTCCAGTACGTCGTAGACGCGTTGACGCGGCACATCGGCCTCACGCGCCACCTCCGCCGCCGTGTACGACTCGCGTCTGACCAGCGCGAGGTAGACCCGCGACTCGTAGCGTGCCAGGCCCAGTGCCGTGAGGTCATTGACCGGTCCGTCGTCCGCATCCATGGCTCCACACGTTAGAGCTGATCAGCTGCGGACTCCCCCTGAAGCACCCGTGTATCAACTCCCTTCCCGTTCAAAGTCGTTGATCCTGCAGAAGTTCATGCTTCAAGGACAAGCCTTTGCCATTGGCGGGTAGCGCCTTGGAGTGGGCGCTCACTACCTTTCGCCGAAGCCACCACGGCCAGGGGTGGCAGCTCACAGCAAAGCACGTGCTACTCGCAGCCCACAGGTACCAGTGGTTACGCGCCGTCTCGAATCCTGTCATGACATGCTCCTGACATATACCACGGGTAGGGCATCGATCCCCCATGGAGGGCAGTCTCTTGCGATCGCAGAACACCGACCACGCGAGACCCAACCGGCTCCGACGGCTCACCCGCCGCGGGGCCACCGCCCTGCTGTCGGCCGCGGCCCTGATCACCGGCGGCATGCTGGCCGCCGCGCCCCAGGCGGTTGCCGCACCGACGGCATCACACACGTCGAGCAGCTCCATCGCCAACCCCTACAGCCCCGCCTACCAGCACCCTTACCGGCACGGCGTGTTGCCGACCCTCCAGCGGCACGCCAAGATGGAGTCCTGGGCGGCCGCTCATCCGGCCGCCACCGCAGCGACCGGGCCGCAGACGCTGTCCTACGGCGGCGGCGTCGACGGCATCGGTGTCCAAAGCGGCCACTCGAAGGTCTACCTGGTGTTCTACGGCACACAGTGGGGCACTCAGAGCACCAACAGCAACGGAGACATGACCTTCTCCGGCGACTCGGCGGGCGCCGCCCCCGTCGCCCAGGAGATGTTCAAGGACATCGGCACCGGCAACGAGCTGTGGTCGGCCGACCTGACCCAGTGGTGTGACGGCCCCAACGTGGCGTCGGGCGCCACCAGTTGCCCCGCCAATGCCAACTTCATCCCCTACCAGAGCGGCGGCGTGCTCGCCGGCACGTGGTACGACAACTCGGCCGCCTCGCCCAGTGCCGCCACCGGGCACCAGCTCGGCGCCGAGGCCGTGAAGGCGGCCGGCCACTTCGGCAACACCACGGCCGCCGCCAACCGCGACGCGTACTACGTCGTCCTGTCGCCCCACGGCACCAACCCGGACAGCTACCAGGGCCAGTACTGCGCCTGGCACGACTGGAACGGTGACACCACGCTGACCGGCGGTGCGGTCTCCTCGAGCTACGGCGATATCGCCTTCAGCAACCAGCCGTACAACATCGACTCCGGCGCGGGCTGCGGCGTCGGGTTCGTCAACTCCCCCGGCACACTCGACGGCTGGACCATGACGCTCGGCCACGAGTGGCAGGAGATGATGTCGGACCAGAACCCGGCCGGCGGCTGGACCAACCACACCGGCAGCTCCTACAACGGCCAGGAGAACGCCGACGAATGCGCCTGGATATCGCCGGGCAGCACGGGTGGAGCGGCGAACATCACGATGGGTACCGGCACCTTCGCCGAGCAGGCCAGCTGGTCCAACGACACCAACTCGTGCGCCATCAGCCACGCGATCGTCGGCGGCAGCACCGGGAACACGGTCACCGTCAACAACCCCGGGAACCAGAGCAGCACCGTGGGCACGGCCGTGTCCCTGCAGATGACGGGCTCCGACTCCGCCTCCGGCCAGACCCTCACATACACCGCGACCGGGCTGCCGGCCGGACTGAGCATCTCTTCCAGCGGCCTGATCAGCGGCACCCCCACCACGGCCGGCACCTCCTCCGTCACGGTCACCGCCCACGACACCACGGGCGCCTCCGGCAGCACCTCGTTCACCTGGACCGTCAGCAGCACGGGCGGCGGCTGCGCCAGCCCCGGCCAGAAGCTCGGCAACCCCGGCTTCGAGACGGGCACCGCTTCCCCCTGGACAGCCAGCAGCGGCGTGATCGACAACTCCGGCAGTGAGCCCGCCCACTCCGGCAGCTGGAAGGCCTGGCTGGACGGCTACGGCAGCACCCACACCGACACCCTGTCCCAGTCGGTGACCATCCCCGCCGGGTGCAGCGCCACCTTCTCCTTCTACCTGCACATCGACACCGCCGAGACCACCACGACCACGGCCTACGACAAGCTGACCGTCCAGGTCGGCACCACCACCCTGGCCACCTACTCCAACCTGAACGCGGCCGGCGGTTACGTACTCAAGTCCTTCAACCTCTCCAGCTACGCCGGTCAGACGGTCACGCTGAAGTTCACCGGCACCGAGGACTCAAGCCTGCAGACCAGCTTCGTGGTCGACGACACCGCCCTCAACGCCTCCTGACCCCACCAGGCCCCCGGGCCCAGCAGGACACGTTCCGCCCCAGCAGGGAACCACTGCTGGGGCGGAACCGTCTCACCGGCACACATTGCCGGGAAGGAGTCTCGTTCATGGCGCTCCCTCGCGCCCACTTCGCACCTTGCTTCGCCGCATGCCTGGCTCTCACCGCCATCTCGGCCTGCGGCGCCGACGCCGCGCAGTCTGCCGCGCCGACCACGCCCGCACCCCTCCGGCTGGATGAGCGCACGAACCACACCACCGTCTCGGCCACGGTGGGCACCTCGGTGGTGGTCACGCTGCACAGCACATACTGGTCCGACCTCACCAGCAGAACACCCGATGTCCTGGCCGCCGCCGGCGCCTCGCGGGTCACATCGGCCCACACCTGTGCCCCGGGCAGAGGCTGCGGCACTGTCGAACTCGCCCTGCGCGCCGTCCGGCCCGGCTCAGCAGACATCACGGCCCGCCGCACCAGTTGCGGCGAGGCCCGCCGCTGCGTCGGCGATGAGGGCCGATACAGCGTGACGGTGAAGATCCGTGGGTAGACAACGTCGCTCAGGAGCGTGGTAGTCGGCCCGTGTATCCGGATGGACAGGAGTCCCACGGGCGAAGACGAAGCTGCCTCTGGCGGTGGCAGCTGCTGGCAGAGCTACTCGCGGTTTCGATGGTGTTGCGGCGCCGGGGCGCCGTCAATGATGCGGTACTGCTCGTGTTGCGCCACGTGAACGCGGCGCCGCGCAGACAGTTCCCGAGCCCGGGTTGGTACGAGCCGGCAGATCGCCCGTGGTTCGTGGTGCTGTCCTCCCTGATTCCCCAGCGCCGGTGGGCGCAACTGTTCCCGGTGACGCCCGCGACGCTGCTGGCATGGAACCGCAGTCCGGGCGAGCGCAATTGTGACTACAGCAAGCGCCGAAGGAGGCCCGGTGGACCGTCGACCGTGAGTGCGGTGAAGGCTCTGGTACTGCGGCTCGGCAGGGAGAATCCGCGGTGGGACTGCCGTCGGATCCAAGGGGAACTCGTCCGACTCGGATACCCGGTCGGCTCGACGACGGTTCGGGAGATCCTCACCGCGGCGGGCATCGATCCAGACCCCACGCCGTGGAGGGTCGGCATGACGCGAGTTCCTGACCGCGCAAGCCGAGGGCGTCATCGCCTGCGACTTCGTCCACATCGACCTGGTCGGCCTGCGCCGCCTGTACGCGCTGGCTTCCTCGCACACGGCACACGTGGCTGCGCATCGCGGGAGTGACCGCTCATCCACCGGACTGCGCCTGCCGAAATTGCCATCCATGCAGCTCAAGGCCGTGCCCGGGGCTGAGGCAGGATGATCACCGGTGTTGCTTCGACTCGCCTGCCGGACCGTCTCCAACGCGTTCGCCGTCGTGCGGCTGCTACCGATGAGCGACCGCGTCAAGGACGCGGAGACCTCGCCCTGCGTCACCAGGTCTCCGTCCTCGAGCGGCAACTCGGTACGGACCGGGCGACATTCGCTCCGGAGGACCGCGCATTCCTCGCCGCTCTGCTGGAGCCGCTGCCGCGCGAGGTCCTGAGCCGACTGCGGCTACTGGTCCGACCGGACACCCTGCTGCGCCGGCACGCGGCCTGATGGAGCAGCGCCACGCCCGCACGTGCAGACCGCAGCTGGTCCTGACGGTCCGCCAAGCGACCTTCGTACGCCACCGCTCCACCACCACGACCGTACGACTCGCGACACCCCCCCATGCCCGCTGTCCACTTGTCCTGCCCTGCACGGGGCGAGAGGCGTTCCATTGGGTGACGGAATGCCGCATACGGCTGGAGCGGGGAAGCCGACAGCAGGAGTCCGTATCGCATTACGTGTCATGTCTCCGTCGATTCATGCCTGGCCGTCAACGTTCTGACGCAAAGCCACCCACTGGAGGACACGTGACCGGTCAGTTGAACCGCCGGCTTTCCGTTGGACTGCGTACGGCGCTGATGGGCACGCTCACCGCCTGCCTGGCGTTCACCATCGCCAGCGCCGGAAACGGCACCGCAGCCGCCGACACCACCGGAACGGAAACGCTTCCGCTCTCGGGCGCCACCACGTCCGGCCTGCACAACACCTACGACCCCGCCGCGTTCACCTATCTCGCGCAGGGGCTCGACACGGGCACCTCGATGATCGAACTGGACGTCTGGGACGACTACTTAACCCAGGAGTGGAAGGTCAGCCACGACAGCCTGACGAGCAACAGCAACAACTGCGTCAACGCGTCGGCCCCCGCCGATCTCTACACCGGCGGCGCCAACAAGGACCTGGAGAGCTGCCTGGACGACGTACGGGTCTGGCTCGGCGCGCACCCGGGGCATGCCCCGCTGATCATCAAGCTGGAGATGAAGGCCGGCTTCCAGGCCAACCTCGGGATGAGCCCGGCCAAGCTCGACCAGTCGATCAGCGCCCACCTCGGCAACCTGGTCTTCAAGCCGAACGACCTGCTCAACAAGCCCGGCGGCGGCCAGTACGCCACCCTGGACGACGCGGCAGGCGCCAACAACTGGCCGACCCGGCAGGCGCTCGCCGGCAAGGTGATCTTCGAGATCATCCCGGGCACCGTCGAGGAGAACAACCCGACCGACAGCCTGTGGACGGACAAGGAGTACGCGGGCTACCTGCGTGACCTGCACACCCAGGGCAAGACCGCCCAGGCCAACATCTTCCCGTCGGTCCACAACGCCCAGGCCGGCGACCCGCGCACACGCTACTCCGACACCTCGCTGCGCCCCTGGTTCGTGGTGTTCGACGGCGACGCAGCCACGTACCTCGGCGGCTCCATCGACACGAGCTGGTACGACACGCGCCACTACCTGCTGATCATGACCGACGCGCAGAACGTGCCGCCGCTTCTCGACGACACCAACCCCTCGGACGCGGACGCCCAGGCCCGGATCACCGAACTGGCCAAGGCGCACGCCACGGTCGCCTCCAACGACTGGCGTGGCCTGCCCGACGTCCAGTCGATGGTCGTACCCCGCGGCTGACCCAGCAGCGGTCACGCCGTACGACCAGGCGCCCCCACGGCTCCCGCCGGCCGTGGGGGCGCCGCCGTCCTCATCCCCGTACCCGCACCGACAGTGCGGGTGCCGATAAAGCATCCGCCCAGTTCACGGCCCCGATCGCCGGTCTCCAGCCGTGCCTGCCCCTCTAGTCCGGGATTCGACCAGACGGGTGCCGTTGTCCGAGGTGGGGGTTGTTTTTGACGCTGATCGTCATGGTTGTGCGTGCCGGAAACGTTATCCATGCTGGTCAGCCTGCTGGCGAGCCCGGAGCCGCAGACTGGCATGATGATCGCTCGTGCTGCTGCGCCTCGCCTACCTGGCGATCACGAACACCTTCGCCACCCTGCGACTGCTGCCGCTCAGCGACCACGCCAAGGACATGGAGATCCTGGCCCTACGCCACCAACTCACTGTGCTCGAACGGCAACTCGGCACCAACAAGGTCAAGTTCACCCCTGAGGACCGGGCCTTCCTCGCCGCCCTCCTGGTCCACCTGCCACGCGGCCGGTTGCGGCGCCTGCGGCTGCTGGTGCACCCCGACACCGTTCTGCGCCGGCACCGCGATCTGATCAGGCAGCGTCACGGCAAACTCAGTCGCCCCAAACGGCCCGGCCGCCCGCCGACCTAGCGTTCCATACGACGGCTCGTCCTGCGTCTGGCCCGCGAGAACACCACGTGAGGCTACAGGCGCATCCACGGCGAACTCGCCACCCTCGGCATCCAGATCGCCCCCTCCACCGTCTGGGAGACCCTCAAGAACGAGGGCATCGATCCCGCACCGCAGCGGACCACGTGGGCGGACTTCCTACGTTCCCAGGTCTGCGCCCTTCTGGCCATGGACTTCATCGAGACGGTGACCTGAACGGACACCGCCAGTACATCCTCGCCGTCATCGAGCACGCCACCCGCAGCATCCGCGTCCTGGGCACCACCGCTCATCCCACCACGGCCTGGGTGACCCAGGCGATCAAGAACCTGGTCATGGATCTTGAGGACGCCGGCGCCAAACCCCGGTTCCTCATCCGTGACCGCGACGCCAAGTTCCCCGACCTCATCGGTGAGATCCTTGCCGATGCCAGCGTCCGCACCATACTGACCGGCATCAGGGTGCCGCGCATGAACGCGGTCATGGAGCGGTGGGTGCGAACCCTGCGCCGCGAGCTGCTCGACCGAACCCTGATCTGGAACGAACACCATCTACGTCATGCGCTACGCGAATACGAGCAGCACTACAACGAGCACCGAACTCACCGCTCACTGCAGGCCGCCGCCCCACTCCGCCCCCTGCCCGAACCGATCACCGAACCAGGGCAAAACACCCACCCCGACATACGCCGACACGACCGACTCGGCGGCATCCTCCACGAGCACCAACACGCAGCCTGACCAGCACGGACGTAATTTCCGGCACGCACACGGCTGCCGTGCGAGAGCGAGAGCGTCGCACTCGACGATGAAGTGGGGCGCTCGGCGGTAGGGCCGCAGCGCGCCGCTGCAGGACCAGTAGCTGGTGCCACAGCGCCAGTATCTCCACGTCCTTCTCCCGGTCGCTCATCGGCAGCAGGCGCAGCAGCACAACAGGTCATAATGCCGCCCGGGTCCTGTCCAAGTGAAGATCGCGGGCGAGCGGGGGGTGCCGACCAGAGATCGGCGATCAAGGCTGTGATTGTGCGGATGATGTATCGGCACCCGCATCGGCAGCCGACTGCGGATGCCGACTGCGGATGCCGATGCCGCCGGTGTCGCTGCTGGAGGCGCCTCCGGAGCATGCGCGCGAGAAGGCCCTGTGGTGGGAGGGCCACATCCTGGAGGTCCTCCACGCCGGGCCGGCCGACCGGCGCCCGGTGAGGGAGTTCGTGCGGGCCGGGGTCCCGGATCCGGTGCTGATGGCGAACCTGCGGTGGCTGTCGCGCTACCGTGGGCTTCTCGGGGAGGAGAGCCGGTCGGCGGCTGAGCCGCCGACCGGACGAGACCAGTTGCGGTGATGTCAGTGCTGCGGCTGGGCAGCGCCGTCGTCCGACGTCGCCGCTGCCGCGACCGCGTCCACGCGCGCGTCCTCACGGATCAGCTCGCGGGGACGGGCGATGAGCAGGTAGAGCAGCCCGGCGGCGAGGACGATGGCGACAGAGAAGGGAACGAGCCAGCGGTCGAAGAAGCCCGTGCCGTTGGCGGGCGTCTTCAGGCTGAGCACGATGATGGCCGCGATGCCGTAGAGCAGGCCGACCACGTTGACCGCCCAACCCCAGCGGCCGAGACGAAAGGCGCCGGACGGCTTCCAGCCGCGGAACCGTCCGATCAGGGAAGCCACGACCACACTTTGGAAGCCCACGTAGATGCCGACGACGGCGAAGGTGATGATGCGGGCGACGCTGGCGGACGGCAGCAGGGTGACGCCGACTGGGATGAGGGTGGCCACCGCGATCGCGCCCGGGGGCATGTGGAACTTCGGGTGCAGCGTGGACAGGGCGCGGGAGCCGGCGATGACACCGTCGCGGGCGAACGCGTAGACCAGACGCGTCGTGGCCGCCTGGATGGCGAGCGTGCAGGAGACGAAGCCGAGCACGATCAGCGCCAGGGCGACCTTGGAGCCCACGGTGCCGAGCGACGCGGCGAGCACGGTGCCGATCGGGTCGGCGTCCTTGCCGCTGATCACCGCTCCGAGGTCAGGGACGGCCAGCAGCAGGCCCAGAGTGAGGATGACCGTGGCCACGCCGCCGACGGCCAGGGTCATGCTCATCGCGCGGGGGATCTTGCGGGAGGGGTTCTTGACCTCTTCGGCGATGTCGCCGCACGCCTCGAAGCCGAAGAAGATCCACACACTGAACAGGGCGGCGGCCAGGAAGGCTCCGACGTAGCCACCGGACCCGCCCGCGCCGAAGGTGTGGTTGATCACCGAGACGCTGTGGTGGCGGTGGAACAGCAGCAGGTACAGCCCCAGGCCGACGGTTCCGATGACCTCGGCCACCACGCCCGCTGTCGCGGCGAAGGCCAGACGCTTCACCCCGGCCAGATTCACCGCGCCGGACAGGAGGATGACCACGACCGCTGTGAGCACGGTGGTGGTGTGGTTCACCGGGTAGCCGAGCAGGGGCCCCGCGTACCCGGCGATGGGGAAGGCGACCGAGGCCACGGTGATCAGCAGCGCCCAGGTGTACATCCACCCCGACAGCCAGGCGTAGCGGGGGCCGACCAGCCGCTTGGCCCACTGGTAGATGCCGCCCGCGAGCGGGTACTGCGAGGCGGTCTCGGCGAAGGTGAGCATGACCAGGACCTGGCCGACCAGGACGATCGGGATCGACCACACGAACGCGGGACCGCCGGTGGCCAAGCCGTAGGCGAACAGGGAGTAGACCCCGACGAGCGGCGAGAGGTAGGTGAAGCCGACCGAGAAGTTCTGCCACAGCCCGAGGGCGCGGGTGAGCTGCTGCTGGTAACCCAAGGCTGCCAACTGGGCGGTATCCGCCGCGTCCTGGTCCGCATCGCTCACGGCTGTCGTTTGTCTGGTGGTTGACATCTGGGGGACTCCAGAGTTGGGCGTTGTCCGAGGAAAAGGGGGCGGCGGGGCCGGGGCGACTCCGCACTTCTCGAAGGGCGTCAGGACGTCGTCGTCACTCGGCGATGGACGTCATGACGTGCTTGATCCGGGTGTAGTCCTCGAAGCCGTAGCTGGAGAGGTCCTTGCCGTACCCGGACTTCTTGAAGCCGCCGTGCGGCATCTCAGCGACCAGCGGGATGTGGGTGTTGATCCACACCGCGCCGAAGTCGAGGCGCTTGGCCATGCGCATCGCGCGCGCGTGGTCCTTGGTCCACACCGAGGAGGCGAGCGCGTACTCGACGCCGTTGGCGTTGCGGACGGCCTCGGCCTCGTCGGAGAACTTCTGCACGGTGATGACCGGGCCGAAGACCTCGTTCTGGATGATCTCGTCGTCCTGCTGCAGGCCGGAAACGACGGTCGGGGCGTAGAAGTAGCCCTTGTCGCCGACGCGGTGGCCGCCCGCCTCGACCTTGGCGTGGGCCGGCAGACGGTCGATGAAGCCGGTCATCCGGGCGAGCTGGTCGGCGTTGTTCAGCGGGCCGTAGAGCACGTCCTCGTCGTCCGGCAGGCCGGTCTTCGTCTCCGAGGCGGCCTTGGCCAGCTGGGCCACGAACTCGTCATGGATCGACTCGTGCACCAGCACGCGGGTGGCGGCGGTGCAGTCCTGGCCGGCGTTGAAGTAGCCGGCGACGGAGATGCCCTCGACGGCGGCCGGGATATCGGCGTCCTCGAAGACGACGACCGGGGCCTTGCCGCCCAGCTCCAGGTGGACGCGCTTGACGTCCTTGGAGGCGGAGGCGGCGACCTGGATGCCGGCGCGGACGGAGCCGGTGATGGAGGCCATCGCCGGGGTCTCGTGCTCGACCATCATCCGGCCGGTCTCGCGGTCACCGCAGATGACGTTGAAGACACCCGTCGGCAGGCTGAGCTCTTCAAAGACGGCGCCGACGATCTCGGCGAGCAGCACGGTGGAGGCCGGGGTGGTGTCCGACGGCTTCAGCACGACGGTGTTGCCCGCGGCGATCGCCGGCGCGAACTTCCACACGGCCATCATCATCGGGTAGTTCCACGGCGCCACCTGGGCACAGACGCCGACCGGCTCGCGGCGGATGATCGACGTCATGCCGTCCATGTACTCGCCGGCCGACTTGCCCTCGAGCATGCGGGCGGCGCCGGCGAAAAAGCGGATCTGGTCCACCATCGGAGGAATCTCCTCCGATGCGGTCAGCGCGATCGGCTTGCCGGTGTTCTTGGACTCCACCGCAACGAGTTCCCCGGCCCGCGCCTCGATCGCGTCGGCGATCTTCAGCAGGGCGAGCTGGCGCTGCGAGGGGGTGGTGTCCCGCCACGTCTCGAACGCGTCGGCGGCGGCCACCATCGCGGCATCGACGTCGGCCTGGGCCGACAGCGGGGCGGTGGCGTAGACCTCGCCCGTCGTCGGGTCGATGACCTCGGTGGTGCGGCCGTCGGCCGCATCGGTGAACGCGCCGTTGATGTAGTTGCGCAGCAGGGTCAATCGGAACTCCGAGAACGGGGCCAGACAGGCGGGACAGGGGGCAGAGCAGCCCTGGACCAGGTGCCCAGGTGCTCGCAATCGAGCACAACCGCCTCGATGAACCGATAACATATAGTTCTATATTCCTTGAGACAAGGGGCGGTCACTACGGTTTACAGAGCGGAAACGGATTCTCGGAAGGATGGCACGTGACGCGACGGCTTCTATCCGGTGGCGCTCGTCTTGCCCTGTTCGCACCGCTCGAGACCCAGGGCCGGGCCGAGATCGTCCTGCGCCGGCTGACCGACGCGATCGCGCTCGGCCTCCTCGCCGACGGGGAGCAGCTGCCGGCCGAGAGTGAACTCGCGACCCAGTTCGGCGTCTCTCCCGTGACCGTGCGCGAAGCGCTCACGATCATGCGCCAGCAGAAGTTGATCACGACGCGCCGTGGCCGCGGCGGAGGCAGCTTCGTGTGCGCCGTCCCGGACGCGCCCGCCGCGATTCTCCGGCAGTATCTGGAGGCGCTGACGCTTGCTCAGCTCCGGGACATCACGGATCGCTACGCGGCGATCGCCGGAACCGCTGCCCGCCTCGCCGCCCACCGGGCGGCCGAGGAGGACGTACAGGGACTCGAAGAGGTGGTCGAGGAACTGGCCGAAGCCCCGGACGCGGCTGCCCGACGCCGGGCCGACGGCCTGTTCCGCATCGAGGTCGCGGCCGCGGCGCAGTCTCCGTGGCTCACCCGGGAAGAGCTCAAGCTTCAGACCAAGGTCGGGGCGCTCCTGTGGCTCGCGGACGACGGGGAAGCGGGCCAACGCGTCGCCAGGGATCACCGTGCGATCACCGCCGCCATTGCGGACGGAGACGCCGGGACCGCCCGCTCGCTCGCCGAGGAGCACATCACCCAGGCGATGGACCGGCTCAGGCAGCTGCGCCTGGAGCTGGCCCGTACCATCCCCACCGGGGGCCGAGCATGAAGGCCGACCCTGACCACGAGACGAGAGCCCAGGTGAGCACCCCGATGAGCGAGGAGCCCGACGAGTCGGTCATGGCGGTGACCGATCTGGTTGGCGACATCGTCGCGAACGTTTTCGGCGCACTCGGCGATCTCCGGGCCGCCACGGAGGCTCTGATCCGAAGCCGCCAGGCGGCGGACACCCCCTTGGGCTGGGAGGACCTCGCGGGGCTCCGCCCCGCGATCGAAGCGGTGATCCGGAGGACCGGCGGCATGGCCGCAGGGGCAGGGTTCGTCCCTGTCCCTGGGACGCTCGCGGACGAGCAGCAGTGGCTCGAGTGGTGGCTGCGGGGCGAGCAGACGAAACCGCTTCGCCGACTTGTCGTCGACCTCGACCCCAGCAGTGACCACTACCTCGACTTCACCAAGCTGGCGTGGTACGACACCCCCCTGCGCACCGGCCGCCGCCACATCACCGGGCCGTACGTCGACTACCTCTGTACGGGCGAGTATTCGCTGACCTTCACCATGCCGGTCACCCTGCCCTCCGGCGACAGCCCCGATATATATGGCGTGGTGGGGGCGGACGTCTACGTGTCCGATCTCGAGCCGCGGCTGCTCCCCCATCTCGCCCGCCTCGCGGTTCCGGCGTCGCTCGTCAACGCCCAGCGCCGAGTGGTGATGTCGACCTCCCCCATGCACACCACCGGTTCACTCATCCGCCAGGTCGGTCCGGCCACCCCCGGAACGCCCTCCCACCGTCCCACCACGAACGTGAGCGGCCCCATGTACCAGTGCGGCGACTCGCCCCTGTTCCTCATGGCCCCGTCGCCATAGGCGAGCGACACACTCTGCGGGTGCCGATGGATCATCCGACCAGGGCACAGGCTTGATGGGCGATCTCCCATGCAACTGCCCCATACAACTGCCAGCCGCCCTGCCGTCTTCACCTGGACAGGGTCGGGACGGCATCCTGATCGGTCGTGCTGCGCCTTCGACGCCCCTGCCCGATCAGCGATGAGGAGATCAGCAAGGCCAAGGACCGCAAACACCGCAAGGCGCGGATGGACCAGCGCACCCGCGAACGACTGCCCGTCCTGCCAGTGCTGGCCGACACCGCCGACCGCAGGCGACGCGCCGCAGCTGAACTACTGGCTGCCGCCGAGCACACCCGGCCCGGGGACCTGATCCCCGACACCGCCGGAACCTTGCGCAGAGCCGTCGCGCCCAAGGCCGCCGGACACCTGACCTGGGCCGAGGAGACCTCGACCGGGCGGCGACGGAACGTCACCTACGAGGAGAGCGAAGCCTTCTGGGCCTTCGCCGCAATCGAGGTCCTGCGTCTGACCGGCATCCGCAACGAGGAGCTCCTGGAGCTGACCCACCACAGCATTACCGAATACCGGCTCCCCAGAACCGGCGAAGTCATGCCCCTGCTCCAAGTCGCCCCGTCCAAAACCGACAGCGAACGGCTCCTACTCGTCAGCCCGGAACTGGCGGACATCCTTTCCACCATGGTCCGCCGCCTGCGAGGAAGCAGCGGCGCGATCCCACTGGTGACCTCCTACGACGTCCACGAGCGGGTCTGGAACCCGCCGATGCCGCTGCTGTTCCAACGCGATATCGGCACCGAACACCGCGCCTTCACCCCGACAGCCCTCCGCAAGCTCCTGATCAACGCGCTGGCCACCACGGGCCTGACCGATGCCGGCGGCGAACCGCTCGTCTTCTCCCCGCACGACTTCCGCAGGATCTTCGTCACCGACGCCATCATGAACGGTCTACCACCGCACATCGCCCAAGTGATCTGCGGGCACAAGAGTCTCGACACGACGATGGGCTACAAGGCGATCTACCCCACCGAGACCATCGAGGCCCATCGCGCGTTCATCGCCCGCCGCAGGGCCACCCGACCCAGCGATGAGTATCGAACTGAGCTGCACCCCGTTTCGTGGAGTCCCTGAAGCCAGGCTTATGATCCTGGCCCGAAGGAGAACCACGAGCAGTGCCAGCACCACGTAAGT
>NZ_JBVIJE010000045.1:0-36923 GCF_055581585.1 Streptomyces sp. NPDC031426
TTCCTGGACCAGCACGGCATCGCCCGGGCGAAGTCCTGGCGAACGCTGGGCAGTTGACCTCCACTGCTTCAAGATCCCCGACAGAGTCAAGCTAGGACTCACGCGCTGACGCCGTAGTTCCTGCGGAAGAGGTTCGCCGGGTCGTAGGTCCCCTTGACCCGGGCGAGCCTCTTTCGCGTTTCGGGGTCGTACAGCCCGGCGCTCCGGTCCCCGGCGCCGAGCAGGGCCCAGTACAGCTCGGGGTCGGAGTCCGGGGTGACGTGCCGCAGCTCCCCGTCGGCGGTGACGACCTCCAGCCGGCGCACATGGTCGGCCGCGTAGCCGAACTCCCGGGCCAGGATGCCGAGTCCGCCGCCCAGGGTGTACGACACCGCGCCCACGCCCGGCGCCGACCCGTTCAACGGCGCCAGCCCGTACGGCTCGGCCGCCGCGACCACCTGCCCCCAGCGCACCCCGGCCTGCACCCGCACGGTACGGGCCCCGGGGTCGACGGTGATCCCGTCCATCCATCAGGTGGTCACGAGCAGCCCGCCCTCCTACCCGCCGGGCAGCCCGTGCCCGGTCGCCTGCACCCCGACGGACAGGCCCTCGGCGGCCGCGTACCGCACGGCGGCCACCACGTCGGCCGGCGAGCGGGCGGGCACGATCACGGCGGGCCGCTGGGCGAAACCGAGCTGGAAGCCGGCGAGTCCGCCGTCGTAGCCGGGGTCCCGGGGTGGAGGAGGGGCAGGTCCAGGCGGTCGTCCGCAGAGGTCATGGCACGCAGCATGGCCGCACAACCTGACAGGTGCGTCAGGTTGTGCGGCCATGTCCAGCCGGGGGGCGGATCAGCCGACAGAGACCTTGTCGGCCGGGGCCTCGACCGCGGGGGCCGGGCGGCCCGCCGTGAGCTTCTGCTTCACCACGGCGATGATCACCACGACCGCCGCCACCGCCACCGACAGCAGCACGGTCGTACGGCCGCTGCTCTCGCCCTTGGTGTCGGTCAGCATGTAGCCGAGGACGAAGACGATGAAGGCGGCCGTCGCCCAGGTCAGGTACGGGTACAGCCACATCCTCACGACGAGCTTCTCCGGCGCCTCGCGCTGGATGATCCTCCGCATCCGCAGCTGCGAGAAGCAGATGACGAGCCACACGAACAGGGCCACCGCACCGGACGAGTTGACCAGGAAGAGGAAGACGGTGTCCGGGTAGGCGTAGTTGAAGAAGACCGCCACGAAACCGAAGACGACCGAGGCCAGGATCGCCGTCATCGGCACACCGCGGGAGGTGGTGCGGGCGAACGCCTTCGGGGCGTCACCGCGCTCGCCGAGCGAGAAGGCCATGCGGGAGGCCGTGTAGAGGCCGGAGTTGAGGCAGGACAGCACCGAGGTCAGGATGATGACCTTCATGATCTGACCGGCGTTGGGGATGCCGAGCGAGTTCAGCGCGGCGACGTAGGAGCCCTGCTGGGCGATGGACGCGTCGTTCCACGGCAGCAGCGAGACCACGACGAGGATCGAGCCCAGGTAGAAGACGCCGATACGCCAGATGATGCTGTTGGTGGACTTGGTGACCGCACGCTGCGGGTCCTCCGACTCACCGGCCGCGAGGGTCGCGATCTCGCTGCCCATGAAGGAGAAGACGACCAGCAGCACACCGGTGAGGATGGTGCCGGGCCCGTGCGGCAGGAAGCCGCCGTGGTTCGTCAGGTTGCCGAAGGACGCCTTGTCGGCGTGGACACCCGGCAGTACGCCGAAGATGGCCAGCAGGCCGATGACGATGAACGCGCCGATCGCCACGACCTTGATACCGGCGAACCAGAACTCGAACTCGCCGTAGGAGCCGACGGAGACCAGGTTGGTCGCGGTCAGCACGGTCATCACGATGAGCGCCCAGCCCCACTGCGGTATGCCCGGCACCCAGCCCGAGAGGATCTTGGCGCCGGCGGTGGCCTCGACGGCCAGCACGACGACCCAGAAGAACCAGTAGAGCCAGCCGATGGAGAACCCGGCCCAGCTTCCGAGGGCACGGTCGGCGTGCGCGGAGAAGGAGCCGGAGGTGGGGTTCGCGGCGGACATCTCGCCGAGCATCCGCATCACGAGGACGACGAGGGTGCCGACGATCGCGTACGACAGGAGGATGCCCGGTCCCGCGGTGGCGATACCGGAGCTGGAGCCGACGAAGAGGCCGGCGCCGATGACGCCACCGATAGCGATCATCGTCAGGTGACGGTTCTTGAGTCCTGCTTGAAGGCCCGAGCCAGGGGTCATGGACGGATTTCCTTTGCGCCAGGAGGAGCAGCTCGTATGAGCGGTGTACGAGTCGGTCCAGTGAATCCGAGGCGAACGGATTCGGGAACCTCTGAATCCGTATCGTTACTTGAGGTTCCCTTGAGGTTCTATGGCGCTGTTCACATTTTTCGAGGTCTGGCGGGGTGTTCCCCGGCGGCCGGCGGGTGCCGCCACCCGAGGCTGCTGCGCGGAATGGGGCGTGTCACACTCGTGGCATGCGCGTGTATCTCGGCTCCGACCATGCTGGCTACGAACTCAAGAACCACCTCGTCGAGTGGCTCAAGGCGGCGGGTCACGAGCCCGTCGACTGCGGGCCGCACATCTACGACGCCCAGGACGACTACCCGCCCTTCTGTCTGCGCGCCGCCGAGCGTGCGGCCGCGGACCCCGACGCGCTCGGCATCGTGATCGGCGGCTCCGGGAACGGTGAGCAGATCGCCGCGAACAAGGTGAAGGGCGTGCGGGCGGCGCTGGCCTGGAGCGAGGAGACCGCGGCGCTGGGGCGGCAGCACAACAACGCCAACGTGGTGGCCGTGGGTGCGCGGATGCACAGCACGGAGGAGGCGACGAAGTTCGTCGAGGTCTTCCTCAACACGCCGTTCTCCGGTGACGAGCGTCACATCCGGCGGATCGACATGCTGTCGGCGTACGAGACGACGGGCGACCTGCCCCCGATCCCGGCCCACCACCCGCAGGCCTAACGGGCCCCGGGGCCCCGCCCCGAGCCCCCGTCTTGCCCACCCACCCATCGGTCGGCTGGAAGGCCGCTCTTCAGGGCTGCGCCCCGGACTGCGGTCTTGCCGCCCGCTCGACTGATTCGGTGGAACTGGGAGGCGTTCTTCAGGGGCTGCGTCCCGGAGCATGGTCTTGCCATCCGCTCGCCCGACTCGTTCGGCTGGGAGGGCGCTCTTCAGGGACTGCGTCTTGGAGCGTGGTCTTGCCACCCGCCGCCCGGCTCGGTTGGCTGGGAGGGCGCTCGTCAGGGCTCTGCGCTGGACTGTGGTCTTGCCGCTCGCTCGACTGATTGGGTTGGCTGGGAGGGCACCCTTCAGGGGCTCCCGGATCGTGGTCTTGCCGCCCGCCCGCCCAATTCGTTCGGCTGGGAGGGCGCTCGTCAGGGCTCTGCGCTGGACCGTGGTCTTGCCGCTCGCTCGACTGATTGGGTTGGCTGGGAGGGCGCGCTCCCGGCCGACTCGGTGGGTGTGAGGGCGTCGTCTTGGGGCTCCGGTCCGGTCTGTTCGTTCACCTCTCGACCCAGCGAGACGGGTGGGAGGGTGGGAAAGCACTCAGCGGCCGCCCCCCAACCCGTAGGCGAAAAGCAGGAAAGGACACCCCGCCGTGCCGGAAGGGCACACCATTCACCGGCTGGCCCAGGACTACGCCGAGCGGTTCCTCGGGACCGCCCCGCGCGTCACCAGCCCCCAGGGCAAGTTCTCCGACGCCGCCGCCCTTCTGGACCGCGCGGAACTCACGGCCACCGAAGCCCACGGCAAGCACCTCTTCCTCCGCTTCCGGGACACCGACTGGGTCCACATCCACCTCGGCCTCTTCGGCAAGGTCGGCTTCGGTGACGCCCCCGCGCCCCCGGCGACCGACACAGTCCGGCTCCGGCTCGCGACCGACACGGCGTACGTGGACCTCCGCGGCCCCACCACCTGCGCCCTGATCACCGACACCGAGAAGCGGGCCGTACACGACCGCCTCGGCCCCGACCCGCTCCGCGCGGACGCGGAGCCGGACGCGGCGTACCGCAGGATCTCCCGCAGCCGTACCACGATCGCCGCGCTGCTCATGGACCAGAAGGTCGTCGCCGGCGTCGGCAACGTCTACCGCGCAGAGGTTCTGTTCCGGCACGGCATCGACCCGTACCGCGCGGGCAAGGACATCGGCCGCGCCGAGTGGGACGCCCTGTGGACCGACCTCGTCGAGCTGATGCACGAGGGAGTCCGGAAGAACCGGATCGACACCGTCCGGGCCGAGCACACCCCGGAGGCCATGGGCCGGCCACCCCGCGTGGACGACCACGGCGGCGAGGTGTACGTCTACCGCCGCGCCACCCTGCCCTGCCACATCTGCGGCGCCGAGATCCGCACCGCCGGCCTCGCCGCCCGCAACCTCTTCTGGTGCCCCACCTGTCAGCAGAGGTGACCGGGCACTAGAAGCCGTGCGGCAGCCACGGGGCGACCGGTGAGCCGAAGGCCACCGATGCCTCCGTCAGCGCGCTTGGCCGCAGCTCGCGCACCCGCCCGGCCGCCGCGAGCGACAGCAGGGTCACGCCGCCGAGGTAGGAGGCACCCAACTCCCGTACCGAGAGGGAGAGTTCCGCGGTGTCGTACGTACGCGCGCAGGACGCGCCCTTGGCGTCGCCCGTCAGCCGCCACCGCCCGGCGTTCCACGGGCAGAAGGCGTCCTCCACCTCCAGCACGACGTCCACCGGCGCCTGATACGTGCGCGCCGCCAGTGCCGTACCCACGTCGACGAGACGGACGTACGCGTCGTCCCTCAGGCGCGGTCGGCAGCGGCGGGTGTCCGAGACCAGGTATCGCCAGGCGTCGTCGACCGGCCGAGACCTCACCGACAGGGTCGTCATCAGGTCGATGCCGCACAGGAACCGCCACAGCGCCGCCTCGGTGACCGGGTCGATCGCGGCGAGGTCCTTCAGCTGCACCGTGCCGTCGTGCCCGCTCTCGCCCCAGCCCGTCCTGGTGGTGAAGCGGGCGTATCCCGTCACCTCGCGGTCCCGTTCGGCGACCACGCACTGCAGCGCCGACGCCCCGTCCCGCTCGCTCTCGGGATCGAGGAGAACGGCCCGCTCCCAGCCGGGCTGCCGGGCCAGCATCCCGGGCCGCTGGGGCACCAGTGCCGCGTAGACCGCCTCGCAGGCGTCGAGGACGTCGGCGGGCGCGGCATAGCGCAGCCGTACGTCCGCCACGCCGGGCGGCAGGGAGAGCGTCACCCGGCTCGTGTCGATCTCGGCGGTCGTCCGGAAGGTGGCCGCGCCGTACCCGAAGCGGCCGTAGATCGCGGGCTCGGACGCGGTCAGCACCGCGAGCGGCTCGCCCAGCGCCCGTACGTCGTCCAGTTGCCGGCGCATCATCGAGGTCAGCACCCCGCGCCGCCGGTGAGTGGCCGCCACGCTCACCATGGTCACGCCGGCCGCCGGGACCGCGGCCCCGCCCGGCACCGTCATCCGGAAGCTGAACGCCCCTGTCGTGCCGACGACCTCGTCCCCGTCCCAGGCGGCCAGGGAACGGTCGAACTCGGTGAGGGACCTGTCCAGTTCGCGCTCCTCGGGCGGTGCCGCCGAGGCGCCGAAGGCGCGGTAGAGGACGTCGTACCACCGGTCCCAGTCGGACTCGCGCAGCACCCGCAACTCGGCTCCCCGGTCGGTCCCCATGAGTCATGCGTACCAGGGCGCCGCGGGACGAGCCAGCGAATTTCTCCCGGACGGCGGCGCGATGGCCGCGCGTGCCGTTCACTGTGAGGACGAACCGCGAAGTCGAGCCCCGCACGGGGGACAAGTGGGACCTCCCGTGCCAAGCGGCCGGTCCGATGGATAGGGTCCCGAACTAATGGCAGCAGGACGAGAGCGGCGCGCGAAGGCCGAGAAGTTCACGGCCCGGTGGAAGATGCAGTGGCACCGGGCCCGCACCGGCCTGCGCAGAAGCGCCGTGGACTACTTCCGCGGCGACGGCTCCGACTGGATCGCGTTCGCCGGACTGCTGCTCACCATCCCCGTCCTGATGTCCGTGACCCTGGTCGACTCGGTGTGGTGCTCACCGGCCGCCCTGGTGCTGCCGATCGTCGCCGGCGGCCTGCTGCTGCGTCCGGCGAGCCTGCTCGGCCTGTACGCGGCGGGCGCCACCGCGCTGATCGTGGAGTCCGTACGGCTCGGCCCGTACACCGAGGGGCCGAGCCGGGTCACCCCGGGTGTGGTGCTGGTGGTGGCCGCATGCGGTTTCTTCGGGCTGCTCACCGCCCAGTTCCGCAGCCGGGTCGGGGTGCCGTGGCGGCGCGGCGGCACCATGCTGTTCGACCTGCGCGAGCGGATCCGGGTGCAGAGCAAGCTGCCGAAGCTGCCGCACGGCTGGCACCACGAGATGGCGCTGCGCCCGGCCGGCGGCCAGTCCTTCTCCGGGGACTTCGTGGTGGCGGCCCGGACCAACGGCGGCCGCACGCTGGAGGTCGTGCTCACCGACGTGTCCGGCAAGGGCATGGACGCGGGATCGCGCGCCCTGCTGCTGTCGGGGGCCTTCGGGGGCCTCCTGGGCTCCCTCCCCCCGCACGCCTTCCTGCCGGCCGCGAACGGCTACCTCCTCCGCCAGGACTGGGACGAGGGCTTCGCCACCTCCATCCATCTCGTCCTGGACCTCGACTCCGGCGACTACGAGCTGTACTCCGCCGGCCATCCGCCGGGGCTGCAGCTGAGCGCGGGCAGCGGACGCTGGGAGGAGAAGGCCGCCGAGGGGCCGCTCCTCGGTGTGTACGACGGCGCCCAGTTCGACCCCGTGAAGGGCTCGCTGCGGCCCGGGGACGTGTTGATGCTGTTCACGGACGGCCTGGTGGAGACCTCCGACCGCGACATCGTCGAGGGCATCGACCGGCTCACCGGCGAGGCCGACCGCTATGTCACCGGCGGCTTCCACGGCGCGGCCTGGCACCTCATCGAGGCGGTCGCCAAGGACGTCAACGACGACCGGGCCCTGCTCCTGATCTGCCGCCAGGCGACGGCGACGCTCCGCTGAGCGACACTGGGCCGATGACACAGCTCACGCTCGCCGAGGTCGAGGCCGTCGCCCGCAGCGCCCACGAGGGCCAGACCGACAAGGCGGGACGGCCGTACGCCGAACACCTCGCCGCCGTCGCCGCCGGTGTGCGCGCCCGGGGCGGGGACGCCGAACAGATCGCGGCGGCCTGGCTGCACGACTCCGTCGAGGACGACGCGCTCACCCCTCAGTGGCTCGAACAGGCGGCCCTGAGCGCACGTACCAAGGCCATCGTGGACGCCCTCACCAAGCGGCCGGGTGAGGGGCCGGAGGCGTATGCGGCGCGGATCCTCGCCACGGACGGCGCACGGCTGGTCAAGGAGGCCGATCTGGCGCACAACGCCGACCCGGAGCGGCTGGCGGTCCTGGACGAGCCGACCCGGAGACGACTGACCGAGAAGTACACCCGGATGCGCGCGCTGCTCGGTCTGCGGGAGCGGTCGGGGTCCTAGGCGCCGGCCTTCTCGCGCTCACGTTCCTTGCGCTGCCGCTCGCGGGTGAGTTCCGCCGCGTCCTGCTTGAACGCCCACT
The DNA here is from genome assembly GCF_055581585.1 of Streptomyces sp. NPDC031426. Taxonomy (NCBI): domain Bacteria; kingdom Bacillati; phylum Actinomycetota; class Actinomycetes; order Kitasatosporales; family Streptomycetaceae; genus Streptomyces; species Streptomyces sp. NPDC031426. The sequence continues at coordinate 7,571 of NZ_JBVIJE010000045.1, forward strand.
CCATCTTCGGCTCCATCGCGAACCGGAAGACGCGCTGTACGGGCCTGGTGCACAGCAGCGTGACGGCGGCGCCGAAGGCGAGGGTCACCAGGATCTCGCCGAGCGGGCGGTGCAGCCAGGGGTGGTCGAACCAGCCGCGGTAGTCGGCGAACTTCACCAGGAAGCCGTGCAGCAGATAGCCGTACAGGGTGCCCGCGCCGAGCGCCGTGAACCACGTCTTCCGGCCCGGCACCCAGGCGAAGAAGCAGGCCGTCAGCAGCAGTGAGCAGCCCATCAGCGCGAGCGTCATCACCGGGCCGCACCACCAGGGCGCGCCGAGCTCCTGCGCGGAGTCCCGGTGGTAGAACCACGCGGTGTTCATGCGCGGCACCGCCCACCAGCCGACGGCCAGCGCGGCGGCGAACACCGGCACCGCGGCGATCCGCAGCCCACGGCGGCGCACCAGCTGGAAGTGCTCGGGCTTCGTGCACAGACCGAGCACGAAGTACGGCAGGAACTGCAGGACCCGCTGCAGATCGAGGTCGTCACCGATGTTCGGGGTGACGGACGCCAGCATGGCGATGCCGAGGGCGACCGCGAACGGCGCGCGCACCAGCTTCCAGATCGGCGTCGTCAGCCGCCAGATGAACAGCGCGACCAGGAACCACGTCAGATACCAGGGATCGAGGAGGCTGATCTCCTCGTGCGAGCCCGTGAGCAGGTTCCTGAACGTCGGGTACGCCGTCTCGAAGACGACGTACGGCACCACGACACCGGTGATCAGCCGCTTCAGCCGGTCCGGGCGCATGTCGAAACCGCGCGAGAAGAAGCCGGAGATGATGATGAACGCCGGCATGTGGAAGCAGTACACGACCGTGTACAGGGCCTCCAGGATCCGGCTGTCGCCCTTCAGCGGCTCCCACGAGTGACCCATCGCGACGAGCACGATCGCCAGGTACTTGGCGTTGTCGAAGAACGCGTCGCGCTGCTTGCCGCCGTGCTCCTTGCCGGGTATGTCCGCCTTCGTCTGCCGCGCCTGCGTACTCAGCGGGGTACGGGGACCGGGCACTCCGTCCGCCGGCGACATTGCCGGGGGGAGCGGCCTGCGGTTCTGGCCGGGGGAGGAGGCGGCGTCAGACATCTCAGGCACCCTAGCGTCGTCTGCGGGATTTCGTAAAACCCCCGCAGCGATTCCTGGTTAATACCTTCGGATACCCGCCGATTTTCCGAACTTGCCATCCATGTCTACGTGATGGCGCCCACACGGGGGGCCGTTCGTTCACCCCCGATGTCCCGATTCATCCCTACTAAATAGGGCATACGACGCCTCTGTGTCATCAATTCGAATTACCTGCGCACAGGATGTGTGGAGGCGGAAACGAAGTCGCGTAATTCCCGGGGGAGTCATGTGCGTGCGGCCCGGTCGAATTACTCTGCGGCGGGTCGCCCGCGTCGGCCGGTGGTCCGTCGGGTGCCCGACGTTGCGTCACGGGCCGCATGGGTGGGCCCGGTTGGTGGCACGATGGTTCTGGCGGGGGTGCGCGGGCCGTACCTCCGGGCCGGGAGAGCGGACCGACCGAGGGTGTGATCAGTTGTGGCCATTTCACTGTCTGTGGTGCTGCTGTTGGCGATCATCCTTGTGGTGCTCCTGAGAGGGGGGAGCCTCAAGGTCGGACCCGCGATCGTCGCCGTCCTCTTCGGCTTCTTCCTGGCCTCGACCGGCATGGCCCCGTCCATCGACCGCTTCCTGAACTCGATAGCGGACTCCATCAGCTCGATCAAGTTCTGACCGGATCGGGGCCGGCGGACCCACTTCCCACAGGGGGACGCACGGGGATGGCGCTGCGCGACACGGAGCGGCTGACGTGACATGGACCGGCTGAGGGGCACGGCCTTCCGTGGCCCTCTCTGCTCCAGCCGGACGGGCGGTGGTCCCTCGATCGGGCGCGTCCGGGGCCGGCGCGTCAGCAGGACCACGGCTGCCCCGACCTCGATCAGGCCTGCTCGGGCCATCGCCGCGGCTGTCGGCCGCGCGCCACAGCGCTGTGCGCGTCAATGATCTCCGGAAACGATCAGGGCCAGGCGGAGGAAAGATCCTCTGACCTGGCCCTGAGCCATGAGAGCGGGCGACGGGAATCGAACCCGCGTAGCTAGTTTGGAAGACTAGGGCTCTACCATTGAGCTACGCCCGCAAAGCGAGCCGCAGGTCGGTGACCGCGGCACTGCAGGCATCGTAGCGGGTCGCCCGCCGTCGAGGCCAACGAGTTGATCCCCGGAGCCTCGCGCGCGCCGCCTCGGAGAATACGGCCGACGTAACCGGCGGGGGCATGTACCCTACGTGTCGCACCAGACGGGGTGTGGCGCAGCTTGGTAGCGCGTCCGCTTTGGGAGCGGAAGGCCGTGGGTTCAAATCCCGCCACCCCGACCACCTGCTCACGCATCTGCTCACAACGTCGTGATGATCGCCTTTTGGGGCGCTGACCGGCTGCGGTTACTATGCAAGCTGCGCGCCCGTGTGTCCCGGCCCACTCGGCCTACGAACTCCTCCGGGCGGCGAATCCGCCGGACCTGTCTGGCTCCGGCAGAATCCAAGAAGTCAGCCACAAGGAGACCGAACCGTGAAGAGCGCCGTGGAGACCCTGAACCCGACCCGGGTTCGGCTCACTGTCGAGGTGCCCTTCGAGGAGCTCAAGGACAGCCTCGACGCGGCGTACAAGAAGATCAACCAGCAGGTCACGGTGAAGGGCTTCCGTAAGGGCAAGATCCCCGCCCGGGTCATCGACCAGCGGTTCGGTCGTGGCGCCGTGCTGGAGGAGGCCGTCAACGACGCGCTTCCGAAGTTCTACACCGAAGCGGTCAACGAGGCCGAGCTCAGCCCGCTCGGCCAGCCCGAGGTCGACATCACCGAGCTGAAGGACGGCGAGACGCTGAACTTCACCGCCGAGGTCGACGTCCGCCCGGCCCTGGAGATCCCGGACTACTCCGGCATCGAGGTCGAGGTCGACGCCGTCGAGGTCACCGACGAGGACGTGGAGAAGTCGGTCGAGCAGCTGCGCGAGCGCTTCGCCTCCACCTCCCCGGTCGAGCGCGCCGCCGAGGACGGCGACGTCGTCACCATCGACCTGGAGGCCAAGGTCGACGGCGAGGTGCTGGAGGACGGCATCGCCAACGGCGTCTCGTACACCATCGGCTCCGGTGAGCTGCTGGACGGCATCGACGACGCCGTGAAGGGCCTGGAGGCCGGTGGCGAGGCCACCTTCACCTCCGAGCTGAAGGGCGGCTCCGCCGCGGGCAAGGAGGCCGAGGTCACCGTCAAGGTCACCCAGGTCGCCGCCCGTGAACTGCCCGAGCTGGACGACGAGTTCGCGCAGCTCGCCTCCGAGTTCGACACCCTGGACGAGCTCAAGGCCGACAGCCGCAAGCGCCTCGCGAACATGAAGCAGTTCGACCAGGCCACCCAGGCCCAGGAGCGCGTCCTGGAGAAGCTCCTCGAGCTGGTCGAGGTCCCGGTCCCCGAGAAGCTGCTCGAGGACGAGATCAACACCCGCAAGCACAACCTGGAGCACCACCAGCTCGGCCAGATGGGTCTGACCCTCGACAAGTACCTGGAGATCCAGGGCAAGACCGCCGAGGAGTTCGACACCGAGACCCGCGAGGCCGCGGTCAAGGGCATCAAGACCCAGTTCGTCCTGGACGAGCTGGTCAAGAAGGAGCAGCTCAACGTCAACCAGGAGGAGCTCACCGAGCACCTCATGCGGCGCGCCGCCTCCTCCGGCATGTCCCCCGACCAGTTCGCCCAGGCCGTCGTCGAGGGCGGCCAGGTGCCGCTCCTGGTCGGCGAGGTCGCCCGCGGCAAGGCCCTGGCCGTCGTGGTCGAGGCCGCCACGGTGAAGGACACCAACGGCGAGATCGTCGACCTGGACGACGAGGACGAGGAGGAGACCGAGGCCGCTGAGGCGTCGGAGACCTCCGAGGAGACCACCGAGGGCTGACCGGCCCTACGGCGCCTCTGAAGCGCGTACACAGGCCCCCGGGAGTGTCTCCCGGGGGCCTGTGTCGTATGCGGGGGAGCAGCCGCCTGAAGGGGCGCGGGGAACTGCGCGGACAACCCCCACGCACCCGTGGCCCGACGATCCCCCGCGCCACCCCCCCCACGAACCGCACCGCCCCCAGCGGAGCGCTACGCCCCCGGCGAACACCCGCATTCCCGGGATTCCCCGAAGGGACCATCGCGTTAGGGTCCATGAAAGGCAGAACAATGAGACGGCCCGGCGCCGTCGTAAGACGAGCAGGTGGATACGTGACGAATCTGATGCCCTCAGCCGCCGGCGAGCCTTCCATCGGTGGTGGCCTCGGCGACCAGGTCTACAACCGGCTGCTCGGCGAGCGGATCATCTTCCTCGGCCAGCAGGTTGACGACGACATCGCCAACAAGATCACCGCACAGCTGCTGCTCCTTGCCGCCGATCCGGACAAGGACATCTACCTGTACATCAACAGCCCCGGCGGCTCGGTGACGGCCGGCATGGCGATCTACGACACCATGCAGTACATCCCGAACGACGTGGTCACGATCGGCATGGGCATGGCGGCCTCGATGGGCCAGTTCCTGCTCACCGGCGGCACCGCCGGCAAGCGCTTCGCCCTGCCGCACACCGACATCATGATGCACCAGGGCTCCGCGGGCCTGGGCGGTACGGTCTCGGACATCAAGATCCAGGCCCAGTACCTGCTGCGCACGAAGAAGACCATGTCCGAGCTGACCGCGCTGCACTCCGGCCAGTCCGTCGAGACGATCATCCGCGACGGCGACCGCGACCGCTGGTTCACCCCGGAAGAGGCCAAGGAGTACGGTCTCATTGACGAGATCATCACGCACGCCTCGGGTGTTCCGGGAGGCGGCGGCACCGGTGCCTGACCGGCCCGGCCACGCCAAGCACCGCCACGACCCCAGCCCCCAGAACGCCACCAGGACGGTGAACACCCCATGAGCAACTTCCCCGGCGCCGCCAGCGGCATGTACGAAGGGCCCCGCCCCGACAGCCGCTACGTCATCCCGCGCTTCGTCGAGCGCACCTCCCAGGGCATCCGCGAGTACGACCCGTACGCGAAGCTCTTCGAGGAGCGCGTGATCTTCCTGGGCGTCCAGATCGACGACGCCTCCGCCAACGACGTCATGGCGCAGCTGCTGTGCCTGGAGTCGATGGACCCGGACCGGGACATCTCGATCTACATCAACAGCCCCGGTGGCGACATGACCGCCCTGACGGCGATCTACGACACGATGCAGTTCGTGAAGCCCGACATCCAGACGGTCTGCATGGGCCAGGCGGCCTCCGCGGCGGCCATCCTGCTCGCCGCCGGTACGCCCGGCAAGCGCATGGCCCTGCCGAACTCGCGTGTGCTGATCCATCAGCCGGCGGGCTCCACCGGCCGCGGTCAGCTCTCCGACCTGGAGATCATCGCCAACGAGTTCACCCGGATGCGCGAGCAGCTGGAGGACATGCTGGCCAAGCACTCGAACCAGCCGATCGAGAAGATCCGCGAGGACATCGAGCGCGACAAGATCCTCACGGCCGAGGAGGCGCTGGAGTACGGCCTCGTCGACCAGATCATCTCCACCCGCAAGCTGAACAACGCCACCGTCCGCTGACGCGGCGCGGCATACTCTTTGCCCCTCTTGGCACGGTGCACGTCAAAGTGAACCCTGCCAAGGGGGGCCCGAACACGGGGCCCGGCAAGGTACCGTCGACATAAGGCAGCACCAGGAGCCGCTGGACTCGAAAGTGTCCGGGCGTCTCCCAGGCGAAGGGGAAGCACACCGTGGCACGCATCGGTGACGGCGGCGATCTGCTCAAGTGCTCGTTCTGCGGCAAGAGCCAGAAGCAGGTCAAGAAGCTCATCGCAGGGCCCGGTGTGTACATCTGCGACGAGTGCATCGATCTCTGCAACGAGATCATCGAGGAGGAGCTCGCGGAGACCAGCGAGGTGCGCTGGGAGGAGCTGCCCAAGCCCCGCGAGATCTACGAGTTCCTGGAGGGGTACGTCGTCGGCCAGGAGGCCGCGAAGAAGGCCCTCTCTGTCGCGGTGTACAACCACTACAAGCGGGTCCAGGCGGGCGAGAACGGCGGCGCGAGCGGCCGGGACGACGCCATCGAGCTGGCGAAGTCCAACATCCTGCTGCTGGGCCCCACGGGCTCCGGCAAGACCCTCCTCGCGCAGACCCTGGCACGCATGCTGAACGTGCCGTTCGCGATCGCCGACGCCACCGCGCTCACGGAGGCCGGCTACGTCGGCGAGGACGTGGAGAACATCCTCCTGAAGCTGATCCAGGCGGCGGACTACGACGTCAAGAAGGCCGAGACCGGGATCATCTACATCGACGAGATCGACAAGGTGGCCCGCAAGAGCGAGAACCCGTCGATCACCCGCGACGTATCCGGCGAAGGCGTCCAGCAGGCCCTCCTGAAGATCCTGGAGGGCACCACGGCCTCGGTTCCGCCCCAGGGCGGCCGCAAGCACCCGCACCAGGAGTTCATCCAGATCGACACGACGAACGTCCTGTTCATCGTGGGCGGTGCCTTCGCCGGCCTGGAGAAGATCATCGAGGCCCGCGCGGGTGCCAAGGGCATCGGCTTCGGCGCCACGATCCTCTCCAAGCGCGAGCTGGAGGCGAAGGACGTCTTCGAGGACGTCATGCCGGAGGACCTGGTCAAGTTCGGCATGATCCCCGAGTTCATCGGCCGCCTCCCGGTCATCACGAGCGTCCACAACCTCGACCGCGAGGCGCTCCTCAAGATCCTGGTAGAACCCCGCAACGCCCTGGTCAAGCAGTACCAGCGCCTCTTCGAACTCGACGGCGTGGAGCTGGACTTCGAGCGCGAGGCCCTGGAGGCCATCGCCGACCAGGCCATCCTCCGCCAGACCGGCGCCCGGGGCCTGCGCGCCATCATGGAGGAAGTCCTCCAGGGCGTGATGTACGAGGTCCCGTCCCGCAAGGACGTGGCCCGCGTGGTCATCACGGCGGATGTGGTCCTCTCCAACGTGAACCCGACCCTGATCCCGCGGGATGCGCGGGGGCGGGGCTCGGGGGAGCAGAAGTCGGCGTAGTTCCCCCGGACATGAGGAGGGGCCCCGGTCGACCGACCGGGGCCCCTGAACGTCTGCGGTGTCAGGCCTTCACCCGCACGTCGTTGCGGAGATTCGCGGCCAGCTGGGCGGCGTCCTCCGTCGAGGTGCTCTTCCCCATAGCCATTCCCGCCATGTCGAACGAGATGACGTACGCGACAGTGCTGTGGTCGGCCCATGCACAGACCGGCATCGTGATCGTCTTGCCCGACTCGCTGCTCTCGATGGACTGGCACTTCATGACGCCGTTCGAGAAGCCGGAAGGCGACACCTTCTGCGGGCTGCCGACGAGCTTGCCCTTGGAGGCAGAGGTGTCCTTCTGCGACTCCTGCTTCATCATCGCGAACATCCCGTCGACGACCTTCTCCGGGTCGTCGACCGTGCCGTACACCCCGGAGAAGCTGAGGCTCTTCGCGGTGAAGCCCGAGCCGGAGGTGTAGCCGGCGGTCACGTCCTTCGGGTTCGCGACGCCGAGCGCCTCCGTCTTCTTCAGGTCGTCCTGGCTCATGCCCTGGTCGGAGGAGCCGTCTTCCGACTTCTTGTACGTCCCGTTGACCACCGTCGCCGGAGCGACCAGCTTGTGCGGGCCGTCGTCCGCGACGCTTCCGCTGCCGCCGCTCCCGCCGCCGAGCGCGAAGGCCACGCCCACCGCCACGGCCGCCACCACGGCCACCGCGCCGATGATCAGGCCCGTCTTCTTCTTGCCGCCCGCCGGGGCCGGCGGCTGCGGCATGCCGTAGGGCTGCTGGCCGTACGGGTTCGGCTGCTGCGGCACGCCGCCCTGCTGCGGATAGCCGTAACCCGGCTGCGGCGGAGCCGGAGGTGCCTGCTGGGGGTAGCCGTAGCCGGGCTGCGGGGCCTGCGGCTGCTGGCCGTAGGGGCCGGGCTGACCGTAGGGCCCCGGCTGGCCGTACGGACCAGGCTGCCCCGGCTGGCCGTACGGACCCGGCTGCTGGGGCGGCCCGCCGTACGGGCCCGGCTGGTTGTTGCTCATCTCTGGGTTCCCCTCCAGATGCTTATGTGTTCCTGACATCCTGGACCAGGCCCAGGAATCACACGGCAGCGGGGGGCGCACCGTTACACAACAAACGCGTTTCGGGACCGGCCCGTGACACCTCTAAACTGACCCCCGTGACCGAGAACGCTCAGCAGCAGCCACCCGCGCCCGACTCCGAACTGCCGACCCAGTACGCGCCGGCCGATGTAGAGGGCCCGCTGTACGAGCGCTGGGTAGAGCGCGGTTACTTCGAGGCGGACGCCAAGAGTGACAAGCCGCCGTACACCATCGTCATCCCGCCGCCGAACGTCACGGGCAGCCTCCACCTGGGCCACGCCTTCGAGCACACCCTCATCGACGCGCTGACCCGGCGTAAGCGCATGCAGGGCTACGAGACGCTGTGGCAGCCCGGCATGGACCACGCCGGTATCGCCACGCAGAACGTCGTCGAGCGCGAGCTCGGCAAGGAGGGCAAGTCCCGGCACGACCTCGGCCGTGAGGCGTTCGTCGAGCGCGTCTGGCAGTGGAAGGCCGAGTCCGGCGGCCAGATCAGCGGGCAGATGCGCCGCCTCGGCGACGGCGTCGCGTGGTCGCGTGAGCGGTTCACCATGGACGAGGGCCTGTCCCAGGCCGTCCAGACCATCTTCAAGCGCCTCTACGACGACGAGCTGATCTACCGCGCCGAGCGCATCATCAACTGGTGCCCGCGCTGTCTGACGGCCATCTCGGACATCGAGGTCGAGTACCAGGACGACGACGGCGAGCTGGTCTCCATGAAGTACGGCGAGGGGGACGACACCATCGTCGTCGCCACGACCCGTGCCGAGACGATGCTCGGTGACACCGCCGTCGCCGTCCACCCCGACGACGAGCGCTACCAGCACCTCGTCGGCAAGCTCATCAGGCTCCCGCTGACCGACCGTTCCATCCCGGTCGTCGCCGACACCCACGTCGACCCCGAGTTCGGCACCGGCGCCGTCAAGGTCACCCCGGCCCACGACCCGAACGACTTCGAGATCGGCCAGCGACACGACCTGCCGTCCATCACGATCATGGACGAGCACGCCGTCATCACGGCCCACGGCCCCTTCCAGGGCCTGGACCGGCTGGAGGCCCGCTCGGCGATCGTCGCCGCGCTGCGCGCCGAGGGCCGGATCGTCGCCGAGAAGCGGCCGTACGTCCACTCCGTCGGCCACTGCTCGCGCTGCAAGACCACCATCGAGCCGCGCCTGTCGATGCAGTGGTGGGTCAAGGTCGGCCCGCTGGCGAAGGCCGCCGGCGACGCCGTCCGCGACGGCCGCGTCAAGATCCACCCGCAGGAGATGGAGAAGCGGTACTTCGACTGGGTCGACAACCTCCACGACTGGTGCATCTCGCGTCAGTTGTGGTGGGGCCACCGGATTCCCGTCTGGTACGGCCCGGAGGGTGAAGTCGTCTGCGTCGGCCCGGACGAGGAGCCGCCGACCGGCGAGGGCTGGCACCAGGACACCGACGTCCTCGACACCTGGTTCTCCTCCGGCCTGTGGCCCTTCTCCACCCTCGGCTGGCCCGAACAGACCGAGTCGCTCGCGAAGTTCTACCCGAACTCCGTCCTGGTCACCGGCTACGACATCCTCTTCTTCTGGGTCGCCCGGATGATGATGTTCGGTCTGTACGCGATGGACGGCACCCCGCCGTTCCACACCATCGCCCTGCACGGCATGGTCCGTGACCAGTTCGGCAAGAAGATGTCGAAGTCCTTCGGCAACGCGGTCAACCCGCTGGACTGGATGGACAAGTACGGCAGCGACGCGCTCCGCTTCACCCTGGCCCGCGGCGCCAACCCCGGCGTCGACGTCCCGATCGGCGAGGACTGGGTCCAGGGCTCCCGCAACTTCGCCAACAAGATCTGGAACGCCACCCGTTTCGCCCTGATGAACGGCGCGACGGTGGAGGGCCCGCTGCCGGACCCGGCGAAGATGTCGGCGACCGACCGCTGGATCCTGTCCCGCCTGAACTCGGTCGTGGCCGAAGTCGACGCCCACTACGACGACTTCCAGTTCGCCAAGCTGTCGGACACCCTCTTCCACTTCGCGTGGGACGAGGTCTTCGACTGGTACGTCGAGCTGTCCAAGACGGTCTTCCAGGCGGGCGGCGAGCCGGCCGAGGTCTCCAAGCGAGTCCTCGGCGAGGTCCTGGACGTCACGCTCAAGCTGCTGCACCCGGTCGTCCCCTTCGTCACGGAGACCCTCTGGACGACCCTCACCGGCGGCGAGTCGGTCGTCATCGCGGACTGGCCGAAGGACAGTGGCTTCCGTGACGCATCCGCCGAGCGGGAGATCGAGACCCTCCAGTCGGTCATCACCGAGGTCCGCCGCTTCCGCGCCGACCAGGGCCTGCAGCCGGGCCAGCGCGTCCCGGCCCGCCTGACGCTCGACGGTACGCCCCTCGCCCCGCACGAGGCCGCCATCCGCCAGCTGCTGCGCCTGCAGCCGGAGGGCGACTCCTTCACGGCGACGGCGACCCTCCCGGTCTCCGGCGCCGAGGTCGCGCTCGACCTCTCCGGCACGATCGACGTGGCCGCCGAGCGCAAGCGCCTCGCGAAGGACCTCGCGGCGGCCGAGAAGGAGAAGGCCCAGGCGAACGCCAAACTCGGCAACGAGGCCTTCCTGGCCAAGGCCCCGGAGAACGTGGTGGACAAGATCCGCACGCGCCTCGCCAAGGCCGAGGAGGACATCGCCCGCATCACGGCCCAGCTGGAGAAGCTGCCGCAGGCGTAGCACGGCGACGAAGGCCCCCGGAACTGCACGGTTCCGGGGGCCTTCGCCCACCTATGTCAGTGCCGCTCCGTAGACTGGGCACCGTGAGCGACCCGAACGGCACCGACCAGCCCGATCCCCTCGACAGCTTCGACGAGATCATCGAGGCCGAAACCACCCGCGACCCCGACCTCGCCGTGATCGAGGCGGGCAGCCGCACCCTGCGTACCCAGGGCGGGCAGCCGTACACAGACGTACCCGCGCGGCCCGAGGACCCGGAGGTCGACAAGGCCCTGCGCGAGGTCGAGGCCGAACTGGCCACCCGCTGGGGCGAGACCAAGCTGGAGCCCTCGGTCAGCCGCATCTCCGCGCTGATGGACGTCCTCGGCGAGCCCCAGCGGTCGTACCCCTCGATCCACATCACGGGCACCAACGGCAAGACCTCCACCGCCCGCATGATCGAGGCCCTGCTCGGCGCCTTCGAGCTGCGCACCGGCCGCTACACCAGCCCCCATGTGCAGTCGATCACCGAGCGCATCAGCCTGGACGGCGCCCCGATCCCCGCCGAGCGCTTCATCGAGACGTACCACGACATCAAGCCGTACGTGGAGATGGTGGACGCGCAGCAGGAGTACCGGCTGTCGTTCTTCGAGGTACTCACCGGCATGGCGTACGCCGCCTTCGCGGACGCCCCGGTGGACGTCGCCGTCGTCGAGGTCGGCATGGGCGGCTCCTGGGACGCCACCAACGTCATCGACGGTGACGTCGCCGTGATCACCCCGATCGACCTGGACCACACCGACCGCCTTGGCGAGACGCCCGCGGAGATCGCCGGTGAGAAGGGCGGGATCATCAAGCAGGACGCGACCGTGATCCTGGCCCAGCAGCCGGTGGACGCGGCGCAGGTGCTGCTGAAGAAGGCCGTCGAGGTGGACGCCACCGTGGCCCGGGAGGGCCTGGAGTTCGGGGTCGTCGCCCGGCAGGTGGCCGTCGGCGGGCAGCTGATGACGCTGCGCGGCCTCGGCGGTGAGTACGGCGAGGTGTACCTGCCGCTGCACGGCGCCCACCAGGCGCACAACGCGGCCGTCGCCCTGGCCGCCGTGGAGGCGTTCTTCGGCGTCGGCGCGCAGCGCGCCGAGCCGCTGGACATCGACACCGTCCGCAAGGCCTTCGCGGCGGTGTCCTCGCCGGGCCGCCTGGAGGTCGTACGGCGGTCCCCGACCGTCGTGCTGGACGCCGCGCACAACCCGGCGGGCGCCCGGGTGACCGCGGAGGCGGTGCAGGAGGCGTTCGACTTCAGCCGGCTGATCGGCGTGGTGGGTGCGAGCGGCGACAAGAACGTGCGGGGTCTGCTGGAGGCCTTCGAGCCGATCTTCGCTGAGGTCGTCGTCACGCAGAACTCCAGCCATCGGGCGATGGACGCGGACGAGCTGGCCGCGATCGCCGTCGAGGTGTTCGGCGAGGAGCGGGTGCAGGTCGAGCCGCGGCTGCCGGACGCCCTGGAGGCCGCGATCACGCTGGCCGAGGAGGAGGGCGAGTTCGCCGGCGGCGGCGTCCTGGTCACCGGCTCCGTGATCACTGTCGGCGAGGCCCGGCTGCTGCTGGGGAAAGGCTGAGGACCGTAGATGCGTACGCTCTGTGCGTCGACCCTGATCGGCGAGTTCTTCATCATCGGGTTCGCCGGGCTCGTCGCCATGAAGGACCCCGGTCTGTCCGTCTCCACGGTGTGGCTGGTCAGCGGCGTCGCCATGCTGCTGTGTGTGCTGCTGTGCGGCATGGTGACCCGGCCCGGCGGGGTGGCTCTCGGCTGGGCCCTGCAGCTCGCGTTGATCGCCTCCGGCGTCTTCGTCCCGACCATGTACTTCATGGGTGCGGTGTTCGCGGCGCTGTGGTGGGCGTCGGTGCACTTCGGCAGAAAGGTCGACGAGGCGAAGGCCAGATTCGCCGCCCAGGCGGAGTCCGGTCCCTCTGCACCTGACGCTGTGTGACGGGCGGCCCGACACGCCCTGTAACCTCGTCCCACCACCGCAGACGACCGTCAGAAGGAGTCCTCCCGTGAGCCAGCGCACCCTCGTCCTCCTCAAGCCCGACGCCGTTCGTCGCGGCCTGACCGGCGAGATCATCAGCCGCATCGAGCGCAAGGCCGGCTGGCAGATCACCGCGCTGGAGCTGCGCACCCTGGACCGTGGCACGCTGGAGCAGCACTACGCCGAGCACGTCGGCAAGCCGTTCTACGAGCCGCTGGTCGAGTTCATGTCCTCCGGCCCGGTCGTGGTGCTGATCGTCGAGGGCGAGCGGGTCATCGAGGGCGTGCGCGCGCTCGCCGGCCCGACCGACCCGATCGCCGCCGCGCCCGGTTCCATCCGCGGTGACTTCGGTGTGATCGTCCGCGAGAACCTGATCCACGCCTCCGACTCCGAGGAGTCCGCCGAGCGCGAGGTGAAGATCTTCTTCCCGGGCCGGGCGTGAGTCGCGGCCGTTTGAGTTTTCGGTAATTTTTCTGAGTGGGCGTCAGCTCTGTCCGGTGGCGCCTGACCAGGGGCGGCCGTACATTTCCGGCCGTCCCTTGGCATATGCCTTGCCGTTCGGGGGAACGCGTGCCACCGATGGAGCGTCTCCACAAGCGGGGCGGGCCGCCACATGGTGACAATGGCGGAGACCCTCGCGCAGTGTTCGCGAAGGCGCGTTTACGATGGAAGCCTTCGCGTCACCGCACCCGCCTCGCCGACCTGATATGCCCTCAAAAGCTCGGGAAGGCCAGATGAATCCGGATGGGGAACTCAATGTCGTTCATCGGCCGTGACATGGCTGTCGACCTCGGGACCGCCAACACGCTGGTGTACGTCAGGGGTCGCGGAATCGTACTCAACGAGCCGTCCGTCGTCGCGATCAACACCAACACGGGTGGGATCCTCGCGGTCGGTGCCGAAGCGAAGAAGATGATCGGCCGGACGCCGGGCAACATCGTGGCCGTCCGCCCGCTGAAGGACGGCGTGATCGCCGACTTCGAGATCACCGAGCGAATGCTCCGCTACTTCATCCTGAAGATCCACAAGCGGCGGTATCTCGCCCGCCCGCGGGTCGTCGTCTGTGTGCCCTCGGGCATCACGGGCGTCGAGCGCCGCGCCGTGATCGAGGCGTCCTCCCAGGCGGGTGCGCGCCAGGTGCACATCATCGAGGAGCCCATGGCCGCGGCCATCGGCTCCGGCCTGCCGGTCCACGAGGCCACGGGCAACATGGTGGTGGACATCGGCGGCGGTACCACGGAGGTCGCGGTCATCTCGCTCGGCGGCATCGTCACCGCCCAGTCCATCCGGGTCGCGGGCGACGAGCTGGACAACGCGATCATCCAGTACATCAAGAAGGAGTACAGCCTTCTGCTGGGTGAGCGCACGGCCGAGCAGATCAAGATCACGATCGGTTCGGCGTACGACCTCGACTCCGACGAGCACACCGAAGTCCGCGGCCGGGACCTGGTGTCCGGGCTGCCCAAGACCGTGGTCATCTCGGCCGCCGAGGTCCGCAAGGCGATCGAGGAGCCGGTCAACGCGATCGTGGACGCGGTCAAGACGACCCTCGACAAGTGCCCGCCGGAGCTGTCCGGCGACATCATGGACCGAGGAATCGTTCTGACCGGCGGCGGAGCCCTGCTGCGCGGGCTCGACGAGCGGCTGCGCCGGGAGACCGGCATGCCGATCCACATCGCCGAGGACCCGCTGGACAGCGTGGCGCTCGGTTCCGGCAAGTGCGTCGAGGAGTTCGAGGCGCTGCAGCAGGTCCTGGACGCCCAGCCGCGCAGATGACGTAACTCTTCGATTCCGCCGTACGAGACGTTCTCCTCTCGTGCGGCGGATCGTTGATATAGAGGCATAAGCTCCCACAAATGGGCCCCTCGGGTTTGCGTTTCGCGTATCCCGTCGCGGGACACCGCCCGCCAAGAGGCTCCCGAATTCCTATTGAGGAAGGGCACGGCCGCCGCACGTGAGGGACACGAAAGAGAGCCGGCTGCTCCTGGTCCTGCTGATCGCCATCGCGTTCGCGCTGATCACGGTGGATATCCGCGGAGGCCGGAACTCCCCGGTCGACGGCGCCCGGCAGGCCGCGGCCGCGGTGTTCGGCCCTGTCGAGAACGGCCTGTCCTCCGCGGTCGATCCGGTCGGCAACGCCGTCTCCGCGATCCGCGCCTCCGGCGGCCGGCACGACCGGCTCGCCCTGCTGGAGAAGGAGAACGCGGCCCTCAAGGCGAAACTCGGCAGCGACGACCGCAACCGCAGCCGCCTGAACCAGCTCGACAAGATGCTGAAGATCGCCGGCGAGGGGCAGTACGGCATCAAGGGCGCCCAGGTCATCGCCATAGGAGCGGCCCAGGGCTTCTCCTGGACCATCACCATCGACGCCGGCGCCAACGACGGCATCAAGCGCGACATGACCGTCCTCAACGGCGACGGCCTGGTCGGCCGTGTCACCACGGTCGGCCCGGACACCTCCACCGTGCTGCTCGCCAACGACCCCGACTTCACCGTCGGCACCCGCATGGAGGGCAGCGACGAACTCGGCTTCGCCTCCGGGCAGGGCGACCGTCCGCTGCGCGTGGAACTGCTCAACGGCAAGGCGGAGGTGAAGAAGGGCGAGCGCCTCGTCACCTTCGGCTCGGAGGCCGACCGCCCGTTCGTGCCCGGTGTGCCGGTCGGCGTGGTCTCCCGCGTCGAGCCCTCCAACGGCGGCCTCACCCGCACGATCTATGTCACCCCGTACGTCGGCTTCACCAAGCTCGACATCGTCGGAGTGGTCGTCCAGGCACCGAAGAAGGACCCGCGCGACGAGGTCCTGCCGGCCAAGCCCAAGCCGGTCCCGACGGTGACCGTGACGGTGACCCCGTCGGCCAACGCGAACGACTCGACCGGCCAGCAGCAGTAGGAGCTGACTCTTCCCATGCGCCTCAACCGGATCCTGCTCTCCAGCGCGCTGGTCGTCGTGGCCCTGGTGGTCCAGGTGAGCGTCCTCGCCCGCCTGCATCTGCCGGGCGCCGTCCCCGACCTGCTGCTGCTCACCGTCCTCGGCCTCGCCATGGTGTACGGCCATGTGGGTGGCGCCCTCGTCGGCTTCGGCGCCGGCCTGCTCGCCGACCTGGCCCCGCCCGCCGACCACGCGGCCGGCCGCTACGCCCTCGTGCTCTGCGTCACCGGCTACTTCGCCGGGCTCATCAGACCGGAGAACGGCCGGCTGAAGTCGGCGACCGGCCCGATGGCCGTCGTGGTCGCCGCCGCCATCGGCTCCACGCTGCTGTACGCGGGCGTCGGCGCCCTTGTCGGCGACACGGCCGCCCGCCATGTCGGCCTGCCCGGGCTGCTGTTCTCGGCGGCCCTGTACGACCTGCTGCTCGCCCCGTTCGTGGTCCCCGGGGTCATGTGGCTGGCCCGCCGCGCCGACAACGACCCGCTGACCGAGAGCGGCCCGGCCGCCAAGGCCGGCGACATCTCCGCCGGCTGGCTCTCCTCCGGCACCGGACTGCGCATCGGCAGCCAGCGCGGCGGCCTCGGCGCGCTGAAGGCCAAGGCGCGCACCCGCTCCACGCGGGTCGGCCGGATCAAGGGGGTCAAGCGGCTGTGAGAGCGAGTCAGGCGGCCGGGGACTTGGCGGAGTTCACCCGAACGGGTCAGCCTTCGTGGAACGCGGGTTCACAGGCTGGTCGTTCATCATTCGTACGCGCGCAGCCGGTGCGCACACCCGCACCGCTCGCACAGACGCCCGCGCACTGAGAGGGGGAGACAGCCGCAGTGACCAACATCCCCGAGACCGGTCGGACCCCGCGGGTCCAGATCCGGCTCGTCGTGATCCAGATCCTCGTCCTCTCCCTGCTCGGCACGCTCGGCGGCCGACTGTGGTACCTGCAGATCCGTGAGGGCGCCCAGTACCAGAAGGAGGCGTCCGGCAACCACGTCCAGCAGGTCGTCGAGCCCGCCGTGCGCGGCGACATCCTGGACGCCCGCGGGGTGCCCCTCGCGGACAACGAGACCCGCCTGGTCGTCTCCGCCTCCCGCACCGACCTGCTCAAGCAGAAGGACGACGGCAAGGCGGTCCTCACCAAGCTGGCAGGCGTCCTCGGCGTGAAGCCCGAGGAGGTCATCCAGAAGGTCCGGCTGTGCGACGCCAAGACCCCGAAGCCGTGCTGGAACGGCTCGCCGTACCAGCCGATCCCGATCACCGACAAGGCGACGCCCAAGCAGGCCCTGCAGATCCGTGAACGTGCCGAGGACTTCCCCGGCATCACCGCCGAGCCCGAGGCCGTGCGCCGCTACCCGGGCCCGGGCGGCTCCAACTCCGCGCAGGTCCTCGGCTATCTCTCGCCCGTCACCGACGCCGAGATCCAGAAGGCCAAGGACACCGACTCGCCCTATCTGCGCTCCGACATGGTCGGCCGCTCCGGCCTGGAGCGGGAGTACGACAAGGAGCTGCGCGGCAAGGCCGGCGTCACCCGTTACGAGGTGGACAACCTCGGCCGCGTCATCGGCAAGGCCAAGTCGGACGCCGCCGAGTCCGGCTCGAACCTGGTCACCAGCATCGACTCCCGGGTCCAGCGCGTCGCGGAGTACGAACTGGACAAGGCGATGAAGGCCGCCCGCCAGCAGTTCGACAAGAACACCGGCGAGAACTTCAAGGCCGACTCCGGCGCCGTCGTCGTCATGGAGGCCAAGACCGGCCGGATCGTCGCGATGGCCTCGGCCCCGACCTACGACCCGAACGTCTGGGTGGGCGGCATCTCCGCCAAGGACTACAAGGCCCTCACCGGCAAGGACTCCGACTACCCGCTGCTGAATCGGGCCATCCAGGGTCAGGCGGCCCCCGGTTCGACGTTCAAGGTGGTCTCCACGGCCGCCGCGGTCCAGGCCGGCTACGCCTGGGACGGCGGCTACCCCTGCACCAGCTCCTACTCGGTCGGCGGCCAGGTCTTCAAGAACTTCGAGGGCGAGAACTTCGGCGATATCTCCCTGGGCCGCGCCCTGGAGGTCTCCTGCGACACCGTCTTCTACGGCCTCGGCGACAACGAGTGGAAGAAGGACGGCGGTATCAACCCCAAGAAGGGCCAGCCGAAGGACTGGTTCTTCAAGACCGCCCACCAGTTCGGCCTCGGCAAGGAGACCGGCATCGACCTGCCCAACGAGGTCACCGGCCGCGTCCCCGACCGCCAGTGGAAGCTCGACTACTGGAAGGCCAACAAGGACGCCTGGTGCAAGTCCGGCAAGAAGGACGGCTCGTACGTCGAGAAGATCGCCTACGAGAACTGCCTCGAAGGCAACAAGATGCGCGAGGGTGACGAGATCAACTACTCCATCGGCCAGGGCGACACCCTCGTCACGCCGATCCAGGAGGCCATGATCTACGGCGCCGTCGCCAACGGCGGCAGCGAGTACACCCCGACCATCGGCAAGGCGATCATCAGCGCCGACGGCAAGAGCGTCCAGGAGATCAAGCCCAAGGTGCAGCGCAAGCTGCCGGTCAGCCAGGCCACCCTCAAGGGCATGGACGACGCCTTCGCGGGCGTCATCACCCGCGGTACGGCCGCGTGGAAGTTCAACGGATGGCCGCAGGACAAGATCCCGCTGCACGGCAAGACCGGTACCGCCGAGGTCTACGGCAAGCAGACCACCGGCTGGCTGGCCACGTACTCCAAGGACTACTCGGTGATCATGACGATCTCCCAGGCCGGTACGGGTTCCGGTTCCTCCGGTGAGGCCGTGCGCAACATCTACAGCGCGCTCTACGGCGTCCAGGGCGACGGCTCCATCGACAACAAGAAGGCGCTGCTGCCCGAGCCGCAGAAGGGCCTGCCGAAGGTCCGCACGGACGGCACGATCGACGCCCCGAAGATCAACGGCGACCCGGCGAAGGACGCCGAGGCCTCCCAGCAGAACAACCCCAGCAACGGCAGCGACCAGCAGCCCGCCAGCTCGCCCTCGCCCACCGCGGGCAACCGCAACACCCGCAGGCGACCACGCAGGACCCCCGGGCGGGGAAGCCGGAGGATGCCCTCATGACCGGCGCGAACGGCTTCTCCGTCTCCGGGTACGGCCCCGAGCGGGCCGGCTGGACCAGGATCCTCGCCCGTGACTCGCTGGCCCGCAGGCTCGACTGGCCGATACTGCTGGCCGCCGTCGCGCTGTCCCTGATCGGGTCCGCGCTGGTGTTCTCGGCGACCCGCAAGCGCACCGAGATCAACCAGGGCGACCCGTACTTCTTCCTGGAACGGCACCTGATGAACCTCGGCATCGGGTTCGCCCTCATGATCGGCACGCTCTGGCTGGGCCACCGCGCCCTGCGCAACGCCGTGCCGATCCTCTACGGCCTGTCGGTCCTGCTGGCCCTGGTGGTCCTGACCCCGCTCGGCGCCACCATCAACGGTCAGCGCAACTGGCTCGTGATCGGCGGCTTCTCGCTCCAGCCCGCCGAGTTCCTCAAGGTGGCGATCATCCTGGGCATGGCGATGATGCTCGCGGCCCGGGTGGACGCGGGCGACAAGCTGTACCCGGACCACCGGACCGTGGCGCAGTCCCTCGGCCTCGCGGCCGTACCGTGCCTGATCCTGCTGCTGATGCCCGACCTCGGCTCGGTGCTCGCCATGGTGGCCATCATCCTGGGCGTGCTGCTCGCCTCCGGCGCCTCCAACCGCTGGATCTTCGGCCTGCTCATCCTGGGCGTGATCGGCTGTGTCGCCATCTGGCAGCTGCACATCCTGGACCAGTACCAGATCAACCGCTTCGCCGCGTTCGCCAACCCGGACCTGGACCCGGCGGGCGTCGGCTACAACACCAACCAGGCCCGGATCGCCATCGGCTCCGGCGGCCTGACCGGGGCCGGTCTCTTCCACGGCTCGCAGACCACCGGCCAGTTCGTGCCCGAGCAGCAGACGGACTTCGTCTTCACGGTCGCGGGGGAGGAACTGGGCTTCCTCGGCGCCGGCCTCATTATCTTCCTGCTCGGCGTGGTGCTGTGGCGGGCCTGCCGCATCGCCCGCGACTCCACCGAGCTGTACGGGACGATCGTGGCCGCGGGGATCGTCGCCTGGTTCGCCTTCCAGTCCTTCGAGAACATCGGCATGACCCTCGGCATCATGCCGGTCACCGGCCTCCCGCTGCCGTTCGTGTCGTACGGCGGCTCGTCGATGTTCGCGATCTGGGTGGCCGTGGGACTGTTGCAGTCGATCAAGGTCCAAAGACCCATGTCGGCGTAGGCCTCCGGCGATCGGGCGGGGGCCTACGCGGGCGCGCCGTTCACCGGGCGGGTGACGGGAGTCTTCCGGCCATTCACCCGGGACTGCCCCTGCCGCACGACCCCGCGGACAACTAGATTCGATCCATGGCGGATGCGAAACGCGAGATCGAGCGCAAGTACGAGTCCGACGACAGCGGGCTGCCCGACCTGACCGGCGTCGACGGAGTGGCGGCCGTCCTGGACAAGGGCCTGGTGGAGCTCGACGCCACCTACTACGACACCGCCGACGAGCGCCTGGCCGCCGCAGCCCTCACCCTGCGCCGCCGCACCGGAGGCTCGGACGCCGGCTGGCATCTGAAGTTCCCGGTAGAACCGGGCGTACGGGACGAGATCCGGGCCCCGCTCTCCGACACCGTCCCGGAGGAGATCGCCGCCCTGGTCCGCTCCCGGGTCCGGGACGCCGAACTGGTCCCGCTGGTCCGGCTGCGCTCCGCCCGGGATGTGCGTCACCTGGTCGACGCCGACGGCACCCTGCTGGCCGAGGTGAGCATCGACGCCGTGACCGCCGAGCGGCTCGCGAAGAAGGGCGGGGCCGCCCAGTGGACCGAGATCGAGGTGGAACTGGCCGACGACGGGGACCCCGCCTTCCTGGACCTGGTGGAGAAACGGCTGCGCAGGGCGGGCGTCCGGCCCTCCAAGTCGCCGTCGAAGCTCGCCCGGGCCCTGGAGCAGACAGGGGGAAAGCGCCGTAGGACGGGCAAGCCCGCGCCGCCGGTGACGGCCGGCGACCATGTGCTCGCCTATCTGCGTGCCCAGCGGGACGTACTGGTCGAACTCGACCCCGCCGTCCGCCGTGACGTGCCCGACTCCGTGCACCGTATGCGGGTCGCCACCCGCCGCGCCCGCAGCACCCTGCGCAGCTTCCGCTCCGTCCTCGACCGCGCCGTCACCGACCCCATCGCGGTCGAGCTGAAGTGGCTCGCGGGCGAGCTGGGCGTGGACCGCGACCAGGAAGTGATGGCCGAACGCCTGACGGCCGCCCTGGACGCCCTCCCGCCCGACCTGGTCCTCGGCCCGGTTCACGAACGCCTCGCCTCCTGGGCCGAGGCCCGCGGCGGCGGCGCACAGGCCCATCTGACCGGCGTCCTGGACTCCCGCCGCTATCTGACCCTGCTGGACACCCTGGACGCACTCCTCACCGACCCGCCGCTGCGCAAGGCCGCCGGGAAAAAGCCGGAGAAGGTGCTCGCCAAGGTCATGGACAAGGACCTCGCGACCCTGTCCGCCCTGGTCGAGCAGGCCATCGGCGTCCCGCCCGGCAAGGAACGCGACGTCGCCGTGCACGAGGCCCGCAAGAAGGCCAAGCGCACCCGGTACGCGGCCGAGGCGGCCGGCCCGGCCCTCGGCAAACCGGCCCGCTCCCTCACCAAGGCCATGAAGTCCCTGACCACCCTCCTCGGCGACCACCAGGACAGCGTCATGACCCGGCTGACCCTGCGCGAGCTGTCCGCGGTGGCCCACGCGGCGGGGGAGGGCACCTTCACCTACGGGGTGCTGTACGGCCGCGAGGAGGCACGGGCGGCACAGGCGGAGGCGGAGCTGCCGGTGCTGTGGAAGGAGATCAGGTCCGGGGCGGCCGGCTGAGCGTTCGGGGGAGCCCGCCGGGCGGGTTAGGCTTGATGGTCACCCCCGTCAGCTCACGAAGGTTCGCGAGATGCCTGTCGAGTCGGTTTTCCCGCAGCTCGAAGCTCTGCTCCCCCACGTGCAGAAGCCGATCCAGTACGTCGGCGGAGAGCTCAACTCCACCGTCAAGGACTGGGACGAGTGCGACGTCCGCTGGGCGCTCATGTACCCGGACGCGTACGAGGTCGGCCTGCCCAACCAGGGCGTCCAGATCCTCTACGAGGTCCTCAACGAGCAGGAGGGCGTCCTCGCCGAGCGCACCTACAGCGTGTGGCCGGACCTGGAGGCGCTGATGCGCGAGCACGGCGTCCCGCAGTTCACGGTGGACAGCCACCGCCCGGTGAAGGCATTCGACGTGTTCGGCCTCAGCTTCTCCACGGAGCTGGGCTACACCAACATGCTCGCCGCCCTGGACCTGGCCGGAATCCCCCTGGAGTCCAAGGACCGCACGGACGACGACCCGATCGTCCTGGCCGGCGGCCACGCGGCGTTCAACCCCGAGCCGATCGCCGACTTCATCGACGCGGCGGTCATCGGCGACGGCGAGCAGGCCGTGCTCGACATGACCCGGATCATCCGCGAGTGGAAGGCCGAGGGCCGCCCCGGCGGCCGCGAGGAGGCCCTGTTCCGCCTGGCCAGGACGGGCGGGGTGTACGTCCCGGCGTTCTATGACGTCGAGTACCTGCCGGACGGCCGTATCGCCCGCGTGGTCCCGAACAAGAGCGGTGTCCCCTGGCGCGTGTCCAAGCACACGGTCATGGACCTGGACGAGTGGCCGTACCCCAAGCAGCCCCTCGTCCCCCTGGCCGAGACGGTCCACGAACGCATGTCGGTGGAGATCTTCCGCGGCTGCACCCGCGGCTGCCGCTTCTGCCAGGCCGGCATGATCACCCGCCCGGTGCGCGAACGCTCGATCACGGGCATCGGCGAAATGGTCGACAAGGGCCTCAAGGCGACCGGCTTCGAGGAGGTGGGCCTGCTCTCCCTCTCCTCCGCGGACCACTCGGAGATCGGCGACATCGCCAAGGGCCTGGCCGACCGCTACGAGGACGACAAGATCGGCCTCTCCCTGCCCTCCACCCGCGTGGACGCCTTCAACATCGACCTGGCGAACGAACTGACCCGCAACGGCCGCCGTTCGGGCCTCACCTTCGCCCCGGAGGGCGGCTCGGAACGCATCCGCAAGGTCATCAACAAGATGGTCTCGGAGGACGACCTGATCCGCACGGTCGCCACGGCCTACGGCAACGGCTGGCGCCAGGTGAAGCTGTACTTCATGTGCGGCCTGCCGACGGAGACCGACGACGACGTCCTCCAGATCGCCGACATGGCGACCCACGTCATCCAGAAGGGCCGCGAGGTCTCGGGCTCGAACGACATCCGCTGCACGGTCTCGATCGGCGGCTTCGTCCCGAAGCCCCACACCCCCTTCCAGTGGGCCCCGCAGCTGAGCGCGGAGGAGACGGACGCCCGGCTCGCGAAGCTCCGCGACAAGATCCGAGGCGACAAGAAGTACGGCCGCTCGATCGGCTTCCGCTACCACGACGGCAAGCCGGGCATCGTCGAGGGCCTCCTCTCCCGCGGCGACCGCCGCATCGGCGCCGTCATCCGCGCGGTGTACGACGACGGCGGCCGCTTCGACGGCTGGCGCGAGCACTTCTCCTACGACCGCTGGATGGCCTGCGCCGACAAGGCGCTCGCGCCCTTCGGTGTGGACGTCGACTGGTACACCACCCGCGAGCGCACCTATGAGGAGGTCCTGCCCTGGGACCACCTCGACTCCGGCCTGGACAAGGACTGGCTCTGGGAGGACTGGCAGGACGCCCTCGACGAAACGGAGGTCGAGGACTGCCGCTGGACACCCTGCTTCGACTGCGGCGTGTGCCCGCAGATGGATACGGCCATACAAATCGGCCCCACCGGCAAGAAGTTGCTGCCCTTGACGGTCAAAAACGCAGGTCCGACGCCGGCTTCGAGTGGTCACGCGCACTGAGGTGGGCGAGGCACTCGATCGGGTGATGGAGGCGCTGGCGGGGGCGGGTGAGGACGAGGTGGCGGCTGCGCTGGCTGCGGCCGGCGCTTCGGTCCCTCGCCCGTCGGCGCGGTCGGCGCCCTCCCGGACGCGGCTGCCAGGCCCCGAAGCTTCGCCGCGCATCTTTTCCGAAGTTGAGTGGGTTTGAGGTCCGTACCAGCTTGTGCGTGACTGCGTGGCTCCGCGAACCTCCGCCGGGCTGCCCGGCAACTGCGCGCTGGAGGTCTCGTGGGCGGGTTGCTGAAGCTGGCCAAGCTCGGCAAAGCCGAGGAGCCAAGCAGGAGACGGGATACCCGTCGAGGAGAACTCGCAGGCGGTCATCCTCGTCTCGGCGATGACACCGGGGCGGTCCTCGAACGTGACCGGCATGCCGCCGTGCACGGTCAGTCCGTAGTTGGTGCGGATGCACTCGTTTGAGGGGCCTGCTGGAAGCTCACTCGGTCTGTTGGGCCGTCCGGGGTGCCTGGTGCGGAAATGATGGCCGCCAGTTGAAACCGGTCACCCCCTGCTCGGGGGTGGTCCACCTCTGCTCAATCGATCTACCCACCCATACGGCACCTGACCTGCGAGCGGACGCCCACAGTCGCAGTCCGGCTGGCCAGTGGTTGGAGAAGTTGCCTCGCATGCCATGCCCGGCGGGCACGTAGCGCCTTTGGCTGCTTCGATGGCGGAAGCGTGAAGGGAGACGCTGGTGTCTGTGGCCCGGTCGCTGTCGCCTGAAAGCGTGACCGAGCTGACCCGGGCGCTGGACCTGAGCGGGGTGTTCGCCAACGGCACGCTCGGCGGGGTGCTGGCCCGGGCCAGTCGTCTGGATCTGTTCGGCTTCCTGGTCATCGGCATCGTCTCCGGCCTGGGCGGTGGAATCCTCCGCGACACCCTGTTGCAGCACGGCACGCCCGTGGCCTTGACCGACTACACCTATCTCACGGTAGCCACTGCAGGCACCCTGCTGGCTTTCGTAGCCGATCTGAGCCGCCACACGTCCGGTTGGGCCTTTAATTTCCTGGATGCCGCGGCGCTGAGCGTCTGGGCGGTCGCCGGGGCGCAGAAGACCCTCGCTGTCGGCCTGGGCTGGCTGCCGGCCGTGCTGCTGGGCACCATCACAGCGGTCGGCGGCGGGGCGATCCGGGACCTGCTGCTCGCGCGGACCCCTTCCATCTTCGGCGGCACCCCGTTGTACGCGACCGTCGCGATCGTGGTGAGCGGGGTGATGGTCCTCTGCAGCCGGCTCGGCGCACCCACCGCAGGCGTCCTCGCCGGAATCACGGTCGGTATCTCGCTGCGGCTGGCCGCGTCCACCTGGGGCTGGAAGCTGCCAGGCAGCCGCGACTGGCGGCCGGGGTCGTCCAAGGACCGGGATCCCTGAGGTGAACGGGCGCTGCGATCACCCACCGAGAGGGAGGAAGGAGTGCACGGCCATGACGCTCAAGGACACCGCGGATGCTGTCCTGGCCGGGCTCGGTGACATCCGCTCCGAGCTCGAAGAGGTCTACAAGGATCTGCACGCCCACCCCGAGCTGGGACACCAGGAGCACCGCACCGCGGCCCGGGTGGCGGAACGCCTGAGAAACTGCGGCTACCAGGTGCACGAGGGGATCGGCGGCACCGGTGTGATCGGTGTCCTGGCCAACGGAGAGGGCCCGACCGTATTGCTGCGAGCCGACATGGACGCTCTGCCGGTCCTTGAGGAGACCGGTCTGCATTACGCCAGCACGGCTGAAGCCATGGACGCTTCCGGTCGGCCGGTGCCCGTGGCGCATGCCTGCGGTCACGACATACACGTCGCCTGTCTGTTGGGGGCCGCGCGGCTCATGGCTGCCGCGCCGGGAGCGTGGCAGGGCACGCTGGTCGCGTTGTTCCAGCCTGCCGAGGAGCCGGGGGACGGTGCTGACCGGATGCTCGCCGACGGGCTGACCGACTGTATTCCTCGCCCTGACGTCGGCTACGCCCAGCACGTGCTTCCATATCCGGCAGGGCAGGTCGGCACCCGCGCGGGATCCTTTCTCTCCGCGGCGGACAATGTGAAGATCACTGTCCATGGCCGGGGCGCTCACGGCTCGGCACCGCAGGCCGCCATCGACCCGGTGGTGATTGCCGCGATGATCGTCGTGCGACTCCAGACGATCGTCTCGCGTGAGTTGGCCGCCACCCAGCCGGTAGTGGTCACGGTGGGCTCCGTCCAGGCGGGCTCAAGCGGCAACGTGATCCCGGAGTCGGCCGAACTGCTGGTGAACGTGCGCACATACGACGACGAGACCCGGCGGGCCGTCCTGGCAGCCGTGCGGCGCATCGTCCATGCCGAGTGTGACGCCTCCGGGGCGACTCGCGCGCCGCAGATCGAGGAGGGCACCCGCTTTCCGCCGACCGTCAACGACGACGTGGTGACCTGCGAGGTCTCCGCCGCTTTCGCCGCGATGTTCGGGGAGCGCGCGGTCACTGTCGAGCTGCAGAGCGCCAGCGAGGACTTCAGCCGGATTCCGGATGCCTTCGGCACCCCGTATACCTACTGGGCCCTGGGCGGCGTCGATCCGGACTCCTACCGGGCCGCTTTGCAACGCGGCACCGTGGCCCAGGACATCCCGGTCAACCACAGCCCCCGCTTCGCGCCGGTCCTGCAGCCCACACTGGACACCGGCGTCCAGGCCCTGGTCACAGCCGCACTCACCCGCCTCGGGAAACCGACTCGCAAGAGTTGATGAGCTTCCGGCCGGCTCGCCTCTGATGCCGCAACACAGCAGCAATCGACCGCCTCGGCAGCGCCCGCGCAGCTTGCACGGTTGTGTTCGCGGCGCCCACTGTCTCGGCGCCGAGAATGCGGGCGGGCCGCGGGGGACGCACGCAGTCACCTGCATGGACCTGTCAGCACGCACTCCGCTCCCGACCGTGGTTTCGTTCGTTGCACAACTTCCTGCCCGCCCGAGCGGGCGATACGAAAGAACGTAATACGCGCATTGAATCGAGGAACCGATGACTACGTACCGGGTCGGCTACTTCGTGGGAAGTCTGGCGACTCACTCCATCAATCGGACGCTCTCGAAGGCTCTGATCCGACTGGCCCCGGCTGATTTGGAGTTCTTTGAGATTCCGATTAAGGATCTTCCCCTCTATAGTTATGACTACGACAGCGACTATCCTGCCGAGGGTAAGGCGCTCAAGGATGCCATCGCCTCCGCTGACGCCCTCCTATTTGTGACCCCTGAGTATAATCGATCCATTCCGGGCGCCCTTAAAAACGCCATCGACTGGGCCAGTCGCCCTTGGGGGAGCAACTCATTCGCGCATAAACCCTCGGCTGTGATCGGGGCGTCCCCGGGTGCCCTCGGTACTGCCCTCGCTCAGCAGAGTCTGCGCGGTGTCCTAAGCTTCTGTGACTCGCCGCAAATGAATGCGCCGGAGGCCTATGTCAGATTCAAGCCCGATGTTTTCACCAGCAACGGCGAAGTCGTCGACGAGCATACCGAACGTTTCCTCCGAGACTTCATGGAGGAATTCCGGGATCACGTTGTCCGGGTTCTCACGGTGCTCCCGCGAAAGCCCTGAGGCGTGCAGATTTGAGTTCGTTACGATCGGTAAGAGGCAACACGAAGGGGTTAATGTGGGTCGGCCAAGGACCAACGAAGAGCGATTCTACCTGTATCCCATGAAACGTGTAGCTGCCGTTCTGGATAACGAAGAACGGTATGCGGCTACCTGTGATCACTTGGAACAAGCTGGAATCAACCTGTCTGACGTGAACGTGCTGAAGGGGCCGGAAGGGCAGCGACTTCTGGACAGCAAGGGAACCTCTCACGGGCTTCTCGGCCGCTTCACGCGCTGGCTGCAGCACGGGGGCTACGAAAGTGAAACGCTCGCGGCCCATTCTGCTGCCTTAAGCCAGGATAAATGGCTGATCTTCGTCCCGGTGCGCGGCAAGGACCAGGCCAGGCAGACGGTGGAGATCCTCCGATCACACGGAGGCAGCGAAATTTTCCACTTCCGCCGATGGGCAGTGCAATTCTTTCCCCCGAACTATCGATTGAAGCCGTAAGGGACTACGACGCCTTTCGCGCCCTGCACCCTGGTGTTCCCGGCGCTGGCAAAGGAGGCGGACATGGGGCATGCGGCCGCCGGCCTGGACGATCTGACCGCCTTTCTGGCCCGCCTCACCGCCTTGCTGCTGCGTTCTTCCGGTGAGGGCGCCTACTCCATCGAGCGAGCTGTGGGCACCAGCGCTCAGGCCTTCGGAGGCCAGGCGTCCGTAGTCCTCGTGCCCGAAGCGGCCGTGCTCTCGATCGTCGCGGCCGACGGCGGGATGCGCACGGTCTGTGTGCACGGCTTCCCGGAGGTGTCCCGGCTCGATCAAGCCGCGGCACTCAAGCCCTTCCTGGCCGACGTAAAGACGGGCCAGCTCGGGGTAGCCGAAGCCAGCCGCAGGCTGGCATGCATCGAAGCCGCACCGCCGCCGTACCCCTGGTGGCTTAAGTTCCTCGGCGTTCTGCTGTTCTCCCTGGGCTTCGCCCCGCTGGTCCAGCCCACCTGGTACGAGATCACCACCACAGCCGTCCTGGGCGTGATCGCCGCGGCACTCGTGGTCGCCGCCGACCATGCGCCGCGACTGTCCAAAATTCTCCCCCTGGTGGTCTCGGCCGTCGTCTCCGTCGTCACCATTGAAGTGTTTGCCGGCGATCCGGCACACGGCGGCCCGGTCCTGTTGATGCTCCCGGCGCTGTTCTACTTCGTGCCCGGTGACTTCCTGAGCGCATCGACCACCGAGCTGGCCGTCGGCCTCATCACCACCGGCGCGATCCGGCTCGTCTACTCCATATTCCTGCTCGTCCAGCTCTACCTTGGCGTTCTGATGGGCATATTTGTCACCGGAACCCCCCTCAACGCCCTCTTCGACACCGCCGCCAGAGCCGACCTACCCAAGTGGGCACTGATCCTGGGCGGGATCGCCTTCACCGGCGGCACGGTCCTGGCCTTCGCAATTCCGCACCGCTTCTTCGGGACTCTCCTCGTGCTGGTTTACGCCACCGTCGGGGCGCAGTCACTGTTCACCAAGCTGATTCGGGAGACCGGCGGCACATTCGTCGCTGCCGTGCTGCTGGCCGCCGCAGCCAATCTGCTGGACCGCAACCCCGCCTGCCCACCTCGATTGATCCTCATCCTTCCTGGCTTCTTCACCCTCACCGTCGGCTCGCTGGGCCTGCGCGGCCTGACCACCCTGGCCGGGGGCTACGTCATCGAAGGCTTCCAGGACCTGCAGAAACTCATCACGATCGTCACCGCCATCGCCATCGGACTGGTCGTCGGCATGGCACTCACGCATGCCCGCACCACAACGCGGCCGACACCTGCCGATGCCCCCTCGACGTCCCAGCGGTCGCCCTGACCATGTTTTCGCCGCACCGCCCACGGCAACTCATGGCTAGATTGTGGACAGTGGCGCCTGCGTCCTGGCCAGCCGTGCGACCGTTTCACCGTTCAGCGAGGAAGCCGTCGAGTACGCATAAGACGGTGTCCTATGTGGTGATGCGGAGGAGTCGCTTGTAGCAGCACAGTGCTGCGGCGAGGCCGAGAAAGGCGAGGTAGTTGCGGGAGTGGCGT
>NZ_JBVIJE010000046.1:0-36513 GCF_055581585.1 Streptomyces sp. NPDC031426
ACCAAGCCATCGCGGTGGAAGACCTGGCGGTCAAGGGACTCGCCCGCACACGCCTGGCCAAGTCCGTGCACGATGCCGGATGGTCGCAGTTCGTGACCATGCTCGCATACAAAGCCAGCCGGTACGGGCGCACCTTCGTGCGCATCGGACGCTTCGAGCCCACCTCTCAAGTCTGCTCGGCCTGCGGCGTCAAGGACGGCCCCAAACCCGTCCACGTCCGAGAGTGGACCTGCGGGACCTGTGGGACCGTCCTGGACCGGGACATCAACGCGGCGGTCAACGTCGCGAACGCGGCTGGACTGGCCGTGTCAGCCCGTGGAGCGCAGGTAAGACCGGTATCCCTACCGGCACAGCGCGATGAAGCAGGAACCCACCCGGAGCCGCACCCGACAACGGCGCGGCAGACGGGAATCGCCCTCCTTTAGGTGGGCGAGGATGTCAACGGAGGCGTTCGCGTACGGCGACTTGGAGGCGCTGCTGGTACTTCACCGGAAGAGGCCTTGCAGAGCTTGTGCGATCTGCTGCTGGAGGACATCGCCCGCGTTCTGCGCGCTGCCGGTGTCGTCGACCAGCCAAATCTGGGTGTCGCAGCAGGGGCAGGTCACGGCGGTCTGGGCCACGACCTCCGAGTAGCGGACCCACACCAGGTAGCCGCAGGCGGGGCAGGCCGTCTCGAGGTCGCGCTGAGGAGCTGTGTCGCGAGGGATTCGCCCATGGCTGGATTGTTCCGCCTGGCTCTGACAACGGCGGTGTTGTCGGTTCTATCCGGGGCGGATGCCGATGGTGGTAAGGAGATGCTGCTGCTGGGGATGCAGACGTGGCCAGTCGCGGTGTTGAGTCTGGATCCCCCCGATCGTGCAGCAGATCCCGGCGGCCCGCAGCTGTACCCGGCGGGCACGTCCGTGGGTAGGCCCGCGTGAACGATGGGCAGCCCCAACCGCGCGCCCGTTCACCATAAATGCGCCTCCCAGCGCAGCCGTGAAAGGGGGAGGGAGGTGGCGTCAGTCCGCTCTGCGCCAGGTGAGTTCGGCGGTGCGGTCTGTGCCCCAGAGGCGAGTGGGGGTGGGCAGGCTCAGCTTCAGGAGGTCGTCTTCGAAGCTGACCGTCCTGACCTGCGGTTGTCCGACCCAGTTCGGGAAGAGACTGGTCGTGACGTGATGCTTGACGGTCGACGAGTCGACGACTTGGAAGGGACCGCCGTAGGCGACATAGGTCAGCGCTGCCTGCGCCAGTTCGTCCGCCGGGGCTTCCTCGAGACGATCGGATCCCGTGTTCGGGCGGTCGCCGCGGCCCAGCTGGGCGGACATGTAGCCGTGGGAGGTGTAGACGATCAGCCCGTGTGGCCTGGGGCCGAGGGGGTGGATGATCTGGCCGTCGGCGCTTGTCGCGGTGTACGACACGAGTTCCCAGACGCCCGTCAGCTTCTTGCGCAGGTCTTCGCGGGCACGGCGTTCGCTGCGCGCCGCCGCTTGGTCGTTGGTTGTCATGAATGGGCTCCTTTCATCGGTGGGTTCGGTGTCCGGCCCCGGTGCGTGCGGTGTCCCGCGGCGGCGGGACGAGCCACAGCCGGCCTCGCCGGGGCGTCTGCTGGTGTTCGGTGATGGCCTGCGCACGACGTGCGGCACGGAGACCGCTCGCCCGGTGGACAGTGCGTTCATGGTGCTGTGTTGGGGGAGGGAGAGCGGAGGGGCCCTGTGGGGCGGGAAGGCTGTGGAGGTCAGGTGCGTGTGGGTTCGCCGTCGACGAGTCGCCACAGGTGCAGTGGGTTGGCCTCGCGCAGCGGCTCGGGCAGCAGTTCGTCGGGGAAGCCCTGGTAGGTGACGGGCCGCAGGAACCGCTCGATCGCGCTCATGCCGACGGAGGTGAAGCGGCTGTCGGAGGTGGCCGGGAAGGGGCCTGTGTGGACGGAGGCGTGGGAGACCTCTTGCGGTATGGAAAAGGCGTTGATCACGATGCGGCCGGTGCGGCGCTCCAGGATCGGCAGGAGCTGTGCGGCGGCGGCGCGGTCGGGTGCGTCGGCGTGCATGGTGGCCGACAGCTGTCCCCTGAAGGCGCGGGCCACCTCGTGCAGTTGCTGCATGTCGGTCAGCCGGACCAGCAGGATGGACGGGCCGAAGACCTCCTCACGCAGGGCCGGTTCGGCCAGCACTTGCTCACCGGTGACCTCGTGCAGCAGAGACTGGCCGTCCCCTGCGCGGACTGGGGCCGCTCCGGCGCCGATCCGGGTAGCGCCGTCTTCCTCCATCCGCCGCACGTTGCGGGTGTAGGAGTCGTGGATGCCGGGCGTGAGCATGGTCCGCGCGGCTGTCTTTTCCACCTCGGCCGTCGCCGCGTGACGCAGCTGGGTGAAGCCGGGCCCGTCGATGGCGAGGAGGATGGCGGGCTTCAGGCAGGCCTGCCCGACGTTGTACTGAGCGTACTGGGCAAGGCCGGCACCGATCTGTGCGCCCCGGGCTGCCAGGGCGGCGGGCAGGACGAAGGTCGGGTTGACGCTGGTCATCTCGGTGAACACGGGGATGGGGTCGGGACGCTGCTGGGCCCGGCGGTAGAGGGCCATGCCGCCGCCCTCGGAGCCGGTGAAGGTGACCGCCCGCGCCAGGGGGTGCTCCACCAGTGCCTCGCCGATCTCGTTGCCTGCGCCCCGGACCAGCGAGAAGACGCCTTCATGCAGTCCCGCTTGGGCGACGGCCTGCTGGATGGCGCGGCCCTGGATCTCGCAGGCACCGGGATGGGCGTTGTGCGCCTTGAGGACGACGGGGCAGCCGGCGGCCAGAGCGGAGGCGGTGTCGCCGCCTGCGACGGAGTAGGAGATCGGGAAGTTGCTGGCGCCGAAGATCACCACGGGGCCCAGGGCCACCTTCTGCATCCGGTGGTCCATGCGCGGTGCGGGCTGCCGGTCCGGCTGTGCGGGGTCGATGGCGGCCTGGAGAAACCGGCCCTGACGGACGACGGCGGCGAACTTGCGGAAGTGCGCGGCGGCCCTGAGGGTCTCACCCTCGAACTGGGCTGCGGGCAGGCCGGTCTCCAGCGAGGTGCGTTGTGCGAGTTCGTCCTTGACCGCCTCGAGCTTGTCCGCGATGAGGTCGAGGAATGCGGCACGCTGGGCCAGGGAGGTGTGGCTGTAGCTGTCGAAGGCCTCGTCGGCTAGGCGCAGAGCGCGGTCGGCCTCGGCGGGGCCGCCGAAGGCGAATGCGGGCTCGAGGAGTTCTCCGGTGGCGGGGTTGAGCGCCTTCATCGTTCCCGCGGTGGCGGGCACGCCGGCCCCCGCGATCAGTAGTTCTCCGGTCAGTGTCATGCCTGGGCTCCCTTGAATGCGGCGGTGAGTTCGTCCGTGGTGACGATGGCGTGGGCGTAGGTGGGGCCGTTCAGTTCGTGCGCGGCGTGCATCTCCTCGGGGAGAAAGGCCGCGGTGGCGTCACGCACCAGCGTCACGTGGTAGCCGAGTTCCATGGCGAACCGGCCGGTGGACTCGATGCAGGTGTTCGCCAGCAGGCCGATCATCACGACGTGGGTGATGCCGTGCTGCTTGAGCTGGAGGTCCAGGTCGGTGTTGGCGAACCCGCTCTGCGCCCAGTGCTCCTGGGTGACGACATCGCCGGGCTGCGGCTGGAGGTCGGGGTGGAACTCCCCACCCCAGGTGCCGCGGGCGAAGCTGTGCCGCTCCTGGATCTTTTGCTGGGTGGGATTGGGGTGGTCCCAGCTCTCGTAGTCGCCCGGCTCCCAGCGGCGGTGCGGGACGAACACCACGCGCACGCCGCTCTGGCGGGCGGAGGCGACCACCGAGCGCAGGTGGTCGAGCAGGCCGCTCTCGGCCGCCATGGGCTCCAGGCGCGGCCAGATCTTGCCGCCCTCGGAGAGGAAGTCGTTGTAGGGATCGACGAGCAGGACCGCGGTGCGGCGGGGGTCGTAGGTCTCGGTCATGGTGTCTCCTCCGATCTGGATGACAGGTAACATCCAGATTTGAGGATTACCTCCATCATCTTGAAAGTCAAATAGATGCAGATCGCATCGGCATTTTGTGTCATGTGTATGATGTGAATCATCTAGTCGTCCGGCGACATGCGCCGCTCCTCGAAGGGAGGCCCGACATGGGGCACTCGCAGGCGGACAAGGCGGCATCCCGTGAGCGGGTGCTGCGGGTGGCGGCCCGCAAGGTCCGCGCCGAGGGCGTGAACCGCCCCGGTGTCGCCGACCTCATGAAGGAGGCCGGACTGACGCACGGCGGCTTCTACAAGCACTTCGCCTCCCGGGACGACCTGATCGCCCAGGCCTCGGCCGTGGCCCTGGCCGAGGGCTCGGCGAAAATGGAGCGAGCCGCGCGGAAGAACGAACAGGATCCGCGTGCCGGCCTCATCGGCGCCTACCTCGCCCCACAGCACCGCGACGCGCCGGCCACCGGCTGCGCCCTGGTTACCCTCGGCGCCGCTGCCGGACGCGGCGACCAGCACTTCAAAGAGGCCTACGAGAAACAGGTCCGCGCCTACCTCGACCTGATCGCCGGCCTCGGTGACGACTCCGAGCAGGCCCGCGCCGAGGCGATGCTCACCCTCAGCGCCCTGGTCGGCGCCATGCTCATGGCCCGGGCCGTGGCCGATCCCCACCTCTCCGACGAACTGCTGGAAACGGTTGCCGGCCGGCTCGGGCGGCACGCGTCGGGGGCCTCGTCCGATGCCGCCTGACGTGTACCGGCACGGATTGGTCGCCGTCCGGCAACGTACCCGGGCCGCATCCGGCGCAGCCCGACGGGATGATCTCCGGCCGATGCTGTGCGCGGGCCCACCGCCAGGTTCTCGTCCGCGCCCGGTCAAGACGCCATCGCGGCGCGGCCGGCTTGCCGGCGGTGGGCGCAGTGCCTGGCCTGCCGCCCGGAAAGCGGCGTCAGCGGCCGTGCCCGGGGTGTGAGGGGCCTGGCGCCGCGGCGATCGGCCGAGGCTTCCTGTTCGTCCGCAGCCGTCTTTGCGGCCGTCGGCTCGCGGCGGGCCCCGGAGCCTGCCGGCGGCTCGGACGCAGGCCCAGGCGGACGGCTCGACCGCCGAACACGTCGAGGCAGGCCAACCGTCAGATGAGTGGCGCCAGTTGCACACTTCGTCCGACGGACGCGGGCAGTCCGGGGTTCGGCGTATTTTGGCGCAGTTCAGTATTTCGGGAATTTTCACGGGGATCCTCTGGCGTGGGATCGGTGGAACAGTTGCGTCCGCCCGGGCGGCACCAGGCGGCATCCGCACGGCCTCGTCACCGCCTACGGGGGCGATGGGTCTCACCCCGACTGACACAAAGGGTGTGAGGGTGCGGCGTCACGAACTGGATGTCAGTGGCTGTTCGGCCCAGATGAGTTTCCCCTCCGGCGTGTGGCGGGTTCCCCATCTGCGGGACAGCTGCGAGACGAGGAGGAGGCCGCGGCCGTTCTCGTCCATCGTGTGGGGGTGGCGCAGGCGCGGGTAGCTGGTGCTGGTGTCGTAGACCTCGCAGGTCAGCGACTCGTGGTGGATGAGGCGTAGGCCGATCATGCCGTCGCTGTGCTGGATGGCGTTGGTGACCAGTTCGCTGACGATCAGTTCCGTGGACGGGGAGAGGTAATCCAGTCCCCACTGGGCCAGTTGCCCGGTGGCCAGGGCCCGGGCGCGGCTGACGACGGCCGGGTCGGCCGGAAGCTGCCAGGAGGCGACCTGGTCCGGGCCGAGCGCGCGGGTCTGGGCGAGGAGCAGGGTGACGTCGTCGTCCGGTGCGCTGGCCGAGAGGGTGTCCACCACCGACGCGCTGAGTTCGTCCAGCGGGAGGCCAGGCTGCGCCAGGGCGATGCTCAGGCGGTGCATGCCGGTGTCGATGTCGTCGTTGCGGTCCTCGATCAGGCCGTCGGTGTAGAGGGCGAGCACGCTGTGCTCGGGCAGCTGAAGTGTCACGGACTCGAAGGGGACCAGCCCGAGGCCGAGCGGCGCCCCGGTGGGCAGATCGGGAAAGGTGACGCCTTTGCGCGGATCGATGATCGCGGGCGGCGGGTGGCCGGCCCGCGCGATCGTGCAACACCGGGTCACCGGGTCGTACACGACATACAGGCAGGTGGCGGCCATCGTTGCGCCGGCCGGGTCCCCGGGGTCGGCATCGGCTTCGGCGAGGCGGATGACCTGCTCGTCGAGACGGGCCAGCAGTTCATCGGGAGGCATGTCCATGCTGGCCAGGGTGCGTACGGCGGTGCGGAGCTGGCCCATTGTCGCGGCCGCGTTGATGCCGTGCCCGACTACGTCTCCGACGACCAGGGCCACCCGGGCGCCAGGCAGCGCAATCACATCGAACCAGTCGCCCCCGACGCCGTGGTGACTGTCTGCGGGCAGGTAGCGCCAGGCCACGTCGGCGGCGGACCCGCCCGTTGCGTGGTGGGGGAGCAGGTGGCGCTGCAGGGCGAGAGCGGCTGAGCGTTCGCGCGCGTACTGGCGGGCGTTGTCCAGGGACAGCGCGGCCCAGCTGACCAGTTCCTCGGCCAGGAGCAGGTCGTCCTCCTCGAACGGTGCACGGTCATCCGTCCGCACGAACATCGCCACGCCCAGCAGGGCACCGCGCGCGTGGATCGGGACGACTATCAGTGAGTGCGCCGAGCCGTCGTGAATCGCCGACCGCGCATCGTGGTGCTCCGCCCAGGTGCCGGGCGAGATGTCCAGCACCGGCTCGAAGTGGGACTGTCCAGAGCGCAGGACGCTGGCGAAGGGCGACGCCGGTGGGACGGGGACCGGCTCCCCTCGAGAGATTGGGGAGCCCGGGGCCACCTGGTGGATCGAGGCCAGGCCCGCCCGGCGGAACGCGCGGGGGCGTCCGCCCTGGCCGAGGCGGGCCGGAGGCCCCTCGCCGAGGGGAACCGACTCCGCCAGGTCGACGGTGGCGTAGTCCGCGAGGAGCGGCACCGCGAGGTCGGCCAGTTCCTGGCCGGTCTGCATGACGTCCAGGGTGGTTCCGATCCGCTTGCTGGCTTCGCCCAGGATCGCCAGACGCTCGCGGGCCCGTCGGCTGTCGGTGACATCCACGCTCACGGCGCACACGCCCAGGGCACGGCCCTGTGCGTCGTCGAGGCGGAAGAGGGAGGCCGTCAGCGTGCGTTCCTTGCGTGCCTGCGGCGGCAGGAACGCCCGGTATTCCACGTTGAGCGTCGGGACGCCGCTCTGTAGCACCTGGCGCATCAGCGCCTCGAGCGTTTCGGCCTCGCAGCCGGGGGCCGCCTCTGTCAGCGTGCGCCCAAGCCGCCGGGTGAGGGGGATGCCGTCCTTGAGGCCCTGGGTGTCGTTCACCCAGGTGCAGCGCAGCTCGGTGTCGCGTATCGCGACACCGACCGGCAGGCGGCTGGGCAGATGCAGCGCCCCAGGGAGCGAGGGATGCGCCGCTCCGTGCGCCGCCCATGAGGGAGGCGTGGCCTTGTCGCTCGCCGAGACGACCCACTGGGCCCGGCCGTCCTGTCCGGACAGCGACTGCACACACAGGCGCACGTCGATTCTGTGGCCGTCGCGGTGACGGACCTTCGCGGAGCCGGACCAGCGGCCGGGGGCGGTGCCTTGCTCGAAGAAGGCCGAGATTTTCGCCCGGTCCTCGCCGTCCGCCAGCAGGAGGGCAGCGGAGCGGCCCACCACGTCCGCGGGCGCGTAGCCGACAAGCCGCTCGGCGGCCTGCGTCCACCCGACCACCCGCTCATCCGCATCCAGCAGGGCTATGGCGGCGCCGGCGCCGGCCGCCTCAACGGCCGTCTGGGCCACGGAGAATGCCGCTTCCATGGAACTGCCCATCGATCATTCCTTTCTGTGTCCCCCGAGTCTGAGTCCCCCGTGGTGAGGTGTGCCGGGTGGCCGGCCGTTGTGCTCGCGCGCCGGTCACCGGCCACCAGCGGTGCTGCCCCACAAGCGCCAGGAGTCACGCGTGCCGCCCCGCGGCCCCGGCAGAAAGTGCCCCCCAGGGCGGCAGACCCGGGGAGCGGACGTGCGCCGGGGGCGGGGATTCCACGGCCGGCGAACGTCCGCAACGCCCTGCGCAAGGACCTTGCGCGCCGGCCGTTTCCGGCCCAGGCCGGCGCACTGCCGGGCGCCGCGTGGCATCAGGTGCCGGATGGCGCGCTGACCGGCTGCGACAGGGTGGCCTTGATGCGCCGGGTCTCCTCGTCGGCGAGGACTTCGAACCGGTCGCCGGTCAGGGCGTCCATGGTCAGCTCGGCCACGGTGGCGGGGCTGATTTTCGGTGCGTTGGTCCAGGCGCTGAGTTCCGTGTCCACGAAACCGGCATGCACCCCGACCACCAGGGTTCCCTGCGGGTGCAGGGCCTGGCGCAGGGAACCCGTCAATGACCACTGTGCGGCCTTGGAGGCCGCGTATCCGGGGAACTGCGGCTGGCCGACCCAGGACGCCAGCGAGAGCATGTTGACCAGTGCTCCACCGCCGTTTCGGGCCAGGACCGGGGCGAAGGCCCGGGCCACCGCCCAGGTGCCGAAGTAGTTGACCTCCATCGCCTGGCGTGCACCGTCGAAGGTGCCTTCCAGCAGCCGGGTGCTCGCGCCGCCGACTCCC
Organism: Streptomyces sp. NPDC031426; assembly: GCF_055581585.1. Lineage (NCBI taxonomy): Bacteria > Bacillati > Actinomycetota > Actinomycetes > Kitasatosporales > Streptomycetaceae > Streptomyces > Streptomyces sp. NPDC031426. Next base: position 8,535 of record NZ_JBVIJE010000046.1, read on the forward strand.
GCGTTGTTGATCACGATGGAAACGTCGTTCGCGACGGCGGCGGCGGCACCGACGTCCTCATGGTCGGTGACATCCAGGCGCAGCGGGACGAGGTCGGCATCTGTCACGCCGGCCGGGTCGCGGACGCCGGCGTAGACCTTTGCTGCGCCGTGGCTGATCAGTGAGCGGGCGAACGCACGGCCGATGCCGCGATTGGCGCCCGTCACCAGGGCGACTGATCCTTTGATCTCCATCGTGCTTCCTTTGCAACAGGCACGCCCCGTTCAGGCGGGCTCTCGGTAAGTGGTCGTCCGACGGCCGGGAGGACCGGCACAAACGGGGGAGTCCGGCTGCGATCGGCTCGACGGCCGCTGCCACACCATCCGGCCCAGAAGGGCATCCCACAGTCAGGCGTTCCCGAGCGGCTCGCGTCCAGCACGCCGCTCCTGGGTCCCAGGCTAACGTCTAGATTTATATATGCAAGTCAGACTAAATCGGATTTCAGTGGATTAATCAAGAACTGCACTGGTCTGGGCACTGCACAGTGCTGCAGCCGTTGAAGGAGGTGCAGGGGCCTGCGGAGTGGACGGTGCACGGTGCCGAGTGTCGGCAGGTCGCCCCCGGTCAGGGCGCTGCAGTAGGGGCAGGTCCGGGGCGTGTGGTCGCTTCTGCAGGCGTGCCGGTCGAAGCGGTGATCGGAGGCCTGAATTGCAAGATGAAACTCAGGAGGTAGACTCGTCCTGCACCGTGCCGCAGCCGACGCATGCGGGAGTCGGCACCATGTGGGAGGTGGGTAGTGTCAATCGAACGGCAGTGGTCAGGCCCCACGGACGACGAACCGGCGTGCTCCATCGAGCGCAGTCTGCAGGTACTCGGCGAGCGCTGGTCCTTCCTGGTGCTCCGCGAGATCTTCGCCGGCCACCACAAGTTCGTCGAGATCCAGTCAGCCCTGGGCATCGCATCGAACCTGCTCAGCGCCCGGCTCAAGCTTCTTGTCGAAAGCGGCGTGCTGTGCACGCAGACCTATCAGGAGCCGGGCAGTAGGCCGCGGCAGAGCTATCACTTGACGGGGGCGGGGCGCGATCTGCGGGTGGTGATGTCCGCACTCCAGCAGTGGGGCGACCTCCATCGCCCGCGTCCCTCGGGCCCCTCCGCGTTGCGGCGGACGCGCTCCGGCTCACCCGTCCATGTGGGGTACGTCGACGACGACGGTCACGAGGTGCCCGTCACCGAGGTGGTCAGCATCACCGACACGGTGGCCAGGACCTGACCGAAGTCGCAGCCAGGCCGAACCGGCCCTCCCCGCTGGCGGCTGGAGAGCCCTCGCTGTTTCCATTGAACTCCCCATTTACCAGGGCGACTTGCGTGGCGGCCTGCCCCGTGGCCAGGGAGCAGTCACCGGCAGCGGGGGCGCGCCCCGGGCAGACACCCGCATGCTCATGAACCTTGACCGCCCGCACCTCGCTGCTGTGGCGCCCGCTCCCGCCGATAGGGCGGGGTTTTTGGGCCCCTTCTTCCGACGGCCCTCGCAGCCGCGGATACGTGGGGACTGGCCGCGAGACCGCTGAGCGCAGGGCCTGTCCGCCGGAGTCATCTACTTCGGCTGGCAGTTCGCGACCAAGGCCGTACGCAAACTCCCCGACTACGCCGTCGACTACTACGTCCGCATCCTCGCCTCCCAGCACGAATCCCTGCGCGGCAGCTTCGGGTGGTACCGGGCACTCGACACCACCAGCGCTCAGGACCAGCAACGCAAAGCCCGTCCGCTGACCCTGCCTGTCCTCGCGATCGGCGGCGCCGGAGGCCTCGGCGAGGGTGTCGCCGGCACTATGAAACTCGTCGCCCATGACGTGCGTAGCGTGGTCATTCCCGGCACCAGGCCACTGGGTGGCCGAGGAAGGCCCCCAGGACGTACTCGCGGCGCTGACGACGTTCCTCGCCCCGTACCGCGATCAAGACGGGAGCACACAGTCGCGGGCCACCGCGATGCCCGGCAAATGACCGCCATCGTTGTGTGGCTCAGCCGACGAGTTGCTGGCCTCCGTCGATGTCGTAGGTCGCCCCCGTGAGTGCGGTGTTGGTCATGATGTGCACGGCGAGTGCCGCCACGTCCTCGGGTACGACCACGCGGCCGATCGGCAGCGTGGTGCGCAGTTCCTCACGACGGGCGTCGAGCGCGTCGCCGAGCAGCCGGGCGGACAACGGCGTGTCCACGAAGCCGGCGGCGATCAGGTTCACCCGGACAGGCGCGAGCTCGAGTGCGAGGCCGGCCGTGAACGAGGGCATCGCGGCGGTGACCGCGGGGGCGACACCGAGAGCGGCCCGGACCCGGCGGGCTCCCGTGCCACCCAGGAGCAGCAGCGTGCCGCCCGGCCGTACGGTGCCGGCGCAGTGGCGCGCGACCTCGAGTGCGAGCACCATGTGGTCGCTGATCGCCCGGCGTGCCTGCTCGGCGTCCATGTCCAGAAGGCGGCCGTACGACGGGCCTCCCGCGGTGACCATCACGTGGTCGATCGGTCCTGGCACCTGCTGGAAGAACCGCTCCAGCTGCACCGGGTCGTGGGCGTCGAAGGCGGCGGTGCTGCGGGCGTCGGCCTCCTTCGCCGCGGTGCGCAGCCGTTCCGGGTCCCGTCCGGTGAGGACCACTGTGGCGCCCTGGTCACGGGCGAGTCGTGCGGTCGCCAGCCCGATGCCCGCGCTCCCGCCGATGACAACGAGGGTCTGCCCGAGCAAGGCCTGGTCCCTGGAGTCGTACGCAGGCGACTCAAGAGTCATGAATCCTCCTGTGCTGCGGTGTTGCCGAGGTGTCCTCAAGCAGTGATCCGGCACCTCGTCGAGCTGCGGCAGGAACCAGGCGGCCATCCACTGCCGGCGGCTCCGCCGTGCCGAGTCGGCGTCGTCTCACCGTTCGACTGGTTGCGACAGAGCGTGCTTGACCTGCTTGGTCTGCTCGTCGGTAAGGACTTCGACCCGGTCGTTCGCCAGAGCGTCCATGGTCTGCTCGGCAACATCCTCGACGCTGATCTTCGGTGCGTCCGTGAAGGAGCTGAGATCCGTCTCCACGAAACTGGCGTGGACACCGATTACGAGCGTTCCCTGCTCGCGCAGGCCCTCCCGCAGCGCGCCCGTCAAGGACCACTGGGCTGCCTTGGAGGCCGCATACCCGGGGTAGTCCGGCCGGGAGGCCCAGGAGGCCGTCGACAGCATGTTGATCAGAGCGCCGCCGCCGTTGCGGGCCAGGACCGGGGCGAAGGCACGGGAGACGGCCCAGGTGCCGAAATAGTTGATCTCCATCGCCTCGCGCGCGCCGTCGAAGGAGCCCGTCAGTAGCTTGGTGTCGAGACCTCCGACGCCCGCGTTGTTGATCACGATGGTGACGTCACCGGCGGCCGCGGCCGCCGCAGCAACCTCCTCCGGCACGGTGACGTCCAAACGCAGAGAGTCAGCTCTTCGTCGCTCACGCTCGCCGGATCGCGGACACCGGCGTAGACCTTCGCTGCTCCCCGCGTCATCAGTGCGCGGGCGAACGCGTAGCCGATGCCACGATTGGCACCCGTGACCAGGGCAGTCGATCCTTTGATCTCCATCACGTCTCCTTCCCGCTGCCGCCTGCCGATCACAGCAGGCATCCGGCGAGAACCCTGCGATGGCAGGCCCTGAACCGGACCGCGCCCTGGGCCGCCCCCAGGTCCACGCGCGACTCGCGTAAAGGGAGACTCATCGCCAGGATGCCGACTCTCGATCTTCATCCAATTTCGGGCATACTGGGGCAGTCGGGTCGTGCAGGGTGCCCACGCAAGAAGTCCTCTCCACCCCCAGCGTGCATCGAACGCCGTCCCGACGCATGTGAGAGGGCGCCCGGCTGCAGGGTCCTCACCGCACCGTCAGTGACCAGTCCACACAGAGCGGCCTCCGCCGAGATGAGGTACGAGGCCTCCTCAGAACACCAGTGCAGGCGCCGACCTGGGTCGACGGCGGGGCTTCATCTGGCCCTGGCACGCCGGGGGCGCGCACCACCATCGCACCAGCCGGGAGACCGACCTCGTCCGCCCGCTTGGCGGTGCGCACGACCGAGTCGATGCGCTCCCCCTCGCTGGGAGTGCGGCCGGTAGCCGGGTCGCGGGTGACGTCGCCGACTCCGAAGATCCCGAATTCCATGATGATCCGCCTTTCTGAACGGTGTGGTCGGTGGTTCAAGAGCCCGCGCTCGCGAACGCACTCTGAACGTGCTGGGTCCCAGGCCGAGGGCCTCCCGTGCACCGGGACGACCCCGGTGTCAAAGAGCCGGCTGTTCTCCCTGAGGAGCGTGTGCGGCATCGGGTCCGAGGCGCGCTTGAGGTCGAACACTCCCGGGTGGTGGTCGGGATGCCATGCTCGTCACGCGCCTGCGGCGTGATCGCCCGCGTCCCGCCTGCCCGGGTGACCGGCTGCGCAGCGCGGCGAACAGATCCGCCTTCTCCTCCAACACCCGGTCGTGTCGGCAAGGTCGAAGCCGAGAGGCTTGAACGGTTCCTTGCTCGCCAGGCGGCTGAGCATCACTTCCGCACGCCGGTTCGAGAGCGCACCGCGCGTCACGGATCGCTGCACATGCGAACCGGGCCGTCGGCCCGGCGCCAAGCGGTAGCTGCCACAGTCCGGGCAGCCCGGGACCGGGCGGCCGTGGAGGCGGTGCCGCCGCTCTCCGCCGGCCTGAGGACGCCAAGCCCCCAGATCCCGTCGAGTGGGCAGTGAAGGATGTCCATGCCGCCGCAGGATCGGCGTCCCTGCGGCTTCGTGTGCACCTCGAACGTCTATTCGGCCTGCGCCCGACGGGTGGTCGTCCCGCCCCGCCGCCACGACTTACGCGCGCAGCTGGCCGACCGGCGGCCTTCCGTTTGTCAGGGGACGGCGTTCTCCGAATTATGTGCCTCTAAGTAGCACTGCGGTCATTTCATGTAATGGTGGAGGTGCCCTCACGGAGGTCTCCGCCGCCCGGGAGCGGGTGCCGCGAGTTCGGCCCCCGGATCAGGTTGGGGCGCCCTGGTCAGTTGGTGCGCAGTGGTGCGAGTGCGTTGGTCCAGGAGATGATCTGATCGAGTGTGGTGGTGAGGGCATCGGCCTGAGCGTCGGCGGGCTTGAAGACGGTGAAGTTCTCGAAGTCGGTGAAGAGGGAGAGCGCCACCTGGGAGCGCACGTCGGCCATCTGCAGCTCGCCGGCGATCAGGCGCAGGTGTTCCACCGCTCGGGTGCCGCCGGTGGAGCCGTAGCTGACGAAGCCGACGGACTTGTTGGCCCATTCGGCCGCCAGGAAGTCGATGGCGTTCTTCAGCGCGCCGGGCACCGAGTGGTTGTACTCAGGTGTGACGATCACGAAGCCGTCGAGAGAGGCGATCTTCGCGGCCCACTGGTGAGTGTGCGGCCGGCTGTACTGGCCCATCGCCGGCGGGTAGGGCTCATCCAGCAGCGGCAGCGACGGCATCGTGGTGCGGGAGGCGTTCAGTTTCCCGCGAGCAGGTACGCCAGTTCGGCATCCAGGTCGAGTTGGCCGGACTCGGCCCCCGGCGGCACCACGGAGCGCGTTTCGCGCAGGAAGGCCTCAACGCCCTGTGCGGGGACCTCGATTAGGGCCGAGCCCGCAGGCGGGGTGAGGGCGATGTACAGCACGTCGCGTCCGAGTCCGTCACCCGACCACATCCGGACGTCTCCGTGACCGGCGTGCCCCTTCAGGGCCTGAGCCAGCATGTCACGGCTGAAGAACCACTCGACCGTCCAGCCGTGACCGACGGGGTAGAAGGCGGCGCGGACGGCATAGGGATCGTCGGCCTCGTATTGCATGCCCATGGACAACGGCATTGACCGGTCACGTGATACGACAAGCCGCACGGCAGTTCGTACGCCACGGTTCTCAACGATTTCACAGTCATTCACTCCGAGGTGCCTGCTGCGCCGTTCGCTCCGATCGCTCGCGCCCGGTCCCGGGTCGTGGGCCAACAACGGCCACGGTGAGGCGGTGCGAACCATCGAAGAGGAGAGACGGCGAAGGCGGTTCCTGTGCGGAGCCTGCTTGGGCGGGAGACGATCTCACCGCAGCGGGCCTGATGGTTTTTTTGCTGAGCGGTCACCTGAGGGCGCCGAGACGTAGACCTCGAACTGCGTCTCGGCCGCTGTGCATCAACTGGACGATGACCGCCGACGGCAGGGCGGGCCTGCGGGCTCCGGGCGGGCCCATGCGCTCCTGGCGGGCCGGTACGGGCCGATCAGGCCGTCCTCCGGGCAGCTGAATCAGCGCTGGGCCTGCAGGAGCTGGTCCACGTACCAGAAGTCGACACTGCCGTTGCGGAACGGAGTCACATCGATCCAGCGGCCGTCGTCCCAGACTTGGAGGCGGTATCCGTCCCAGCGGTCGTGGCTCTCGTGGCGCCAACCGCGGTGGTCGTCCCGGTGACCGTCGTACGTGTACCAGCCACGGTGTCCGTCCCAGCCGTCGTTCCATTCCCCGTTGTGGTCGCGACCGTGGCCGTACCAGTCCGCGTGGTGGCCGTCACGGCCGCGGTGGGTCTCGGAACTGCCGATCGAGGACCGGTTGTGCTCGATGGGTCCGGAAGTCGCCGCCGATGCCGAGCCTCCGGAGCCGAGGACGGCTCCGCTCGCGATCGCCATGGAAGCAACAGCAACCGAGACGCGCCTTACGAACTTCTTCATGGTCATCTCCTTGTGACGGGCCACGATTCCGCGCTTCAGGCGGCGGGCCGCTTTCCGTGAACGGTGATGCGAACCATTCAAAGCGGTTCGCCACCGAGCTGTCCGGCCAATCGGAGGGGGTCCTCACGTTCGGCTCCGCCAGCGTACTCGAGGGGTGCCTCATGTTTATGATGAGCCTCATCACAGCACGTTGATGTAGGCCTCGTCGCCCAGCACTGTCACTCCTTGGCGTGCGCGGCCAGGTCGGATTCCCGCCAGGCCTTGACATCCGCGGTGGTGCCCGGCAGTGGGCGGGCCGCAGCCACCGCCAGTCGCGTGTCCGGCATCCGCGATAGACCTCCCGCACGCCTTGACAGGCCCGGCCCGCCCCGGACCTCACCGCCCTGCGCCGCTGCGCTGCCGATCCGTGCCGTCCTGCCAGGTGGCTGCCGTCGGCGTCCGAGTCGTCGTACGGGCTATGCCGGGGATCACAGCGCCGCTGATCGACTCCAGGGGAATACATGCTCAGTCATGTTGTTTGATTTGCATGCGAAGTCATGTATCAGCAGGGAGAGCACCATGCAGTTCGGCATCTTCGGGGTCGGTGATATCTCGCCCGACCCGACCACAGGACACACCCAGAGCGAGGCGGAGCGGATCAGCAACCTGATCAAGATCGCCCGGCGGGCCGACGAGGTGGGCCTCGATGTCTTCGCGCTGGGCGAGCACCACAATCCACCGTTCGTGATGTCCTCGCCGCCAGCGCTGCTCGCTCACATCGCGGCGCTGACGGAGCGGATCATCCTGAGTACCGCGGTGACCCTGATCACGACCAATGACCCGGTGAAGATCGCCGAGGACTACGCGATGGTGCAGCACGTCGCCAAGGGGCGGCTGGACCTGATGCTCGGCCGCGGGAACACCGTGCCGGTGTATCCGTGGTTCGGTAAGGACATCCGCCAGGGCGTCGCACTCTCCCTGGAGAACTACAACCTGCTCCACCGGTTGTGGCGCGAGGACGTGGTCGACTGGGAGGGACAGTTCCGCACCTCGCTGCAGGGCTTCACCTCCACCCCGCGCCCGCTGGACGACGTCCCGCCGTTCGTGTGGCACGGCTCGATCCGCAGCCCTGAGACCGCCGAACAGGCGGCGTACTACGGCAACGGGTTCTTCGCCAACCACATCCTGGCCCCGAACTTCCACTTCAAGCCGATCGTCGAACTCTACCGGCGACGGTATGAGCACTACGGCCACGGCACCGCCGAGCAGGCCATCGTCGGACTGGGCGGCCAGGCGTTCATCGCCAAGCGCTCCCAGGACGCGGTCAAGACCTATCGGCCCTATTTCGAGAACTATCCGGTCTTCCGCGGCTCGAAGCTGGAGGACTACATGGCGGGCACGCCGCTGACCGTCGGCAGCCCGCAGGAAGTGATCGAGAAGGTCCTCACCTTCCAGGAGGGCTTCGGGGACTACCAGCGCCAACTCTTCTCGGTCGACGCCGTCGGCCTGCCGGTCGACATGGCGTTGGAACAGGTGGAACTGCTGGGCACCGAGGTGGTGCCCGTGCTGCGCAAGGAGATGGCGGCGCGCCGTAAGCCCGGTGTCCCGGACGCCCCGACGCACGCCACCCTGGTCAGGGCGAAGTACGGCGACGCCGAGCCGCGTCAGCCGCGCCCGAACCCGAACCGGGGCGACAACCTGTCGGGCACCTCGCCGTACCAGGACAGTGACCCGGCCGTAGAGGCCAGCTTCCCGGCGGCGTTGTGATGAGCGGCGTCAGCCGACTGGCGAACGAGGCCTGGGAGGCGATGTTCCGGGCCCAGGCGACCCTCGCGCGAGAGTTCGAGTACGAGGGCGACTGGGGTGGCTTCCCGCCGCGAGAGTACGGCGTGCTCTACGCGCTGGCCGGAGCGAGGGACGGCCTGCGGATCACCGACCTGATCGACGACGCCCTGCTCACCCAGGCAGGGGTGTCCCGGCTCGTCGCCCGCCTGGAGAAGCGGGGGCTCGTCGAACGGCGGCCCGATCCCGACGACGCCCGCGCCTGCCGCATCGTTCTCACCCCCGAAGGCCGTGAAGTGCAACGGCGCCTCGGCCGCGCACACGCTCGGCATGTCACGACCGCGATGACCCGGGCCCTGACCCGCGAACAACTGCAGACGCTGCGCGAACTCGGCCGCGCACTTCTCGCCGCGGCTCCGGCCACCGCCGCCCACCACACGAAAGCACCCGTGAGGGACACCACATGAACGACCTCACCTCCGCCGCGACCTCGGTGACCATCGCCGTCGTCAACGCCGGCGTCAGCGATCCGTCCTCGACCCGGCTGCTCGCCGACCGCATAGCCCAAAAGACGGTCGACACCCTCGGGGCGTCGGGCACGACAGCCACCGTGCGCGCGCTGGACCTCGGTCCTCTCGCTACGGACATCGCGCAGAGCATCGTCTCCGGCATGCTCAACGCGAAGGTGCAGTCGGCCATGGAGCTGCTCGCCCGGGCCGACGCGGTCATCGCCGCCACACCGGTTTACAAGGCGGGGATCAGCGGCCTGTTCAAGTCGTTCGCCGACCTGATCGACAACGACCTGCTCATCGCCAAACCCGTCGTCCTCGCCGCGACGGGCCAAAGCACACGACACGCCATGGTCGTCGACGACCAGCTCCGGCCGCTGTTCGCTTTCCTGCGCACCATCCCGGTGCCCACCTCCCTGTACGCCGCACCCGAGGACTGGGCATCGACCGACCTCGGCAAGCGCATCGCCCGAGCCGCACAAGAGCTCTCCGTTATGCTGCGCAGCGGAGCCGGCCGGCAGATCGCCGACAGCAACTGGAGCGGGTACGACCACCAGTTCGGCGGCAACGCCACACGAGCAGAGCGGTCCCTGGACGACGTCGACTTCACCACCGACCTCATGCGACTCGCCACCGGCGCAAGCGCACGCCCTCAAGATGGTGACCGGCCCGATGTACGTTGACGCACTCGCCCCGGAAAGGGGCCAGACGCAATACGAGCGAGCAGCCCGACGCGCGACGGTGGTGGTCATAGGAGGCGGACAGTCGGGGCTCTCGGCTGGCTACCACCTCAAGCGCCGCGGCTTCGCCAGCGCCCTGACCGGCCCGCACGGCTCCGTCGTCGAGGGGACCTTCGTGGTACTCGATGCCGAACCGGCGGCCGGCGGGGCGTGGCAGCACCGCTGGGAGTCGCTGCGGATGGGAACCGTGAACGGCATCTTCGACCTGCCCGACTTCCCGCAACCACCCGTCGATCCCGACGAGCCCAGCCGCATGGCGGTACCGCGCTATTTCTCCGCCTTCGAGCAGGCGACCGACCTGCCGATCCTGCGTCCGGTGACCGTTACCTCCGTACGGACCGTGGACGACCAGCCCGACGGAGAGCTGGTGGTGGAGTCCAGCGCGGGGACGTGGACCACCCGGGCGGTCATCAACGCCACCGGCACTTGGACCAACCCCGTCCGCCCCCACTATCCGGGGCAGGAGACCTTCACCGGCATCCAGGTGCACACCCATGACTACGTCTCGGCCGGCCGGTTCGCCGGCCTGCGGGTCGCCGTCGTCGGCGGCGGCATCTCGGCGCTCCAGCAACTGGAGGAGATCTCACGGGTGGCCACCACGTTCTGGTACACGCGTCGCGAACCCATTTTCCGCGAGGGCGAGTTCGAGCGCGAGGTCGCCGGCCGTGAGATCGTCGCCAAGGTCGCCGCCGACGTCGAAGCGGGCAGGCCCACCGGTAGTGTCGTCTCCTACACCGACCTGGCCTGGACTCCGTACGCGTTGGCGGCGAAGGAACGCGGGGCACTGCGGCGTCGTCCCATGTTCACCGCCATCGAACCCGGCGGCGTCCGCGAGGCGGACGGTTCGTTCACGGGCCTCGACGCCATCCTGTGGGCCACAGGTTTCAAAGCCGCCCTGGCGCACCTGGAGCCCCTTGGGCTGCGCAACGAGCTCGGCGGGATCACCATGCGCGGCACCCAAGTGGCCGACGAACCACGCGTACACCTGGTCGGCTTCGGACCGTCCCAGTCCACCGTCGGCTCCAACCGCGCCGGCCGCCAGGCGGTCACCAGCCTGCTGCGGCAGTGGAGGACCACCGCACCGTCCCTTGTCGGCCCGACGGGCACGTTCAGCGCAGAACCGGAGGTCCACTCATGAAGTTCCAAGTTCTCGACATCCTGCCGAACCTCAAGAACCCCGTGACCGGGCGCGAGATCCGCCCCGACGAGCGGTACTCCCAGGCGCTGACCTCCGCGCGCTACGCCGAGCAGTTCGGCTTCGACGCGGTCGGGCTGGGCGAACGGCACGCCGGTGCCTTCCTCTCCAGCGGCGTCACGGTCCTGCTCGGTGCGATCGCCGCGACCACCAGTCGGGTCCGGATCCAGACGGGCGTCTCGGTCCTGTCGATCCACGACCCGCTGCGCGTCGCCGAGGACTACGCCACGGTCGACCAGCTCTCCCGCGGCCGGCTCGAGCTCGTCATCGGCAAGGGCAACGAAATGCGTCAGCTGCCGATGTTCGGTATCGACAACGGCGACCAGTGGGACGCGCTGGCAGAGAAGTACGAGCTGCTGCGCCGACTGTGGCGCGAGGAGAAGGTCACCTGGCAGGGCCGCTTTCGCGGACCGCTGACCGAGGTCACCAGCCTGCCGCGCCCCTTCGCCGGTGCTCCTCGCGTGTGGCACGGGTCGGCGACCACGCTGACCTCGGCGAGCCTCGCGGCGAAGTGGGGTGACCCGCTCTTCTCCGCCAACGCCATCCAGCCCCGTGACAACTACACCGTACTCATCGACCACTACCGCACGGAGTACGCCGAGCACGGGCACGACCCCCGATTCGCCTATGTCGGCGCAGGGGCCGGCTTCCTCTACTTGGCCGACACGACCCAGGAGGCGAAAAAGGCCTTCGGGCCGACGTACGAGCAGATCGTGGCGTACTTCAACCAGCCCGGGAACCACACGCCCGGCAACGAGATGACGTTCGCGACCATCGACGACGCCATCGAGCGCGGCCCCGTCCTGGTCGGGTCACCGCAGCAGATCGCTGAGAAGATCCTCTGGTTCCACGAGGTGTTCGGACACGATCTTCAGTCCTTCAGCCTCCCGACGGTGATCCCGCACGAGCAGCAGCTCGCCATGCTCGAACGGTTCGCGAGCGAGGTCATACCGGTGGTCCGCAAGGCTGCCCCGACGACTCTGTGGAGCGACGAGGACCCGTACGGCGGTCGCCCCGCCGTCCACGGCCGGACCGTCCCCGATGCTGCCACGAAGATCGACCGGGGGCAGCGCTGATGGCACGGGAGCGTGGGTCGGCCGTGCGTGCCGTGCTTGCTCCGGCGGCTCGGGGCCCGCACCGGCCAGGTCGCGCAGGGCGACATCGACCGGGCCGAGCATGACCGACAACTCGGTCGGACCGGGGGCCGACCGGCGCGATCGTCGTCGCCCCCATCACCTCCCCGCCCCGAGTGCGTCGGCGGCGCGGCGTGATTGCCGCTCCGGCGGCCGGTACGGCGAAGACCGTCGCACTGCCGCGGCAACGAGGGCGGTGGCCATGGACAGTGACGCAAGCTTGCGCATCTCGAACTCCTCGCAGCTGTACGGACCAAGGTGGCGGGTTCAGTCATGAATCTGGTCCGGCAGCAGCCGCCGTGATGTGACTGATCAAACCTTGAAACGGGGCGCCTCTCGTGTCGTGACGGCAGGCGCGCGTTACTTCGGCCCGTCCGGTGTCGCAGGCGTCGCCTGACACCGGCCATGCCGAAAGATCTTCGGTCTGGCCGCCGCGGTGACCGTTCCGCTGACCATCGCAGTGGTCGTCAGTCGCAGCCGCTTCACCGCCCGCGGTAGTTACCCGATTCGCTCACCGAGACAGAGGCATGTCTCGGTGATCCACCCATTCCTGGGGTGGAGGTCCCGTACCTACCCCCAAAGGAGGCAGGCCATGGGTACACGCTTTGCAGCCGACCGCCTGCCATATACCAGCCCTACACCGGCTCCACGTGCGGTTTCACGGTCTTCGAGTCGCTCCGGCGACGACGGGCTGAAGCCCGCGAATGGGGCGTTTTCAACCTGCCGCTGCAGGATCCGAGCGTCCGAACGGCTTGGCGCTCACCGACCTGATATCCCCCAACCCATCAACAGGCGGCGGCAGTTGGGGGCATTCGATGAGAAATCGAGCAACAGTTGGCAGCCCCAGCGCACGGCATTTGACCGACTGGTTGATCTGCAGATCACGCAGCAGGCCCACGGGCAGACCGCGGCGCGGACTGCCCTAAATTTCCGACACGGAACACGAGTATGACAATGAGCGATTACACAAAAATCATCATTCTGGGAGCAGTCGCCCTCTTTCTTGCCGGCGGCCTCATCATGATGCTTCAACACGCCTACAAGGCCTGAGAAGCCATCCGCCTACCGATCAACGGGCTTGTCTGGTCGAGGGGGCCTGATCGGGTGGTAGACGTGCGGCCGGTGCATGAAGGCGCCTCACGTTGCCGTGTCGTCAAGCCGCGGCGGTGGGATTGGTGGGGAACGCGGTCTGTTCGTCGTCCGTCGGCGCCGAAGGCTTCGGGACCCCCGTATCGCTTCCGAGTCGCCGACGGCTCCTATACGGCGAGCCGCTACCCGTCGATCTCGCGGCGGCGCTGGGCATGCGAGTGATCCGCTCCACCACAGTACGTGACCTGAGGGAAGGAGGCACTTCGGGCCCCGAGCCTCCCATCTGCCTCTACGTGGAGATCGGAACCGTAGATTCCAAGTCGGCAGTCCCACCCGCGCAGGCGTGGTGGCACGGGGCCGTGGCTGACAACGCGGCTCCGTCCGGCCGCAGTCAAGGCCCGTGAGGTGTAACGACAGGAACCTCGCGGCCCGCCGCCGTCATCTTTGATGGTTTTTACCAGCCACCCGCCGAACGTGCCGAGGCCGTAGGTGTCGGCGACAGCAGAGACGCCGGAGACGGTGCACATGTCGCAGTGCGTGTCGAGGGACGGTGTCCAGTAGGCGTCGTAGATGTCCTGCTCTTCGGGCATGGTCCATGCCTCCGAGACCCGGCCGTCTTGTACTGCATGGTGAAGCGCAGCGTCCAGATCTTCGCAAGGTCGACCGTGCCGTAGTCGGCCATCGCCGGAATCAGGACCGCAGCCATCTCCTGGACCGTTCGGCACAGGTCCAGCGTGGTCCCGATCGCATGACTGGCGGTGCCCAGCAGGGCGACCCGCTCACTGGTCCCGGTGGCTGCCTGGAGGAAGGCAGCCGCACGACGCCTTCACCGGCCGGCCGGTGCCGTACGGAGAACCCAACGGGCCATCACCCAGCTGGTCCTAGCGGTCTGAGCCGGAGTCTCGTCGTCTTCGGCGCGCCCTGCGTGCGTGCTTCTGGACCACGTTCCGTCCGCACTGTGAGAAAGATCACAATCTAATTTGAGGGTCCCCTCATGTTAGTCTGGATGTATGAGTCACCAGCACGTCCTCTCCGCGCCCCAGGCGCCGGCCAAACCGTTGCGCCGCGATGCGCAGCGCAACAGGGACGCGATCGTGGCCGCTGCCCGCAAGGCTTTCGCCGAACAGGGGCTGGACGCTTCTCTGGAGGGTGTTGCCCGTGAGGCGGGCGTCGCGATCGGCACGGTCTACCGGCACTTCCCTCACCGGCTCGACCTGGTCGAAGAGCTCTTCACCGCGAAGTTCACGGATCTGCTCGCCGCAGCCGAAGAGGCCGCAGCCATGGAGGACGCCTGGGAGGGGTTCTGCTTCTACCTGGAAAAGCTCTGTGAACTGCTGGCCTGTGACCGCGCCTTCAACGACCTGGTCTCGGCCCGCCTGCCCGTCCATGCGCTCGGCAGGGGAATGTTGGAACGCGCGAAGGAACGGCTCGCTCAGATCTTCCGCAACGCCCAGGGGCAGGGCGCCCTGCGTGACGACGTCACTCCGGACGACATCGCCTTCGTGATCTGGTCCCAAGTGGGGATCATCCAGGCCACCCGTGCCGTCGCCCCCAACGCCTGGCGCCGCCACCTCCACCTGCTGCTCGACGCCTTCCGTGCCGAGTGTGCCCACGAGCTGCCCGAACCCCCGCTGACCCCCCAGCAGGTCGAGCAGACCCTCACCACTCTCGAGTGCCCGGAGGAGGAGTGCCGCGAGTGCCGCGAGGAGGCATGAGCCGCGACTGACGACGTCGGGCAACCGGGCATAAGACGTCGGATACACGGCATACAGCGGGACATGCGGCGGGCCCGGTGCCGCGGTCGGCATCCGGGCCCTCAGTCCCACGGGGGGCACCATCCAGGGGAGGCGTTCAGCTTCCCGCCAGCAACTGTGCCAGCTCGGCGTCCAGGTCGAACCGGCTGGATTCGGTCCCCGGCGGCACTGCGGACCACGTTTCACGCAGGAAGGATTCCACGCCTTGCGCGGGGAACTCGAGCAGAGCCGATCCCGCAGGCGACGTGAGAACGATGTGCACCACATCGCGTCCCGAGTCACTGGCCGGCCGCATGTGCACGTCCCCGTGCCCGGTGTGCTCGCTCAGGGCCTGAGCCAACATGTCGCGACTGAGGAACCACTCGACTGTTCCGCTCTGGTCCAGGGTGTGGAAGAGGGCACGCACGGCATAGGGATCATCCGCCTCGTACCCCAGTTCTGCACGTATCGACACCGACAGGTCGTGCGACACGACAAGTCGCACGGGCAGCTCGTGTGCCACGGTTCTGACCGATCTCACTGTCCCTCACTTCCACGTTCCCGTCGCCCGGCTGCGATCGCTCCCCGTGTGCTTCGAGGCACGGGGCGTGGCGGTATCACCGGCGCGACCAATAGCACCGGAGGACGGGAGCAGCACGCACGGCTCCCGCATGTTGTTCCCGTTCGGCCGGGCGGCGATTTCACCGACTCGCGCTCGATGTCGGCTCGGCGAGCGGTCGGTTTGACGAGTCGCAACGGCACAACCCAAAGCCACGTCGTTGCGGCCGGTCAAGCCGACCGTGCTGGCCTGCGGGCGCATCAGCGCTGGTCCACGTACCACGCGACCTGGTCCAGGTACCAACGCTCGGCGCTGACGCGGTGCCACGTCGTCGCCTCGTCCCAGCGGTACCCGTCCCGGACGTACACGTGGCTACCGTTCCAGCGCTCTTCCCCGTAGTGGTCCTGGCGGTCGTCGTTCGTGTACCAGCCGCGGGGTGCGTCCCAGCTGTCGTCCTGTGCCTCGTGGTGAGCGCTTTGGTATCCGTCCGTGCGGTCGCCGCTGGTGGCGAAGGCGGTGATTGCGGACTGTGTGTGCTCTCCGGGCTCCGAGCCCGTCGCCGCTGACGCCGTGCCGCTGACTCCGAGAAGGGCTCCGCCTGTCAGCGCCGTAGAAGCGACAGCGGTCGAGACGCGCTTGATCCACTTGTTCATGGTCATCTCCTTGTGATGTGCCGCAATTCCGTTGACCGGGCGGCCGTCCTGTCCGTGATCCGGGGAAGCCGGATCGGCTGGGTACCGAACTGTGACGATCATCCGGAGGGGGCCCTCATGTTCGACGTGGCCACCTTACTCGAGGGGGCCCTCATGTTTGTGGTGAGGCTCATCACAGCACGTCGGAGGGTCGACTGGCACGAATGGTGCGACGGCGGGTGCCGGGTCTGACCTGCAGGAACGGGCATCCGGGACCAGGGGCGCCGACGCCAAGCTCGCGCTGGGAGCCGCCGGGATGTTCATGGACACCTCCCGCGAGGACTACACCCGCTCCATGACGGCGGCCCACCCCGGTCACTTCCTTATCCAGGTACTGCCCGACGGGAGCAGGAGGTGATCGAGCCCGCTGGCGGCAGCCCCTGTCCACCCTCCTCAACCTGCCCCGGTTTCACCCTCGATATCGGGAAAACCCCCCGCCGCGCGCATCTCAGTGGTTACGGTCTGTGCTCATGCGGTTCTTGCACACCTCGGACTGACATCTGGGGCGCCGGTTCCATGAAGCCGACCTGATCGACGCGCAGCGCGCTTTCCTCACCCACATACATGACACGGCCCGCGACCATGCTGTCGACGCCATCCTCGTGGCCGGGGACATCTACGACCGAGCCATCCCCAGCCTGGATGCCGTGCGCCTCTTCGACAGCGCGCTGGGCCAGTTTGCCGCCCTGGGCATCCCCATCATCATGATCAGCGGAAACCACGACTCGGCACACCGGCTCGGTGTCGGCGCCAGCGTGCTGGCCCGGGCCGGTGTGCACCTGCGGACCGACCCGGCGGCCTGCACCCGCCCGGTCCTGCTGGACGACGAGCACGGCACCGTGGCCGTCTACGGCATCGCGCCGACCTCGCCACTTACCCGCACGGCACCCGCAGCGCCGTGCTGGCCCACGCCTTCGTCGCCGGCGGTGAACCCTCCAAGGGCAGCGAGCGCGACATTACCGTCGGCGGCCTTGACTACGTCTCGGTCAGCTCCTTCACCGGCATCAGTAGCCACCTCACATGTCTTTTCCTCCGGGCCGTGACCTCTCGTGGATGTACTGGTCGGCCCAGGCGCTGATGATGTGAGCGGCTCGTTGCGCTTGTCCTCGTGCGGTCAGGAGATGGTCTGCTCCTTCGAGCGAGACGAAGCTGCGCGGGTGTCGTGCCTCGCGGAAGATCTCCCCGGCGTGGGCGATGTCGACGGTGTTGTCGGTAGGCGAGTGCATGACGAGTAGCGGCAGGTGCAATTCGCGAATCCGGTCGTGTAGGTGAGCTTGGTGGACGTCGTCGACGAAGGCACGTTTGAGCACCAGGGTCCTCCCGCCGACGAACCACTCGTGCGATCCTTCACTGAGAACGCGTTCCATGACCGCGTCGTACTGTCTCTCGACGTGGCTGGGGTCGGCAGGCGCTCCGATGGTGGCGACCGCGCGGATGCCGGTTGCCTCGGTCGCTGCGGCGATGGCGGCGGCGCCTCCCCACGAGTGCCCGACCAGCAGGTCTGCTGGAGTTCCTCGCTCTGCCATCAAAGTTGCTGCACGGACGGTGTCCTGGACCTTGATGGTGAAGGAACCGTCCCCCCAGTCGCCGTCGGAGTCTCCGATCCCGAGGTTGTCGTAGCGCAGCATCCCGATCCCCTCGCGTGCCAGCTGCTTGCTGACACGCGAGGCGGCCGGCGAGTTCTTGCCGAGTGTGAATCCGTGGACGAAGATTCCCCAGCCCCGGACCTGGCCTTCCGGCAGGTCGAGCGACCCGGCCAGTTCGGGGCCGACGACGCTCTTGAATCTCACTTCTTCAGTCATGTTGTCATCGCCTTGGCACGGACAGGTCGTGGGGTAAGGGCAGGTGGGTGGGTAAGGGCGAAAACGGCTGGTGCCACGCTCCTGCTCCGCGCAGGGCAGCCTTGAGCGCGGTGCTTGTCGCTGTCGGCGCGTCAGACGGTCGGCTTGTGGATGGCGGTCCGCTTGGTGGTGAGCAGGGCCGTGATCTCATCGGCGAGGTGCGGGCCGAGCTCGCCCCAGCCGTCCTTGTAGCCGTAGACGCCGGCCAGGGTGCGGGCCTCGTAGTCGCCGTTCATGATCTCGATGTCGGCGGCTGTGATGAGCGCTGGGTGGGCGACGCCGACGGCCGCCGAAACCTTCATCAGCTCTTTGCGCAGGGTGCGCAGGTAGACAGCGGCCCGGGTGGCCTTCGAGGTCGGGTCGAGGCCGCGGGCCAACCACGGGTTCTGGGTGGCGACGCCGGTGGGACACGTGTCGGTGTGGCACTTCTGCGACTGGATGCAGCCGATGGACAGCATCGCTTCACGGGCCACGTTGATCATGTCTGCACCCAGGGCGAAGGCGACCGCGGCGTTCTCGGGCAGCCCGAGCTTGCCGGAGCCGATGAAGGTCAGCTCGTCGGTCAGCCCCAGCTCGGCGAAGGTGCCGTAGACCCGGGAGAAGCCCATCCGGAACGGCAGCGACACCGAGTCGGTGAAGATCAGCGGCGCCGCCCCGGTGCCGCCCTCGCCGCCGTCGATGGTCACGAAGTCGACCCCACGGTCACCACGCGCCATCAGCGTGGCCAACTCCTGCCAGAAGTCCATCTCTCCCACCGCGCTCTTGACCCCGACCGGCAGACCGGTCTCTGCGGCGAGCAACTCGACGAAGTCGAGCATCGAGTCGACGTCGCTGAACGCGGTGTGCCGCGATGGGGAGGCGCAGTCCTTGCCAGCTGGGATGCCGCGGATCTCGGCGATCTCCGGGGTCACCTTCGCGCCCGGCAGCATTCCGCCCAGCCCGGGCTTGGCGCCCTGGGAGAGCTTGATCTCTATCGCCTTGACCGGGGCGTCGGCGACCACATCCTTGAGCTTGTCGAGGTTGAAGCTGCCGTCCTCGTCGCGGCAGCCGAAGTACGAGGTACCGATCTGAAGGACGAGGTCGCCGCCGTTGCGGTGGTACGGCGCAAGGCCGCCCTCGCCCGTGTTCTGCATCGCGCCCGCCAACGCCGCCCCTTTGTTGAGCGCCGTGATCGCCGCGCCGGAGAGCGATCCGAAGCTCATCGCCGAGATGTTCACCACGCTCGCCGGTCGGAACGCCTTGGCGCGCCCGCGCGGCCCGCCCAACACCTTGGCCGAGGGCAGTGGGGCCAGCGGGTCCTGCGCGTCGGGCAGCGTGTCGGCGAACGTGCGGTGCTTCACATACGCGTGCCCCTGCACGTGCTCGACGTCGATGTCGGTTCCGAACCCGAAGTAGTTGTTCTCCTCCTTTGCCGACGCATAGATCCAGGTGCGCTGGTCACGACTGAACGGGCGTTCCTCCTCGTTGGAAGTCACGATGTACTGCCGCAGCTCCGGCCCGATCGTCTCCAACAGGTACCGGGCGTGCCCGATCACCGGGAAGTTCCGGAGCAGTGCGTGCTTCTTCTGGATGAGGTCGCGGGCGGCCACCAGCGCCAATACTGTTGCGGTGGCCGCGCCGATGCTCCGGGCGCGCATAAACGTTCCTCTCCTCGATGCTCGACTCCATCGCCATGCAGTGGACGTCTTCGTGTCGTGTTGGGCGGTGAGCGGCAGGCATGGCCAAGCAGGCGTCAGCGTTCTTCGAAGAATGCGAAATGATATTAGAAGCCGTATCTCTGGGCTCGGCGGGCTCTGCCAAGGGCGCCGCCTCGCGTTCCACGCTAAGACCCGTGACGGCACCATCCTCCGCCAACTGATCGCCCACCCAGCATGGTTGGCCAGCAGAGTCCGCGTCCTGACGTTCCATCTGCCCGAACCCTGGCCTTGGCGGGACGTCTTCGAGAGGCTGTGGACGGCCGTCGGCTGCCGTCTGCGCACCTGACGAGCCGGACCGTCCCGGCCGCCCACGATCAGGACCTCGGAGAACCCGCTACCGGTACGGCCGCCCGGCGATCGCCCATGCCCACCAGCAGAGAAACAGCTGAATCCGGCTCGGAACTCACAGAGCCGCACTCACCGAATACCGCTCCGCGGATCCAGGATCAGAGCTCTCTACATTCAAAGGAATGACCAGTCAGAGGCGACGCACCGGCGAGCGGTGAACCGTCAGGAGAGGCCGGCCTTGAGGGCAGCCGCGATCTGCACGACTCGCTCCGCCTGGTGGCGGGCTGCGTTGCGGGTCTGGTCACCGATCGGGTTGTTGCCCTGGGCGTCGACATGGGAGGTGCCGTAGGGGTTTCCGTCGACGAACTTGACCGGGTCGGTGTAGCCCGGCGAGACGATCAGGCCGCCGAAGTGGTGGATCGAGTTGTAGAGGGCCAGCAGGGTCGACTCCTGTCCGCCGTGCGTGGTGGCGGTGGTGACGAAGCCGCTGTAGACCTTGTTTGCGAGCTTGCCCTGGGCCCACAGGCCGCCGAGGGTGTCGATGAACTGCTTGAGCTGGGAGGAGATGTTACCGAAGCGCGTGGGGGTGCCGAAGATGACCGCGTCGGCCCACTCGACGTCGGCCGCCGTAGCCTCGGCGATTCCAGCGCTGGCGGCGGCATGGGCGGC
Organism: Streptomyces sp. NPDC031426; assembly: GCF_055581585.1. Taxonomy (NCBI): domain Bacteria; kingdom Bacillati; phylum Actinomycetota; class Actinomycetes; order Kitasatosporales; family Streptomycetaceae; genus Streptomyces; species Streptomyces sp. NPDC031426. Next base: position 29,101 of record NZ_JBVIJE010000046.1, read on the forward strand.
CCAGGCCTCGTTGGAATTGATGGCGGCTGCGGGGGCCAGCTCGGCCGCCTTCAGCAGGCGCACCTCGGCGCCGGCCTTCGCGCCGGCTTCGGTGATTTCCTTGGCGATCTCGGCAGAGAAGCCGGTCGAGGAGTAGTAGATGACGGCGAGCTTTACGGGGGAAGCCACGACGGTTGTCTCCGTTCCTTCGGGGGTGTTGGTCTTGTTGCGGCGGAAAAAGCCCATAGTGATCAGCGCTTTACCTTGACCTGCACCATCCGGCGCAGTGTGGGTTCGAGCGTGGGAGGACCCCAGCCCGATAGATGAACCATAAACTAGATTGTTGAATGGTCAACCTAATCCGCCACTCCTGTGACGACCGCAACAACCCTGTAGGGTTCCAACAGCTCCGGATGTGTGCTGACCTGGGCGTTCGCTTCGTGACGCGAGCGTCTTCAGGCGGTGTCTTTGTACTCATGGACGAGGCCGCCGAGGATGTCGTGGCGCTGGATACGCTGGGCTGGGAGTGGGATCATGTGCGGGTCGTCGGCGGGAGCGCGAAGTTGCAGGGCCCGGTGGGGCCGCCGGCGGTCGTAGTGCTCGGCAAACTCGGCGAGGACGCGCCGCAGGTGCTGCTCGTTGTAGATCAGTGGCCGGTGGGTGCACTCGGCTCGAGCGGTGCGTATGAACCTTTCGGCGTGGGCGTTCATCTTTGGCGCCTGGGGCGCGCTCTTGAGGATCCTCGATGCCGTCGGCGGTGAAGACCGCGTCGAACGCTTCGGTGCAGCGGCTGTCGCGGTCGCGTAGCGGGTAGCGGACGCGTGAGGCCCGGTTGCCGAGGTCGACGAGAAGATTCCTGGCGAGTTGTGTGTCCAAGGCTGCGGTGGGGTGGGCGGTGACGCCGAGGATGTGCGCGGTGCGGGTGCCCATCTCCACGGCGAAGAACACGTACAGCCGCTTCACGGTCACGGTGTCGACGTGGAACAAGTCTGCGGCGCGCGGGAACTCGCGCCATGTGGGCGCTTCGTTGGGGCTCCGGCGGGGTGCCGGGCCGAGGCCGGCGCAGCGCAGGACGCGGCGCATGGTGGATGCGCCGATACGGTGGCCGAGGCGGCGTGCTCACCTCGAATGCGGGGGTAGCCCAGGTGGGGTTCTCCGCGGGCCAGGCGAAGGATGAGGGCGGTGAGCTCGTGGGAGAGCGGCCCGCAGCAGGTGTGGCCAGGACGATGTCAGGCGAGCCGTTTGCCGAAGAAGACCATCACGGGGCCGGTGAACTACGCCTCCGCCGCGGTCATTCCGCTGCACTTGCGGAGTTCCGAAAGGGGTACAAGCTAGTGCGATGCGCCTGAAATCGCGGGCTTAAGTATCTTGCTGGTTCTCGGTGGCTGGCGGAGTGACCTTAGTGAGGTAGTCGGCGAAGGATTTGAGGTTCTCGTCGGCGGTCTTGGTCCAGGTGAAGGGCCTGGGGTTCTCGTTCCACGAGTCGATCCAGGCCCTGATGTCATCCTCCAGCGCCTTCACCGAGGTGTGGACGCCACGACGGATGAGCTTGTCTGTCAGCAGGCCGAACCACCGCTCGACCTGGTTGATCCAGGAGGAGCCGGTCGGAGTGAAGTGGACATGGAAGCGGGGGTGCTTGCCGAGCCAGGTCTTGATCTCTGGGGTGTTGTGGGTGGCGTAGTTGTCGCACACCAGGTGCACATCGAGTCCGGCGGGAACCGCCTTGTCTATCGTGACCAGGAACTTCTTGAACTCGATGGCCCGGTGGCGGCGGTGGAGTTCACCGATGACAGTGCCGTCGGCGATGTTGAAGGCGGCGAACAGGCTGGTGATGCCGTGCCGCAGATAGTCGTGGGTGAGCCGTTCGGGCATGCCCGGCATCATCGGCAGCACCGGCTGCGAGCGGTCCAACGCCTGAATCTGGCTCTTCTCGTCCACGCACAACACCACGGCCTTCTCCGGCGGGTTGTGATACAGGCCGACGACGTCGACGACCTTCGCGACGAACTGCGGGTCGGTGGAGAGCTTGAAGGCATCCTGCAGGTGCGGCTTGAGGTCGAACTTCTTCCAGATCCGCCCGATGGTGGACTTCGACAACCCGGTGCGGGCGGCCATGGAGGAACGCGACCAGTGGGTGTCCTGGCCGGGGTGGATTCCAGCGTCGCGACGACAACGTCTTCGACCTGGTCGAGCAGGATGGACGGCGGTCGACCGGGCCGCGGCTCGTCGACCAGACCGTCCAGCCGCCGCTTCACGAACCGGGCCGGCCAGCGGTTCACCGACTGCTCGCTCACATTGAGTTCGGTCGCCACCTGCTTGTTCGTCCCGCCCTCCGCGCACCGCAGCACGATCCTCGCGCGCAGAGCCAAAAACTACGCAGTTTTCGCGCGCTTCGCCCAACGTGCCAGCTGAGCCCGTTCGTCCCTCGTTCACGAGGGGGAGGAGTCACGCGGTTGTCGTCGGCCTAAAGCTCTCCTGGGAGTGCGGGAGGAGCCGAAGGCCGCCTCACCTGGGGTGGATTCGCTCGGTCAGTGAACGTTCCCGCGGTCCAGGTCGGTCAGCAGCCTTTCCACGTCCGTCATGAGCGAGCCGTAGACGTGCCACGCGCCCGGCTTGGTGAGCCTGCCCTGGCCGATCATGTCGGTCATCGTGCGGTGCCATATCAGCGTGCCGTCGATCGCCCGGCGCAGCCGCTCCTGGGGAGATGCGTTCGATGTGCCTTGCACCGGGCGGGCTTCGACGAATCCCTGGACGGCTGTCGCGGCCAGTTGCAGGGCGTCGGCGTACCGGTCGAGGAACTGCTGCCCCAGGTGGTGATCGGCGTGGTTATCGTGGGCGCTGTCGGCCAGGGTGCGCGCGATTCCACGAACCTGGAGCGACACGCCACGCAGGACGCTGAATGCATCGGCGTCCGTGTAGGTCGTGTCCCTGCGCCGCGTGTGCACGACGCAGCGCGTGTTCCAGCGCAGGCTCTCATCGGCCTGCTGTACCTGTTCCTCTGCATGTGTGAGGCGCTTGTCCAGGTTGCGGGCCTGGTGCAGCCAGGCATGGGCCTTCGAGGTGAGCTGTCGCCGGGCGAGGCCGGTGCCCATGTCCTGCAGCAGGGTTCCCAAGGCGTGGGCGAGGTCGCGTACGGCGGAATCGGACTCGTTCAGATACAGCGGCGGCAGGACCAGGGCGTTCACCGCGATACCTATGGCCGCGCCGGTGAGCGTCTGCAGTACGGGGGACAAGAGGTGGCCCATGGGATCGGTTGCGGTGGCGGCCAACGCGATCACCCCCGTCGAGGCGGCCTGGAGACGGTCGTCGGTGGTGCGGCGGGGACCGGCCAGGACCGCGATGACCGCAATGACTGCGACGGCGCCCGCGGTCTGGCCCAGGAGCCGGGCAGCGGCGAGGGCGAGGAACAGGCCGGCGATCCTCGCCACTACGCTTTGCGCTGCTTTCCTCACAGACTGATACACCGTGGAGGCGTTGACCATGAGTACGGCTGTGGCGACCGCCAGGTAGGGCTGCTTCTCGGGGGCCCAGGGAGCAACGACCGCCCAGGTCAGCAGAGCGGCAATGACGGTCTTGACGCCGTGCACCACATGATCGGCTCGCTTGCCGTGGATCCGGCGGGTGAGAGTACGCGTCACTTCCGTCGTCACCGCTCTGCGCCCCGGCGAGGTAGTTGAATCTTGCACAACACTGATACTCGCACTGTTTGCCCTTTTTGGCCGTGACGCCGGACACGGTCACCCAAGGTGTTCCTGGAGGCGCCGTCATTGCCCCACCCGTCGAGGTCGCCTCCACGTCCGGGCCTGCCTCCATCCGGGGTGACCGCCGCGGTGGGCGAATCCCGGGGTGTGTGCCACGCCGCGACGGAGCCTGCCGCGAGCGGCCGCAAGCTGGGCCGGACCCGCACATGCGCAGCGCGACACCACTCGACCTCCCTATCCCTCCCGGTAGGGGTGATTTGTTTCACCCAGATAGTTCATCGTTCAACCAACTGGGGGTGCGTAGCTTCTTTAGCGCAGCAGCACCGGCGGGTTCCACCGGTTCGCACTGACCAGACCGACGGGCTGCGCAAGGAGGAAAGACCGTGAAGAAGATCATCTGGCGTATTTCGCGTGCGGGCATTTCCGCGGCACTCGTGACAGGTGCGCTCCTGGCCGCCGGCGGCTCAGCAACTGCGGCCACATCCAAGGTGGATGAGCGCATCACAGCGGTCGAAAGCGAGGGCCAAAACCTCCCCGGACACGGAAGCCGGGACGTCGGCTACAGGTACGCCGGTGAGCAGAGGTCGGCGCACGACCGCCCTGACCCGTGGATCGCAGGCCAGTTGGCGATGTTTGACCCCTGGATCACCGACCAGTTGGCGATGTTCCTGCCCGACCGCGTTCGGTGAGATGATCACCAGAATGCGATGCCTCGACACTGCCCAACCCGGCAACTACCTTTGAGATGCTCCTCGGCCTAAGAACTCCTAACAAAGTGAGGCTTCTTACCTTGGAAGGTGGGTTCCTGATGGAGCGTTAGCCTTCACGTGAGAAAGGGTGAGCAGCTTCCGTGGGTCGTGTCCGATGAGTTGTGGGCGCGGATCGAACCATTGCTTCCGGTCGTGCCGCGGAGGGCCGATCACCCGGGGCGCAGGCGTCTGGACGACCGGAAAGTGCTGTCGGGCATCCTGTTCGTGCTGTACACCGGCATTCCGTGGGAGTTCCTGCCCCAGGAACTGGGCTTCGGCTCGGGGATGACGTGCTGGCGGCGTCTGCGTGACTGGAACGACGCTGGTGTCTGGCAGCGTCTGCACGAGTCACTGCTGGCCGAGCTGAACGCCGCCGGCGCCCTGGACTGGTCGAGGGCGGTGATCGACGGCTCCCACGTGCGGGCCATGAAGGGCGGCCCAAAAACCGGACCGAGCCCGGTCGACCGTGCCCGAACAGGCTCCAAGCACCATCTGATCACCGAAGCGCACGGCATCCCGCTCGCCGTCTCGCTGACCGGCGGCAACCGCAACGACGTCACCCAGCTCATGCCGCTGATCGAGGCCGTCCCGCCGGTGCGCGGCCGACGCGGACGGCCCCGCCGACGACCAGACACGCTCTACGCCGACCGGGGCTACGACCACGACAAGTACCGCCGACAGGTCCGGGCAGTCGGGATCACCCCCGTCATGGCCCGCCGTGGCACCGAACACGGCTCAGGACTGGGCGTCCACCGGTGGGTCGTCGAACAGAGCTTCGCGCTGCTGCACTGGTTCCGCCGGTTACGCATCCGCTGGGAGATCCGCGACGACATCCACGAAGCCTTCCTCAGCCTGGCCTGCAGCATCATCTGCTGGCGACGACTGAGGAACCTCCCACTTCGTTAGGAGTTCTTAGCCGGCTTGGTCGCCACCCCGCACAGCCATGGCCCAATCCGAGCCTGGCACCTCACGCGCCGCCCACTCCCGCAGCCCGATCGGGCTCCGGCCTAGAACGTGCTTCACGCCGTCGCTCAGGTAGGCGTCCTCGCCCCGGCGGATACCGCCGAGCATTGCCATGCGCCACTCGATGTAGCCCTCGGGTGTGCCCGCCGCGCGCAGCTGGGCCACGTGGTCGGCGTCGGACTGGTCTGCGAACCGGACCAGGGTGCCCGACGCTTCGGTGAGGATCTGCGCCGCCTGGACGAAGTCGGCTGCCTCGGGGCCGGACAGCGCCAGGGTCTCGCCCTCGAAGCCGCCCGGGAGGACAGCGGCCGCCACGTCCGCGATGTCGGCGACGTCGATGAACGGTTCGGCGCCCATGCCGACCGGCGCGCTGATCAGCCCGCCGCGCGGGGCGAACATCGCCTCGGTGAAGTTCTGGGCGAAGTGCGACGGTCGCAGGATCGTCCATGGCAGCGGCCCTTTGCGCAGGGCCTGCTCCGCCCTGGCGACGGCTCCGTCGGGCAGGAACTCCACGCCGCGCGCCGACAACAGGACCGCGCGCCGCACCCCGGCAGCGTGGGCCGCCTCCAGCAGGCCGGTCAGACGCGGACTCCAGTCCGTCGCCGATCCGGGGCCGATGACGAACACCCCCTCTGTGCCGGCCAACGCCGCGGGCCAGGTGGAGTCGTCCTGCCAGTCGAAGCGGGTCGCCGAGTTCCGGCTGGCCGGACGCGGATCGTGCCCGGTGTGGGTGAGCGAGTGGGTGAGGCGGCGGCCGACCTTGCCGGTGCCGCCGAGGATCAGGAACGGTGCCATGTCCTCCACGATACGAACGTGACCGTGGAGGGAAAATGTTCGATCAGCTGGCATTCATTCGTGTTCGTCTAGGATTCGAGTATGGACGTGCTGACCGACCAGCTCGCGCAGGCGCGCGCCCGCGGCGCCGTCTTCTCCGTACTGCGCCGGGTCCGGCCCTGGGGCGTGCGGTTCAGCGGGCGCCGGCCGCTCACCGCCCACGTGCTGATCGAGGGCACCGGCTGGCTCGAGGAGCCCGGCCGGGAACCGCTCCGGCTAGGGGAGCGGGACGTCGTGCTGATGTCTTCGGGCGCGCCGTACGCCCTGGTCAGCGACCCGGACGTCACCGCCGAGCCGATCGCCGACGCCCGGCTGTGCGGAACCGACACCAGGCAGGGCGACGCGGCACTCATCCTGTGCGGCGCCTACATCCTCGACGGCAGCTTCGCCGCATCCCTGCTCCGCGCCCTGCCGCGCGCCGTCGTCGTACCGGCGACCGACCAGGAAAGCGCCCATGCGGCGGCCGTGGCCTTGCTGGCCGACCTGATCAAACAGGACGCCCCTGGACAGCAGGTCCTGCTGGACCGCCTCCTCGACGTCAACCTGATCTTCGCCCTCCGCTCCTGGTGGGCACAGGCGGGGGAGGCAGCACCCGGCTGGTACCGGGCACTGTCCCAGCCGGGCCTGCGACGGGTCCTGGAGCACGTGCACGCCGAACCGGCCAGCGAGTGGACCGTCCCAGCCATGGCCGACCTGGCCGGGATGTCCCGCGCCGCCTTCTCTTTACGGTTCCGCGAGGTCACCGGAGACTCGCCCGGCAGCTACGTGACCGGCGTACGCATGCAGCGCGCCGAAGACGCCCTCGCACGCTCCGACGTGACGCTCGCCCAGATCGCCGCCAAGGTCGGCTATCGCAACGAGTACGCGTTCTCCACCGCGTTCCGCCGTCGGCACGGCGTGTCGCCGGGCAGGTGGCGGGCGGCGGCCCGGACCGCGCAGCCGGATTACGTGCCGCACTGATTTGTGCCCTGCGAAGGCCCTTTAGAGGGAAGTCCGCTTTTGTTACGAGTCCTAATACTCCAGCCGTAGATCGTGATCTTCGTCGCCGGGTTGGATTGCCGGACGACCGGCTATCTTGCCTGGCATGCAAGCAGTGGACTGGGACGAGGTGCGGGCACGGACCATCGCCCTCTACGCACGGCAACGAACGGGCGTCGGCAGGCGAGGTGGTCTCCCAGAGGTCCTGA
>NZ_JBVIJE010000047.1:0-35017 GCF_055581585.1 Streptomyces sp. NPDC031426
CCGCTACGAGCGCAAGGCCGAACACTTCCTGGCCTTCGTCGGCATCGCCGCAGCCCTCATCAGCTACCGCCGACTCACCAACTGAAACGACGTCTTAAAGCACCATGGCGTGCGGACCTGGCCGTCCCCGACGGTGCTCGAAGTTTCGTCTCCCGGGCAGGGGGTCGTGGTATCGAAGGCAGTGAGTGTTCCGCGTGCCTCGTCGGTCGTGTAGTTGTTCGCGCCGGCGAAGACGGGGGCGCCGCTGTCGCCGTTGACTCCTGCGATGCCGTCCGGGGTCAGCGAGGTGGCGTAGGCGAGGTCAGTGATGGGCCGCCACCAGCCTCCGACGCCGGTGGTTCCGACGTCAGTCTGGTCGATCTTGATGTTGCAGTGGACACCGCCGTTGGCGCCGTCCTCGCACACGGAGTCGCCGACGTTGTTGTGACCCCAGCCGGTGACCCGTTTCGTGTAGTTGTAGTTCAGCTTCGCTGCTCCGTCGTACAGGTAGCCGCTGAGCTGAGGCCTCGGGAGGTGGATCCCCTGGATATCGACCTTCGTGAAGCTCTCGGTGCTGTCGGTAGTGCCGACGGCGTCACCACCGGCATAAGTCGACCAAGAACCGTCGCCCCCACCGCAGTGATCAGCGGTAGTGAGCATGTTCTCGCCCTTTTCGTTCTTGATGCCGAAGCCACTGGAGCAGATACCGCCGGTGGGATTCCGCAGCGCGGAACCGCCGGACCAGGGGGCCCAGTCCGTCTGCCTGGTGATCTCCGTCGCGTTCGGCCTTACGGAGGCGGGACGGCTGGCCGGGGCCGCGGGTTTTGGGGCCTCGGTGGGCACAGCCTTGTAGCTCGCGGTGGTGTTGATGCCTGTCAGCCGGTCGGTGAGGGCTTTGACCTCGCGCGAACGGTCCTTGCGGGCAGCCGGTGCGAGGGGGTCCCTCGAAGCGGCCACGTTGGGACCGGGGGCATCGACATAAGTGATGTCGAGGCGGCTTCCGTCCACGGCCGGGCCGATGCTGGTTATTTGGAGGTGGGTCGATACGCCAGCCACGCGCAGATTCACGGGCTTGCCGCCGCGCAGGAGCTTGTTGCGGGCCACGTGCAGATCGGCCTTGGAGTAGCGGGCCGGAAGGACCGAAGCGGTCACGCCGTTGGGCAGGTGAGCGAGGATGCGCTGCACACGCTGGGGCGGGGTGGCCTTCCAGTGCAGGCGCAGGCTGTTGTGGTCGGGGTCGACTTCGATTTCGGGGCGTTGACCCCGAATCTTGGACACGGGCTATGCGGCTGGTGTCAGCGTAGTTGGTGCTGTTCGGGAGGCGGTTTCGTAGGCGATCGGGCTGCGGTGTCCGAGGCTGGAGTGACGGCGTCGGGTGTTGTAGCGGTGTAGCCAGCGGAACGCGTCGAGGTGGGCCTCGTGCTCGCTGGACCAGGTCTTGCGGCCCTGGAGCGTCTCGCGTTTGAACGTCGCGTTGAATGACTCGGCGAGTGCGTTGTCAGCGCTGGAGCCGATCGCGCTCATCGACTGCAGGACGCCGGCCCTGCGGCAGGCGTCGGAGAATGCCCGGCTGGTGTATTGGGTTCCGTGGTCGGTGTGCAAGACCGCTCCGGCGAGGCTGCCGCGGGTGCGTTCGGCGGCGGCCAGGGCGTCGGTGACGAGACCGGTGCGCATGTGATCCGCGATCGCCCAGCCGGCCAGGCGGCGCGAGGCGAGGTCGATGACGGTGGCCAGGTAGAGGAACTTCCCGCCGTCCACGGGGAGATAGGTGATGTCGCCGACGTACTTGGTATTCGGTTCACTGGCGGTGAAGTCGCGGCCGATCAGGTCCGGCGCCTTCACCGCGGCCGGGTCCGCAACCGTGGTGCGGTGCCTGCGACGCAACCGCACGCCCGCCAGGCCGATGCTCCCCATCACACGCGCGACCCGCTTGTGGTTGACCCGCTCGCCATCCCCGCGGAGCTCGGCGGTGATCCGGGGGACGCCGTAGGTGCCGTCCGACTCGCGGTGCACGGCGCGTATCCGGGCGGCCAGGCGGGCGTCGGCTGCCTGCCGGGCCGCCCGGTCTTCGGCCGTCCGGCGCCAGTAGTAGAAGCTGGAGCGGGCGATGCCCAGGATGGCGCACAGCCGCTTCACGCCGTAACGGCGCTGGTGGTCGGCGACGAACTGGAAGCGGTTCACCAGCGCGTCTCCCCGGCGAAATACTTCGCAGCCTTCCGCAGGATTTCGCGCTCCTCCTCCAGTTCACGGACCTTCTTCCGCAGAGCGGCGTTCTCTGCCTCCAGCGGCGTGGGCGGCTCGGCGGGCGCCTCCGCCTGCCGCCCCCGGGGCCGGCTCGCGCCAGCCGCCCGGACCCAGTTCCGCAGGGTTTCGGGGTTGATCCCCAGATCGGCAGCAACCTGCCTGATCGTCGCGTCGGGCCGCGACTGGTACAGCGCGACCGCGTCCGCCTTGAACTCCGGCGGATAGTTCTTCATGACCACGAGATGTCCGTTCTCAGATCCTCAGGATCCAGTGTCTCGTGTGTCCAAGATCAGGGGTCAAGGCCCAACACCCGATGCCTTCAGGCGTCCCTCAGTTCGTGAGCCGACTGCGAGTGGGGCAGTGCGCTGCAAGCCGACTCGTGCAGTGACAGGCCAAGTGTTTCAGAGGAATGGCAGTCAAGGCGTCAGACAAGAGGAGGGCACATGAGGAAGATCGCACGAATCAGTGTCGCTGTCGCGTGCGCGGCTGGCCTTGGGCTGCTCACGACCCCAGCCCAGGCCCAACCCACCAGTGGCCAGCAGCCGGCCGTGAACAAGTGTGCGCAGAACGACACATGGCAGGACACCCACAACAACCTCTACATGAATGCTTCTGGCTGGGGCGGCTCGGGAACCCACGTGATCGAGTGGAACGGAGGAGGCCAAGGCAACGAGCACTGGTGTCTTGAGCGTGCCGCCGAAGGCGGCTGGTACTTCCACCCGTCCTACAACCTCAACCTGTGCATGGACGTCCCGGGCGGCAACTACAGCGACGGGACGGGCATCGTCATCTGGAACTGCAACGGCCGCCCAAACCAGCGGTTCAGCGTGACCCCCGTCGGCACCGGCAGCTACATCGCCCCGCAGGCGAGCGGCCACTATGCCCTGGATGGAAACGACGATGGCCAGCAGATAACCCTCGGCTGGAACAATTTCGACGGCGGCTCAACCCACTGGCAGTGACCAGCACCTCCGGCAAGTCCCAGCCCGCCGGTTTCCGCCTGGGGCCCGCCCCCGGCATGGTCCGGCTCAAGGGCGTTCAGCCGATGCCCTGGGCGGTCGGGCTCATGGAACAGGGACACAGCCCCGCCTGCCACATCGAGGAGGGCGACCCGGCCCTCCACGGCGAATAGATCCAGGTGACCGGCCCGGCCCCGGCCAGGGCCCCGCGTGCAGACGGCGGCTGCGAGCACCACGGTCGGACAACCGCAGACACCTGGGCGCCGGGCGAGCCAGCAGACGGGCCGGGTGCGGTGAGGTGCTGTCAGCTCAGTCCGAACTTGTGCAGGGCGGTGGTCCAGTCGGTGGCGATCGCCTTCTGCGCCGCGGCCAGTGTGATCTTGCCCGTGCACACCGGCTCTTCCACTCGCAGGTTGCGGGGATCGTTCGGATCGCCGCCCAGCTCGAGGCTGACGAGGTGGTCATACTTGGCATCGCCGGTGGATCGGTTCCGTCGGCAACATGCCCGAGACGCGAGTCACCCTCACCGACGTGGAGACAAGTCGGCCGCCTCGGAGGCCGGCCCTTCGTGCAGCGCGCACAACCTACGTGCTGCACGAGGGCTGACCTCATTTGGCGCCGCGCAGTGCTTCAGTTGGCTGGCTGAGCGTGACGGATGACGGCCGCCACGTCTGCTGGCATGGTCATCGCACGTCGACGTAGTCCGTGGCCAGGGGGCTCTTGAGGTACTGGTCTCCTATGTTGCGGTTCAGGGCAACTGCCCAGGTGCCGTCCTGGGTGTCGTTTTGGGTGATGTTGCGGATCCGGCCCTTGGAGTCGGTGTCCAGGTCACTGATGTAGCGGTAGGTGGAGGCGCCGCGAGGCCGGAAGTACAGGGCGGGGCTGGCGTCGGCGAGCGGCTTCCAGGCGGTACCCGTGTAGTACTGGAGTGTGCCATTGAGGTGGATGAGGCCGTTCCTGCTGACCGGTTCGGGGGTGACGTCGAAACCGGTGATCCGTGTGGGGTAGCGGCGTAGGTGGACGGGCTTGGTGGTGCTGCTCGCAAGGTCGGGGTTGCCGTTGAAGCGGGCACGCCAGTAGGCGTTGTTCTGCGCGGTGAATGACGCGCCGAAGACTTCCTGGAAGTTGGGCTTGTTGTAACGGATCTTCACCGGGATTGTGGAGGCGGACTTCCAGCCGGTCTTGCCGTCCTGGGAGTATTCGATGGTGACGGCGGTGCTCGACGGCCAGTGGGCACGGGGATCGCTGTACTCGATGTCTCCCGAGACGTGGAGTCGGGACTTCTCGTCGAGCGTGGCGTCCATGGTGAGGTCAGTCGTGTATGCCACGTGGAGGCTGAAAGGCTCAGTGGCAGGCTGCAAGAACGGCGTGTCGCCGAGGACGAGTTGGCCGGTCGGCAACGGATTGTCCGAGGGGACGCGCAGGCTGTAGAACCCGTTGTCGTCCGTGGTGGTCGTCCCCCCGAACCCCTGCGAAGAGCCGGTGCCTATGAGGCTGAGTGACGTGTGCGGCAGCGGCTGCCAGCCGTTGGCCGTCTGGATCTCCGCGTGGCCGGTGACCGTGCCCGTCGTTCCCTGGCGCAAGTTGAGGGCATGTGTGCTCGCCGTGAACCGGGTCGGTGCCTGCACGGGGTTCATGGGCTGCTGGGGCGAGCGCAGGAGGATCGCCCCGGGGTAGGCGCTGGAGTCTTGTGGCCACGCCGTCATGTCGGCCCAGTACACGGTGGGGACGAACGAGAAGGTGAGGCGCCCTTCGGCGTCGGTCTGCGTGTTGAACCTGTTGTATGGGGAGGTGCCCTGGCAGGTGATGACGACCGGCGCGTTGGCGACCGGAACCCGTGTGCCGGGCGTCCGTGGGTCCTCGGCAAGTTCGGTACCGTTGACGGTCACTTTTTGATGGAAGTAGTCCGGCTTGGTCGGCGTCACCGTAAGGTCCGGGATCGTGAGGATGGTCTGGTACTGCAGGGTCGAGCGTGAGGCGACGCCGGTGACCGTGGCGCCGGAGGAGTCCTCCATATCGACGGTGATCCGGTACTCGCCGAGGTTCGCGAGGTGCACCGGGGCCTGCCAGATTCCGGACCGGCCGTCCGTGCCGGACTGCTGGGTGAAGTCGTCGGTGGATCCGGCCTCGGGCGCGCCGTCTGGGCTGCCGACGGGGGTGAAGTGTGCGGTGATATGGGTGATCGCATTGTCCGAGTGCGCGGTGATGAAGACCATTCCGGGATAGTCGTACCAGGCGTCCGCGTTATCCAGGACGGGTCCAGTCCCTGGAGCGGCATCGGCACGGGCCAGGGCAGGGCCGGTGAACATCGAGGCCGCCAGCGCTGTGGCAGTGGCAGTCGAAAGCAGAGCAGCACGTCGCACGGTGTATCCCCCCACAGGATCACATGGCCCCAGCTCAGGGGGCCATCCGGTACCCGGCCCGACATCATCGTTGGTGCGGATCGTGACCAAGTGATGGATGAATATAGCGTCTGGATCGAAGACAAGCTCTCACCGGCCACCCGAAGCGCTGAGTCACCACTGCGTGTTCGCGGACACTCGGATGCGACCGAACACAACGAGGCATCCGCTGCGCCTTCAAGAGTGAGGCTGCCGGAAGCCGGCCTGCGGCCCGGGGCTCAGTGGATCGCGGGCGTGAAGTGGAAGTTCCGGTGTCGCATCGTCCGCTGGCATCGTCCAGAACCGCGGCCTTCGACCGGCGCTGCGTCAACTGGTCATCATTCGCACGTGGCGTTCACGTCGGCGCGCCACCGCGGCGGCCGAGGCCGACCTACTGACCCGAGCGCGTGATGCGCTGGGCCAGTTCTCAGGCCCCGGCACCCTCCTGGACGTGGACCACATCCGCGCACATGCGCAGCAGATCCGAGCCGATGCGGAGCAGAGAAAGGCCCACCCCACCACGCGGCCCGAACCCGACCGGGTGGGTGGCACCGAGGCCTGGTCCCCGGGATCGACCCAATCCTCCGCACCTACTACGCGGCCGAACCCATCTGACCTTCACCGATCACGAGGGCCCGACGACCTTCGGTCGCCGGGCCCTCAACATCGCGCCGAAAGTCGCACCCGTCCGGCCACGTCAAAGGAGTTGGAACACCTCGGCCAGAGCGCCGGGACGCCGGTCAACGGGCAAGGGATCGACCAGGTGGACCTGGCACCCCAGCGCGGCAGCGCCGACGTCCGCAACGGGCTCGTCTCCCACCATGAGTGCATCTCCGGGCGCCACTCCGAGCTTGTCGCACGCCATCTGGAAGATCCGGGGATCGGGCTTCTTCACCCCGCACTCGAAGGAGAGGAAGTAGGCGTCCACGAGGTCATCGACACCGTGGTCGCGGAAGACGGGGCGCATGTCCCAGCCGATGTTGCTGACGACAGCGACCGGGATGCCTCGCCCATGCAGGGCGCGGAGGGTTTCCTCGGTGTCGGGATTCGGCTGCCATGCCCCGGACACTTGGGAACGTTCATACAGGGCCTCGGCCAGGTCAGCTGACGGCAGCTTCGCCTCCCGGGTGAGGGCCGTGAAGGCAGCCCGGTGTCGTTCGGTGGTCAGATCGCGCTCCCGCCACAGTCCCTCCAGATGGGGCGGCACTCGGCGCGGAGGAACCCCTCCGGGCTGAGCCCCGAACTCTTCCAGCCGGGTGGCGCACGCGTCGAGTTCACCCTCGGGCACGGCCAGACCGGCATTCGCTGCCACCGCGCGCAGCCACTGCGCGGCCGCTTCGATCCGGAAGAGGGTCCCGGAGAAGTCGAACATCACACCCTTGATCATGCAGCCGATCCTGACCGCGCCGACGAGCCGGTCGCAAGCCCAAGACGATCAAGATCTGCAACCCGAGCGATCCGCCACGTCCTCAGATCCTTGCTACCCGAATCAGCTGCGGAACAAGATCCAGGCTGGTCGATTTCAAGAATCGCCATCACCGGAAACGGCAGTAAAGCACTGCGTCAGGCACCTTCGGCCAACGAGGATGATCGCATGACAACCTCTCAGGCCCGTTCCTTCGACAAGGCCGCCGCCAGCTACGCCGCAAACCGCCCATCCTATCCGTCTGTTCTGCTCAACGCACTCGAAGAACTCGCCAACCGCCCCTTAAATGGCGCCCGCGTCGCGGACATCGGTGCTGGCACCGGACTGGCGACCGCTCTCCTCCATGCCCGTGGTGCACACGTCATCGCCGTGGAACCCGGTCCCGGAATGGCTTCTCAGTTCCGCCTCCGACTGCCCGAGGTCCCTCTCGTGCTCGGGGACGGCAACAACCTGCCGCTTGCCTCCGAGTCCGTGGACATCCTCACCTATGCCCAAGCCTGGCACTGGACCGACCAGCGCAAATCCGTCCCGGAAGCACTGCGAGTACTTCGCCCCGGCGGTGCACTCGCCCTCTGGTGGAACGACTCAGACAGCACGGTCGCCTGGATAGCTGACCAGGACGCCCGCCTTCGCCGCCTCTTCGATGCCGACGTCAGCGAACCCGATCCGATGGCCCGATTCCGCGGCCTGCCACCCGCACTCAGTTTCACTACCCGCCAGGTGTCCTGGGCTCGGCGCGTCCCGCTCGATACACCCCTTGCGAACCTCGCCAGCTACTCCGACTTCCTGGTCCTCGGAGAGAAGGCCACCAAGGCCTTCTTGGCTGCGGAGCATGACCTCCTGACCGGCGTCTTCCCGAACGGGACGGTCGAGGAGCGCTACGTCGTCAGCTTGGCCGTTGCTCTCTGCTGACGCCGAAATGCACAGAGGGCTGACCCAGGGCTTCGGCGTAGTCGCGTGGCGTCCGGTTCGTGATCAACCGAGGCCGAGGAGTGCGAGGGGGCCGGCGAGGGTCGCGGGCGTTACGGCGGAGGCCGGCCGCGATGTTCTTCACTCCGGCCATGCGGAGGGCGGTTGCGCCAGGTGGTCATCGCGCGGGGAGCGTTGCCGGTCCGCAGCTGGGAGGCGTCCTCGGCGAAGGCGGTGTCGCGTGTGGTACAGGGCCTCGATCTTCCAGTGGCTGTGGACGAGTTCGGCGAGCTGGGGCGCGGTGGCCTGCTCGGCGGTCAGGCTGGTGAGGGCGTAGACCGTCTTGACGGTGGTGTTGTCGGTCTCCCCGCCGGACCAGGCCGGGAAGTCGTGCGGCAGGAGCCGCCACTGACAGCCCGTCCGGTTCTGATAGAGCAGCGCGTTCACGAGCTCGCGCAGGTCGCAGGAGCCCGGATTCCCGGTCGCCGACCGTGCCACCCGCTCCTGCTTCCACGCGGTGACCAGCGGCTCGATCAACGCCCACTGCTCGTCGGACAAGTCGGTTGAGTGCGGCATCCGTTCCATGCCCAGACCACATCATGTACACGCCATGACGCGAAGATGGAACCGTCCCATCACCCACGAACAGGCGACACCACATCATCAGGAACGGGACTAACGCCCTCTGAGAACCGGACGGAGTGGGGCGATGAGTATCCCCGGCCGTTTTCAAGGCTCTGTCCGCAGTTCCGTGAACCACAGCGCCTGGTGCGCGAGCAGAGACAGAGCGCCGATCGCCCCGTCTCCCGACCGTAGGGCATGCTGTTGCGGTGAGTGATCCTCAACCAGCATGGCAGGAATGGCTGAACAGCCTGAACGTGTCACGAAAGGCTGCCGCGGAGTCGCTGCGTGCCCAGTTCAGCGCCGTCGGCGTGACCGATCCTGTCGACCTGATCAAGTCGGAGGTCTCGGAAGACCTTCCGCAGCTCGCGCGATTCGTGCTGCTGCGAAGCCTGTGGCACGGTGCGATCGACGGGTGGACCGAGCCGGGCTCGCTCGATCAACTGCCGGCCGCACAACGCCTTCTTGCCGCCGGTGCGGACCGGGAGGACCTTGTCCGCCTGGTCCGAGCCGTTGCCTATGAGGCGGTGTTCGCGACCCTCGACGAACTGGACGCCGGCGGCGATGTAAACGTGTCGGGTGTGGAGGCTGGCTGGATGGTCATGGAGTCGGGCGAACATGGCTCCCCGACTGGGCGGGCCTTGTCGGGCCTGCATGAAGACCTCCTGACAATGGATCCCAGCGGGCGCGACGGAGCTGACCTCTGGCATTGAGGGCAGTGTTTGGGGCTGACTTGATGCAGGTCACGACTGGGAGAGGATGCGGATCCGGAGGAGTTCGGATCGCCTCCATCACGGTGGTGAACTGGGTGCAGTCGTTGGCGTTGCCGCCCGTGACGGTGAAGCCGAGCGGACGGCCCACGCCGTCGCAGGCCAGGTGAATCTTGCTGATCAGGCCGCCTCTGGAGCGTCCGAGGGCCGGGCTGCGGAGCCCCCTTTTCGGGCGCCGGCGGCGTGCTGGTGGGCGCGGACGATCGTGGAGTCGACCGATACCAGCCAGTCGATGGCACCAGTTGCGTCCGCCCTCGCCTGGGCGGCGCGGAGCATCCGCTCGGACGTGCCGTCCGCCGCCCAACGACGGAAACGGGTGTGCAGTGTGGCCCACGGTCCGTACCGCTCGGGCACGTCCCGCCAGGCTGTCCCGGTTCGGAACTTCCATACGATCCCGTTCAGGACCCTGCGGTCATCCAGCCGCTTGCGCCCTCGCAACGACGCGGGCAGCAACGGCCGGATGAACTCCCACTCGGCATCGGACAGTTCGTGGCGGCGTATCACCCGAACATGATCCACCACTCAAGATCATTTGACGACACTGCCTAGTCATCCCCGACCTGCGGGCCGGCTTCGGCTACGTCCTCGCCGCCCTGGTCGCCGAGGGCACCAGCACCATCAGCGGCACCCGCTACCTCGAACGCGGCTACGAGGAGCCCGTCGCCAAACTCACCGCTGTCGGCGCCCGTATCACCACGCAGCCCACCTGACCTCCTTGCCGCCCGCCTTGCCCTGGCGAGCGGCACCGGCCCTGTCCAAAGGAGCAGCCCGTGCGCACACTCACGTCGGTCCCACCACCCCTTGGGGTGCCAATAAGGCACAGATAGGTTCCGACAACCTCACGCCCGACAACCGACTTGCCTAGTGAACGGTCCACAAGTCCCCGGTGAGAAGACGGGGCTCGCGGATCTCGTCGAGAATGTAGCGTTGCTCGGTGGCGAGGTCAGCGACCTTGCGTACGTCTGCGGCGTACAGGTTCGAGGCGCTCAGATCATCCGCGATGGCGTGCAGGGAGGCCGCCACGGCGGCACTCCAGGTGGGAAACCCTGGACCGGGGACCGGGCCGAAGTGTGCGCCGCGGATGGAGTGCACCCGGCTGGTGATCTCGCCGAGCTGGGCGAAGAAGCCCCGCCAGAGCGGGCGGTCGTAGGCACCGAGGCGTTCGGCGGCCGGCACGCCGGTGAGGTGGCTTTGCAGCACCCAGTCCCGGCCGATGATCTCTTGCGACCAGTCGGCAAACAGCATCCGCGGGACCAGGGCCGCGATCGTGGAGAGGTAGGGCACGGTGGCGTACTCGTTCCGCATCAGCTCCCGCTCGGACGCGAACTGCCGATCCGGGGCGGGGGCGGTTCGCAGAATGACCGGCTCCGGCAGGCCCTCGGCGGTGATCCGGTACGTCGTGTTGTACATGCCGCCGCCCATCTCCACCGCCGAGGTGACCCCGACGTTGGCGCCGAAGGCGCGCGCAGATCTCCCGGACATCTGTGGCAGAGACGGGCTGCTGGAACACAGACGACTCCCGAGAGATTGAACGGAACTCCACGAAAGCTCCTCGTGTCCTGGCCGTGGGCGGGGGAAGCAACCGCAGCCCATCTTGTTGTTCGATTCGCATGACGGCTGTCGGCGGCCTGCTCGGTCGGCGTGCTGTCCGATCCGAGCAGGCTGGTGGGTTTGTCCGGCCAGTGCCTCCTGGATGGCCTACCGGGGTCTGACCTGGCGCTGTGGTCGCACGTGGGTCAGCAGGACATCGTCCAGCGGCTTGACGCCCCTCGACCGGCAGCCGAGGGGTTGCTGGAGACTTCCTGGCCGGGCCCGAGGCAGAGAGTGACGCTGCCTGTGTAGTTGGGCCCGCTGTAGACCGCGACGTGGTCCTTGACTCCGGGGCCGGGCTGGGCGTGGTTGGCCCAGGAGGCGTCCTGGTGCGACACGTCGTCTTCCCACTCTGCATCGTCGCCGCTGAAGGTTACCCGTTGGCTGGTGAAGTTCGGTCCGGTCCACACGCAGAAGTTCCCGGCAGGGCAGTTGACGGCTGATGTGGCTGATGCGGGGGTGGGGGCGGTAGCAAGGGCTCCGGCGGCAAGCAGCGCAGCGGCCAGAACGGCGGTCGGACGCTTCACAGGAAAGATCCTTTGGTCGGTGTCGGGATGATGAGGAACGACTGCGGCGACGGCGCGCTCGTGTAGCCGCCGCTCGGTGACCCGCCCGCCGCCTCTGCTCGGACGACTGCCAGCGAGCGACGGGCCAAGCCTTTCGTTGATCACTACGGCATCGTCCACTGGCTCCAACCGATCATCAGCGTGTCGTGCTGGGCAGTGACCGGAACGAGTGTCGGGCCTCCCATAGGGCTGACGAATCTCACCCAGTGACTCCACGGCCAGCCGACTCTGGGCGTTCGAATCAGCGTCTTGCCGGGGTGCTGTTGGAAGGGTTGAACAAGTTTCTGTCCGCTCTCGTGAACGAAGCCACGGGGGCGCGCGCCGGGAGCCATCGACCTACGCTGAAGGCCCGTATTGGACGGGTGGAGATGCCAGATTCACACCGCGACCCGACGGGTGTGGAGCCGGCATGGCACTGACCTGTCCCGCCCGTTCTCCGACGTCGCAGACGCTGCCGCCGGCCTGCCCGACGCCGTCCTCGACGGTGAGCTCGTCGCGGTCCTCACCGACGGCTCCGGCGTGGCCTTCGACCGGCTGCAGAGCCGGGCCGGCCGCCGCGGCCCGCGACCTCGCGCCGAGTTCACCGTCCACGTCGCCCTCTTCGACGTCCTCGCCGTGGGCGACACCGACTGGTGACCCCGCCCGTATGTTGAGCGTCGCACCGAGCTGCTGCGACTCCTCAAGGACGGCCCGGCCACCCTGCGCGCGGTGCCGACCACGGAGGACCGCGGGCAAGCCCTCCAGTGGGTCGGAGCGCTCGCGGGCGTGGAGCGCCTGGTGGGTAAGCGGACCGACGCACCGTACGTTGCCGGCCTTGCCTCGGGCTGGGTGAAGTGGCGCGAGCGCCATACGACCAAGGCCGTGGTCATCGGGGTAACTGGCAGGACGCCGGCGACGCAGGCTCTCGTGCTGGGCCGGCCGACCGGCGGGCGGATGGGGGCGGTTGGGGTGAGTCTGCCGCTCGCTCAGCCGGTGCGCCTGGTCGTGGCGCCGCTCTTCGGCGTCGCTGTCGCAGACCCCGTGCCAGCATGTTGCGGTCCGGGGGAGGGGCTAGGTCACCGGCTGGGCGGGCTCGGCGGGAGGCTTTGGCCCGGGGCAGTAGCGGGCCCAGGCGTCGAACAACTGGTTGCGGGTGAAGCCCTTGGCCCGAACACCGTCGAGGAAGCGGCGGTTGGCCAAGCGATGCCGTAGTCCGTCAGCGGCAGCTGCGGGCCGCGCGAGGTCAGGCCGTTGGCGTCGTACTCCGCCCACGGCGGCTCTGTGTCCCCGTTGAGGCTCCAGCGGGCCGCTCGTCCGCAGCGTTGCCGGATCGCCGACAGCGGCGAAGGCCCGGCGGACGTCGGTGAGGATGCGGGTGCACGGACAGCACGCGGCATGCATAGGAGCCGATGTCAGAGAGATTAGTGACAAACATGGAGGAAAGGCTGTGAAATCCTCGGCCGGTCTTCCGTACCCTCATTCCGTGACGATGAAGGCTCCGGGCTGGCTGCTGCTCGGCACCGCGGGCTCTGCGCTGGTCGCGGCCGGCAGCTGGGGAGCCGGTGCGCTGCCACTGGGGGTTCCTGACGGCGTGTGGGGACAGCCCGGCCAGGTGGAGATGCTGGTGGGCTTCGTCCTCTCGTACGCCGGCCTGGTGCTGCTGGTGACTGGGTGGTGGTGGCTGGGCCGCCTCCTGCTCGACGGGGCCGTGGTGACCCGCAGGCAACAGTGGACCGCCCTCCTGTGCTGGTCAGTGCCGCTGCTTCCGTGCCCGCTGCTCTTCAGCAGTGACGCCTACAGCTATGTCGCCGAGGGGGCGCTGGCGGCGCGCGGGTGGGATGCGTACCGGCTGGGCCCGGGTGCGCTGGGCGGGGCGCTGTCGGCCAATGTGCCCGGGATGTGGCATGACACCCCAGCTCCGTACGGGCCGGTTTTCCTTGCCGCCGCACGCGCCGTGGTGACCGTGACGGGCGAGGGCCACGTGGTGGCGGCGACGTTGGGGATGCGGCTGCTGGCGATGGTCGGACTGGCAGCGGCGGTCGTGGCGGTGCTGCGGCTGGCGGCCGACATCGGCGGGACGGGGGCACGCGAAGCGGCGGGGGCGCTATGGGCCACTGCCCTCAGCCCGCTGGTGCTGTTGCACATGGTGGGGGGTGCGCACAACGACGCGCTGATACTCGGCGCGATGATGACGGGGCTCGTGGCGTTCCGCCGGGACCGGTGGGTCGCGGGCGCCGTCCTGCTGACCACGGCGGCGCTGATCAAGGCGCCGGCCGGGGCGGCACTGCTGTGTGCCGCAGTGGCGGCGGTGGCGGGCCGGACCGGCTGGGTGCGCCGGGCTCGGCTGGCGGCCGGGATCCTCGTGGTGGCCGCTGGTGCAGGTCTGCTGGAAGGGCTCCTGTGCGGACAGGGCTTCGGCTGGGTGCGTACACTCGGCACCCCTGCCTCCGTGCGGACGTTGCTCTCGCCGAGTACGGACGTGGGCACGCTTCTGGAGTGGCTGGCTTCGGCGGCTGGCTGGCGGGCCTGGACGGGGACTCTGATGGTTGCCGCTCGGGCGGCGGCTCTGCTGGCCGGTGCGGCTGCCGTCGTCTACTGGGCGCTGCGAGCCCCTCGCAGGGGAGCCGAGTATGCCGCGGGCATGGCACTGCTGACGGTCGTGGTGTGCGCGCCGGTGGTACAGGTGTGGTACCTGCTGTGGGGTCTCGTGCCGCTGGCTGCGGTGGCATGGCGAATGCTGGGGCACCCCGTCGCCAAGGCCGCAACCACGGCGACGTTCCTGGTCGTGATGCCGATCGGAGTGGGCCCCACGTGGCCGTCCGCGCTCGCCGCCGTCACAGGCGGGCTGGCGGCTCTGACGGGTCTCGCGTGGTGGTGGCTGGTGCGGGGCGGCGGGCGCGCCGCCCTTCGCACAGCAGGAAGAATGCCCCGGCGAGACAGCCCAGAAGGATCTCCAGCAGATAGGTGAAGGCGGTGTACAACAGCATGCTCGAGGCCACGGCGGCGGGCGCCCCGCCGAAGGCGACGAGGGCGAACGCGGCGGCGCTCTCGGTGACCCCGATGCCGCCGGGCGTGATGCCGATCTGGGTGAGCAGCCTGCTGGCCGCGAAGACCGCCACTGCCGGCCCGAGTCCTGTACCGGCACCGGTCACCCTCAGGCAAGTGAGGAAGAGCAGACCTTGCGCGGCCACCGTGCCTGCCATCCCGCCCACCAGGCGCGGCCACGACCGCAACCACACGGAATGGCAGTCATGGCGGCATCTCCCTGCGAGCCTGCGCATCCGCACTACGACTCCGGGCGCGGGTCCCCGGAACAGCCGTGTCCCGGCGTGGCGCCTGACGGCCCGTCGGAGTGGCCCTCGGAGCAGCCAGAGGCCGCCGCAGGCCAGGCACGCGACCGGCAGCGCGGCGCCGGTGTCGACGGCCCAGCCGGTGCCCGGTGAGGAAAGCCCGGCCAGCACCAGCATCCCGGTGATGGAGAGCACCAGCCGGGTCAGGACGTTGCAGACCCCGGTCACGACGATGGACGCGGCTACTGCCCGCGGTGGGTGCCCCCATCGACGCGTCATGGAGTAGGTGACGGCCACTCCGGCCGCGCCCCCAGCGGGCAGGACGTTGCTGACGGCGCTCCCTGTGCAGTTCAGCACCAGCGCCCGGGAGCGGGTCAGGCCGGGCAGCGAGGCGCTGAGGACGTACGTGTAGGCCCACAAGCCCATGCCCGCCAGGGTGGCGAGGATCGCGAGGTGGAAGCCGTCGACCTGCCCGAGGCCGGCCCTGACCGCCGACCACTGTGTGCCCGCGGCCCGCGGCACCGCGAGTACCAGCAGCGCGATCCCCGCAGCGGCCGAGGCGAGGCCCAGCAGCCACGGCACGAAGAGCCGACGGGGCCTCACCATGCCCGGGACTCATAGCCGTTGAAGGTCGCCAGGGGATGGCTCAGGCGGGTGCCCGGTGGGAGACCCCGCTGGATGTACCACTCCGTGCCCAGTACCTGGCGGAACACCGGAGCGGGCAGACGGTGCAGCGCTGCCAGGGTCCGCACGGAGTCGCCGCCGCCCGCCTGGCTCACGTGCGCGGCCATGCTGGCGCGTTTGGCGGCCCAGTGGTGCCCGACCCGCACCCGGTGCGTGATCTGCGCACGAGGTGCGTAGGCGCGGTGGAAGGAGTCGCGATCGAAGCCGGGTGGGAGGCGGCGGGCCCAGGAGGCCCAGCGGAGTCCGCGCAGCAGCAGGTCGCGGTCGACGGTCGCCTCCAGCACCACGGGGGTCCCGGCGAGGCGGGCCGCCCGGTAACCGACCCGGTGGACCTGCACATGGTCCGGGTGTCCGTATCCGCCGGCCGGGTCGTAGACCGTCAGGACGGCGGCGCGCTCGGAGGCCAGCAGGTCCGCGAGGCACCCTGCCGCTTCGTCGGCGTCCGCCGCGGCGAACGACCCCTCGGGGGGCGGGGACGTGTGCCCGGAGTCGCGGTAGCCGAGGAAGGCGACCCGGGCAGAGCCCAGGAGACGTGCCGAGGCACGGGCCTCCGCGCGGCGCAGGCCGCCCAGTCCCCGGGCGAGGTACTCCGGTGCCGCGAGGCCCCCCTCCCCTGAGGTCGCCAGCACGAGCACCACCCGGTGGCCCTCGGAGGCCAGCCTCGCCATCGTTCCGGCGGTCAGCAGCGCCTCGTCGTCCGGATGGGCGTGAAAGAACACACCCCCAGGCATGATTCTCCACATTTCGGACTGCTTTGCGCCGCGCACTGGTGGGATTGAGAGCCAGGTCATCGCCTTGGCGGAAGCGCAGTACCGGTCCGGGCAGCACGTTGCGGTGACGACCGCCACTCCTGCCGTCGGCCATAGCCAGGATTCGTGGCCGTACCCCGTGCACAGGATCACCGCACGCATCCCCTATCAGCTGCCCGTCCATCCGAGGGCGGGGCGGGAGCTGGACCGGCTGCTCACCGGCCTCGCGCCGCGGGTCGTCCACGTGCACGTGGGTGCGGTGTCGCTGTTCGCCTGGTCGGCGCTGGCGTGCGTCCGACGCCTGCAGATCCCGGCAGTGGTGACGGTGCACAGCACCTGGGGCTCCGTGGTGCGCACTCTCTACCGCTGCCTGGGGCGGCCGGCCTTCGGGCTGTCCGCCCCGGTCGCCGTGACGGCCGTCAGCCGGTCGGCCGCAGGGCTGATCGGCAAGGCCTTGCCGCACCTGACGCCGCTGGTGGTTCCCAACGGCATCGATCCCGTCCTGTGGCGCGGCCCGGCACGAAACGGCCGCGACGATGACCGCGTCCACATCGTCTCCGTCGGCCGCCTCGTCCCTCGCAAGCAGCCGATGGAGCTGCTGGCGGCTCTGCGGTCGGCGCAGTCGCGGCTGGCGACCCGCAACGTGGCGTTGCGCGCCACGGTCGCCGGGGACGGGCAGTGCATGGCAGCCATGCGCCGCTACGTGCACCGGCACGACATGGCCGGTTGGGTCCGTCTCGCGGGCCGGATCGACGCGAGCGAGGTGCGGCGGCTGCTGTCCGAGGCAGACCTGTTCGTCAATGCCTCGAACCACGAGGCGTTCGGCATCGCCGCCCTGGAGGCTCGTACCAGCGGGGTGCCGGTCCTGGCGCGCGCCCATACGGGCGTCGCTGACTTCGTCCGGCACAACCGCGAAGGGGCGCTGTGCCGCCCGTCGACGTTCGCGCTCTGCGACGAGCTTGTCTGGCTGGCCCGAACTCCTGGAGCCCGGCGCCGCATGGCGGACCACAACCGCGAGACCCCGCCGACACCCTGCACCTGGCCCGTGGTCACCGACACCTTCGCCCACTGCTACAACACGGTCGCCCGCTGACGCCCGCTGCGGGATGCGGCGGGGAACGCCAGAGCCGCCAAGGTGAGGAGGGCGCAGAACGCGTAGATCAAGCGGGACCACTCGCCGAGCTTGTAGCAGGCCATGCCCGCCATCGACACCCGCCCGGAGCCCCGGCCCCTGACCTGGACGACAGGGGTGTGGCCGATCCGGCCCCTCGACCACCTCGTCATCACCCGCCGCTATCAGGCCCTCCTCGGCAGCTGCGGCACGTTCGCTGGCACCGACCAGCAGCGCCTCGTCAACGGCCTGGTGGACCTCGAGATCACCGAACGCATCCAGGCCTTCGAGGAAGCCGAAGCTGCTCTCGACGCGCAGGAGCTCGCGCACATCGCCGGCACGCCCGACGAGAAGGCTCCGGGCGTCCACGCGCCGCATGCCCGCCTGCTGCTCCTGCTCCCGGTACTCGGCGATGCCGACCTGCCCAGCGAGGCTGTCGAGCTGGTCGGCGACGCGCTCCTGGGACGACCGACACGAGTCAGACGCAAGTACCGACGCGATTCCAGAACTCCTCAAAACTGTGTCCTCTCGCCGGCAGACCGTTCTTGACGCGTAAATAGAACCTGGTCAGCGGTGGTGTGGGCAGGTCTGGGTCCCGGCGGTCCGGGGGATCGTCGGGTGAGGCCGGGACGGCGCTGTCAGACTGCGGTGTCGATGGGGTTGAGGGTGACGCGGTAGCCGAGCTGGTTGAGCCGGTTGATGGCCTAGCGAGTGGCGCGTTCGGGGTCACGCCGGGCGAAGTAGTCGCCGCCGAGCTCGTGCTAGGCGACGTGGTCGGTGAGCATGTGCCAGACCGCGGTGATGATCGAGTGTTCGACGGCGACCAGGGCCTCGAGCGGGCCGCGGCGCGAGGCCAGACGCTTGTAACTGGTCGATTATGGCGGTGAGCTGGTCGTACTGACCCAGATACAGACGGACCTACGGGCGTGCATGACCCAGGCGTGTGAGCGTTCGACGACCCAGCGCCGGGGCAGAACGACGAACCCGGAGGCGTCCTTCGGGCGGCTGACGGTCTTGATCGTCAGGTTCAGGTAGGTCTTCGCCCAGGTCGCGAGCTGTCCGGCATAGGCGGAGTCGGCCCAGACGATGGGGATCTCGGGGTGCATCAGCCGCAGCCCGAAGGACCCCGTAGAGACGAAGCTCCACACCGCCGTCTGCTCGGGCAAGGTCACGTTGGCCGCAGCACAGCACGCGATCGCCACGGACTGGGCAACGGCCCTGCAGACGCTCGGATTGAGCTGACGGACGACTCTGCACCCCGTCTCGCGGTCGCCGTCGAGACCGCATACATCTACCGCATCGGCCAGGCGCAGCGTACCGTCGGCGGTCCCGCGAAGGGGCGCTCCATCCGGTGCACCATGGCCCGCTGGCTGTACGGTCAGCGGGCCGCGCCATGTCCCGGGCGTGCGCTATGCCGGTCCGCCGTACATCCAGTAGAGGCTGTGGTCGCCTGTCATCGTCTGCTTGCACCACATGGTCTGGCCGCTGCTGTCGGTTGTGGTGGCGTTCAGCGTCGAGCACGGGTCGCCTGGTCCCGGTTGGGCCGTCGCAGCAGGGGTAACCCCGGCGACACCGAGCGCCGCGACGGCCAGGGCCGCCCCGAGTGTGAGAGCCGTCGTGGTGGGTCGTCGTGTGCTCATCGCCATCACCCTCCGGCGTAGATTCCGCGTCTGGTTCAGGATGATCCTTCGCTCTTACGGCCGCATCTTGGAGGTTCGTTCCGCCAGGTGGGGATGCGCGTCGTTATGCGCGAGCGCCCGCCCTGGACGGTGAGGCGGGCACTTCGCCTGCGGTCATGCGCGCTGCTGGCGGTCGGCGACAACGAGGTCCACGGTGTCGGCGGTGAGCACGATGCCGCTTGCTGCGGCGCTTCGGGCTGGTGCATCAGGCCCGCACTGAGCCGTGGGGCCAGACGGTGGCCAGACTTCTCACGGCGGATGGTTTGATCGTCGGGATCTCCTACGCCCCTTGCTTGCACGAAGTGCAGGACGACCAGCACCCCGGGGGAGGCCGGCCCGAGACCGCCTTTATCGGTGGCCGGTGTGCTGCTGATCCGTTGAGTTCACGGGCACCGCTGCCGTCTGTATCCCGGCTTGCGGATTGGGTGTCTGGCAGGCGGGGGCGTTTCCGGCGAGCGCTGCATCTCAGGTTTGGTGGGAGCGTGGTGGCCTCGTCCAGGCTGGCGGGGATCTGCTGGGCACCGTGTGCCGAAGGCTGTCCAATCCGCGTGCTGAGCTTGTTCGGCCAGCACCGACAGCAGGGCGCGCTCCGTTGCTTCGGTGTGGCTGCGGTCGCGGATGAACGCCTTCGTGTATTGGTACTCGCCGACGTGGGGCCTGTAGGTGTCGCCGCCACGAAGGATGTCGTCCAGGCGGTGATGGCGGGCGGTCCGCTCGCGCAGCAGTTGGGCGTGAGGGCGCCGCGCGCAGCGGAAGGCCCCGTCCGTCCGCCACGGGGGAGACGGACGAGCGGGGCCGGTCGTGAGGTCTACCAGTGGATGCTCTGGCCCTCCGGAGTGACATGGATGGTGGCCTCTTCCACTGCTGGCGTCCCTGCGGTATGCCAGCGGCCGAGGTGCTCCTCGACGGCATCCCAGAGCCGGTCAGGACCGCCCTGTCGAACGATCCAGCGGCCGTCTTCTTCGTGGAGCGCGGCGAACGAGCCGGTGGCGACGTCGACGAGTACCTCCTCGGCGTGTTGGCCCTGCCGCAGTTTTAGGCGCTGCGCAGTCGGCATAGCGAATTGTGCGATGAAGCGGGTCGTCCAGTCGTTTAGAACGTCGGCACCGATGACGGCCTCGCGTTCCTTGCCCGTGCTGAGGTTCGGAAGCAGGCCGAGCGGAGGCGCCTGATGGGGGCGGGCGAGCATGAAACTGACCTGTCCGCCCAGCACCGACCCGGATGCCGTGCCGTCTTCGTGGACCGTCACGCGTACCAGTTCGGACGCGCTCAGCCAGCCACCGATGGTCGTCAGGATCTGTCCGCCGGGCCGGGTCTGTTCGAGCCAGGCCCCAGGCACCGTCTGTACGGCGCAGGTGGCGATGATCCGGTCGTACGGCGCTTCCTCGTTCTCGCCGAGGAGGCCGTCCCCGATCAGGAGGTTGGGGTACGTACCCAGCCGGCCGAGAGCCTCCCGGGCCCGCAGAGCCACCTGTTCGTCGTACTCGATGGAGGTGACGCGGCCGTCACCCAGGCGGGCGCAGAGCACCGCGGTCGAGTAGCCGGTGCCAGTGCCGATCTCCAGCACCTTCATGCCCGGCTCCATCTCGAGGTCCTCGAGCATGCGCAGCACGAGCGAGGGGAGCGTGCTCGAGCTGGTCGGTTCCCGCATGATCTCGCCGCGGATGTCCGTCGGCTTGATCGTGCCTGCGATCTGCGTAACCAGGGACTCATCGGCGTAGCAAGCCGCGAGCCAGCCGTCCCCGTCCTCCAGGACCGGGGCCCAGGCGGTGGGCGACGAGCCGGGCACCATGCGGAAGAAGCCGTTGCGGAGGAATTCGTGCCTGGGCACGGTCGCGGCGGCGTCCTTCCACGGCTGTGTGCGCAGGGAGCCGCTGGCGGTCATGTGGTCGATGAGCTGCCCAAGGAGCTGGTCGTGGTCGCTCACGGCTTCCTTTCCAGTAGGTCGGCAAGGGCTGCACACATCGGCAGACCGGTCTCGTGCTCCAGCCAGTGCCATTGGCCGGACGGGTTGCATTCCAGGAACCACCATTGCCCTTCGGCGTCCAGGGCGAAGTCGAAAGCGCCGAAATGGAGCCCGAAGTGGTCCATGTACTCATGGAGCGACAGCTCGATCTCTTCGGGCGTGCGCACGGGCGTGTAGCTCAAGCGGCTGTAGTCGGTCCGCCAGTCCAGGAGGTCGGAGTCGATCCGGACACTGAAGGTGCGCGGGCCGATGACGGTCACACGGATGTCGGCTGTCTTCGGTACGCGCTGCTGGAACATGTGGGCAGTGCCGGCCACCCGCAGGTCGATGCCCTCGGCGGTCACCTCGGCGATCTTGACGACGGAGGAGACGTCGTCGATCCGATAAGTGGGGTTCCACAGGGGCTTGTAGATCGCGGGGCTGTGCCGCTTGATGAAGGCTCGGGCGGCGTCGGGGGTCGACGTGATCAGCGTGCGCGGCACCTGGAGGCCGGCCTCCACCGCGGCGGCCAGGCCGGAGGGCTTGAATTCGGCGTCGCCGATGAAGTGTGGGTGGTTCACGTACAGGCAGTCGGGAAGAGATGCGATCACGCCCCCGAGGCCGTACCGGGCCTGGGTGATGGCGAACCGTGCGTCCTGCTCGTCGAGGTGCGGGAAGGCGAAGCCGGTCGGGCGCCGGTAGTACAGCGCGCGGACATGGTCGAGTTCGGCAGTACGGGACGGGGTTTCGATGCTCCCCCGGATGCCGTCCTGGGTGATCTCTGCCTCCACCGACAGTGATGCGGGGAAGTCCCCCGAGTCGAACCGCACGACCGGGACACCCCGGTCGTGCAGTTCGGTGATCACCACGTCGGCGGTGGGGTCGTACAGACTGGTGACGACCAACACCGGACGCGGGTCACTCACTGGTCGTTGTCGCTGCCCTGGTCGCTGTCCTGGGTGCTGCCGTTGCCGTCGGGGCTGGTGCCCGTGGAGGGGCTGGTGCCGGTGCTGGTGCCGTGGCCGGGCATCTCCATCACCTGGCCGGAGTGGTCGAAGAACACGGCGGTCTGGGTAGAGGGGTTCAGCTCGGCCCGGGCGTAGCCGGGGGTCATCGTCGGGTAGGGCGCCATGCGACTGAGGCCCCAGGGGGCCGGGGTGATGGTGCCCTGTGGGACCGCCGTGCTCGTGGGCAGGCGGTCGGAGTGGACGAACATGCGTCTCCTCTGTGTCGCAGTTGCAGGGGTGGGTGGGCGGGCTCGCTGCAGACGTGGAGCCCGGGGAAGGCTCCGCGGGCCCGCCCGACGCCGGCCGCCTGTCCTTCGTGCGTGTGGCCAACCGGCGCGTCGGTCCCCGGCGCGGGGCGGTGTTCGAGCCGTGGGGGACGGTTCGGTGTTGTCCATCCCCGCGCCGGGAGTCTTTGGTCTGCCCGATGGCCAGGGCCGGGAGGGCCTCCGGGCCGCCGAGCAGAACTCATGCGGTAGGCGTGCGGTTCACCGGCCACCGGTCCGGGCCGAGTACGGCGCGTACGGTCTTGCTGCCGCGTTCGTGCGGCAGGAACCATGTGACCTGAGTTCCCAGGCGGGCGACGTGCCACAAGCCGCGGCCCTTTTCCCCACGGATGGCAGCCTCGGTCACGGCACCTCGCTCAGGGAGTCCGGCGCCTTCACGCACCCAATCTCGACCAGCAGCTCGAGTAACTCCTGGACCGCCCAGCCCATTCGCCGCAGGTGGCTCACAGCCTTTTGGTAGTCGCCCGGCATCTGGGCCTGGATCGACTGGCGGGCGCTGGCGATGTGTTGTACGGCCCGTGGGCCCTGCTTCTCGACCTCGAATGTGGTGGCGATCTCTACGAGCTGCATCAGGTCGCCGCGCAGTCGCTGGCCCAGTTCTTCCACCCGCTCCTCGGACGGTGCCACGATGTCGAGCACATCGCCGGCGTCGTCAAGCAAGGCGTCCCCGTCGTAGGGCTTCCAGGCACAGAGCGCCGTCAGCGCTGCCCGTAAGGCTGCCTCGGTGGGGGGCTGTGCGGGTTCCGCCGAGTGGTTCCACCTGGGCACGGCCCCGCTGGTGCGGCTGGGGAGCATGGTCGTGGTCACTGGCTCTCGCCCTTTCTGCGGAGGTCGCACCACACGCCGGTTCCCTGGTCGTTGCTGCCCCAGGTCCCCCCGTTCTCCTTCACCAGTGCTGCGACGAGGGCGAGCCCCCTGCCCGCTTCGGCGTCGTCATCTGGGTCGTGGGGCTCGATGGTGGCCGGCATTCCGTCGTCGACCGTGATGCGGAGAAAGCCGCCCTGGAGGATGAGGCGGAGCCGGATCTCCTGGGTGCCGCTGTGGAGGAGGGCGTTCGTCAGCAGCTCGGAGACGATCAGCATCGCGTCGTCCAGCAACGCCTCGCATCCGCCGAACCGGATTTTCGCGGCAGCGATCCGACGCATGGTGCCGATGCGC
Organism: Streptomyces sp. NPDC031426; assembly: GCF_055581585.1. NCBI lineage: Bacteria > Bacillati > Actinomycetota > Actinomycetes > Kitasatosporales > Streptomycetaceae > Streptomyces > Streptomyces sp. NPDC031426. The sequence goes on from NZ_JBVIJE010000047.1 coordinate 23,332, forward strand.
CACGTGTCCTCTCGGCGGGGTGGCGCATCACCGCGGCGCGGAGCGACCCGAATGCATTCGTCCATGAGGTCCCCGTCACGGTGGAGACCGGCGTGTGGCGCCCATACGGCTGTCGTCGTCATCACGTCCTCTGGGGGGAGCGCGTGGCCAGCAGGGGGGATTCAGCGGCGTCTAAGGCGCTTCGACGGGTGCGCCCCGAGGCCGGGAGGTGGGCAGTCGTCATGTCGTTTGCCTCGCGCTCGCGGTCGGTTCGGCGCCCTGCCCATCCCTTACGGGGGCGAAGGAACGGGCAGGGCCGTCAGCGGCCAGTCGCGCGGGCAGCAGCTGGCCGGTAACCAGGTAACTCCGGTGCGTGGCAGGCTGGTTAGGGCGATCGGACGCTGATCCGACAGAAGACCCTAGGGTGATTTGACTGTCGCTTTGCCTGACGGGCGTGCGGCGTAACCGCTACGGTGCGGGCATGGAAGCCACGCGCAATGAGGCTCTTGAGGCGTGGATGGAAGAGCACGGCTACAGTTCCAATAGCCTGGCTGAAGCGGTGAATCAGGCCCATGAGCGCCTTACCGGGCGGCCCGGCGGACTGGACGGCTCTTCCATCCGGGGCTGGAAGGCGGGCAAGGTCCGGTGGCCCAAATCCGCCCAGCGCGCAGCACTTGAGGACGTCAGCGGCCTGCCCGCAGCCGCTTTAGGGTTCGTCCCACGGGGCCGGACTCCGTCCACCCCAGCCCCACCGCAGGAGGACCCCGATATGAAGCGTCGTAACCTCGTCGGCGGCATCGCTGCCGCCGCCGCAGCAGCCGCCGCCCCCGGCACCGTAGGACCCCGCCGTATCGGCATGAGCGACGTCGAGCGCCTACAGCGACGCTTCGCCGAGATCATCGCCAGTGACCACCGCTACGGCGGCCAGCTCGGCATCGAGCAGCGGGCCGCCGCGCTCGCCGACGAGGCACTGAACCTCCAGAACGCCGGCAGTGCCACCCAGCGCGTACGCAACAACCTCTACGCGTGCGCCGCCTCGTTCCGTTCCTCCGCGATGTGGGCGGCGATCGACGGCCGCCGATACTCCGACGCCAAGGCGCACATGCGCGAGGCCCAGGCCCTCGCCGAGATGAGCGGTGACCAAGAGATCAAGTTCCGCATCTGGAGCCATACGGGAACCATGTTCCGGCACATCGGCCGGCCCGCCGAAGCCTCTGCCGCGAACGACGTCGCGCGCAACCTGCACATCACGCGCCGGGATCCGATGTTCGCCTCCCTCGGCTTGGCCCGTCAGGGAGCCATCTATGGCGCAGCCCAGGACCGCGCCAGCGCCCGCCGCGCGTTCGCCCAGGCCGAGGAAGCCCTTGATCGCGCTGACCCTCACGCCTACCGGCCAATGTGGCTGCTCGCCTTCTACGACCAGGCTGAGCTGCATTCACTCGCGCTCTCTGCCTACCTCTCCCTCGGTAACTACCCGACTGCGGAATCCCACGCCCACCGCTGCCTGTCCACCCTGCGGCCGCACATGCGCCGGTCCCACGCCATCACCACCACGCGCCTCGCACACGCTCAACTCGCCCAAGGCGACGTCGAAGCCGCCACGGCCACCGCCATGAAGGTTCCCGCCGACGCCGCTACCCAACACGCCCGTGTCTCCCGGATGCTGCAAGAATTCGGTGCAGCGCTGCGTGCGCGGGCGCCGCGCAGCTCCACCGTGCAGACCTGGACCGAGCACACCCGCGACGCCTGGAAGGCCACCGCATGACCACCGCGCCCGTGACCGAACTCCGCACGTTCCCCGATCTGGAGCTCATCCGTGGTGACGTGATCGACGTGTACGCGGAGGTTCGTGCCCCGCTGCTCCATCTGCCGAACTATGCAATCCACGCGTTCGGCGAGCGGCTGGACCGGCACGGTGCCGAGCCGGGGTTCACGGCCGTCCTCGCATACGCGGACGATCAGCCGGTCGGCTACGTCTACGGCAACCGCATCGAGCATGGTGACCGGTACTGGCAGCGCACCACCCCGGAGCCGGCGGAGGAATACACCAGCCGCCCGGCTGTGGCCTTGAAGGAGATCGGCGTACGGCCAGCGTGGCGGAAGACCGGCACCGCCCGGCGAATGCACGACACCTTCCTCGCCACGCGAGATGAGCCGAACGTGACGCTCATGGTGAACCCAGCGGCCGGCGACGGGAAGGTCCACAGGCTCTACGAGTCGTGGGGCTACCGCGACATCGGTCAGAGCCAGCCATCAGCGGCCTCGCCGGTCCTCACCGTCATGATCCGCGCCACCCATTGACGCGGGCGGCCCCGCACGGGACCAGAACCCGAGATTGATCACGACCTCACACGGGCCCTAACGGGACAGGTGCGTGCCAGCCGCTCCACGAGGTCACACACGCTTGCCCGCCAGACTCGAAAGGGGGATAGAGGGGGGCCGTCACGGTCGTGAGAGGCACAGCGTGGCGTCTCGATGCCGTCGTGTGCTCGTGCGGGGGCGGGGTACGGCCTTTGGCAGCGTTGCATCTCTCGGGGATTCTTGGCGGGCTCGGGCAGGAAAGCCAGGGGCCGACGACCTGACCAGCGTTTCCAGGCCGACCGTGGCGGGCTGGTTGTGGCTGGGGTTGTTCGGTGGTCGCGGCTGTCTGCTGGTCACAGCGTTTTCTGCCCTTTCGTTCACGGCTCATCTTTGGCTGAAATCGGCCAAAAAGGCATGCACTCTGTGAGGTTGGCGTGCTTGTATGCCGCCAACGCGACGGGGATAGCGCAGTGTTGACCGCTGGATCCCTGTCGGCTGCTTCAACACAGGGGGTACAGGTTGAAAATCAGAGCTCTGCTTGCCACGGGGGCGGTGGCGCTGGGAATGCTGGGAGCAGCCGCTCCGTCGGCCCTGGCCGACCAGTCCGGTACCGGACAGCTGCGGGTCACCATCGGCCCGACCCGGGCCCAGGTGACCGGACTCGCTGCCGGTCCGGCGTCCAATGCCACTTGCACGATCAACAAGATCACGATCAACCGGTACAGTGAGTGTGAGTGGGTCACCATCCACGTCGACGTCATTAAGGTCATCGACGGTAAGCCCGAAATCGAAGGCACCGTTGATTTCGACGTCAAGCACCAGATGACCCTCAAGGTGAACTCCGCGAATTGGTCGGAGCAGTTCACCGTCTCCAAGGCGCGGACCACCCGCGCGGGCTCGGGCGTGGCCGTCGACATCGGTGCTGCGTCCGGTGGCGGGACGAAGGCCGCGGTGCATTTCCCGCAGGGTCACATCCTCAGCAGCGGCGCGGCGAGCGGCAGCGTCGACTACAAGACCGGGGCCATCCCCAAGGGCCATGTCAACGCCAAGGCGAAGACCCACTACACGTACACCTTCACCAAGCCCGGCTACACCCCTGGCAGCGTCTCCTACGACTCGGTCGTCTATCGGTGCGACAACTACTACGGCAGCAGTCGGGCCAGCCGGTCCGGGTGCGCCATTCCGGAAGTGCCCACCGCGGTCAGCATGGTCGGCATCCCCTACATCGACGACGGGATCCGCCGGCTGCGTTCCAGCGGCGGCCACTACGGTGACCCCTACGGCGGCCAGCCCCTGCACTGGATGATCAACCCCACGCAGGAGGACAACAACCGCAAGGCGGTCTGCCCGACCAAGGCCCCGCCGGACATGCAGCGCGCCGGCCGCACCTCGTGCGACGAGTACCCGTTCGCCTCGACCAAGGAAGGCGGCACCCACCTGCCCGCCAACCAGCGGGAGATCACCTGGGTGCACATCCAGGAGAACCGGAGCCAGGGCGGCCGCATCACCGCCTGGCGCGGCAAGATGCACGTCATGGACGGCGACCCGTTCTACGTCATCGTCTGAGCGCCGCCCCCCTTGTCCCGCCTCTGTGCCGGGGCAAGGGGGCACCCTTCTCCGCTGAAGGAGGCTTGCCTCATGCTGGTCCGTGAAGCGACGTTCACCGTCGATGTGGGAGAAAACGGCTACCTCATCGGATTCGACGACGACTACGACTGGCCCAAGGAGATGCCGTTCGGCTGGCGGTGCGGCCCGGCCACCGACAGCAACGCCATCGTGATGCCCACCACCGACACCGGCCCCGTACATATGATCATCCAGGTCCACGACGGCCCTCCGGCACCCGAGAGCGGCAACGACTGGGAGCCGCCGGAAGAAATCAGCCTGCGCGCCGACTACCCCGAACTGTGCCTCGCCGTCATCAGGAGCGAGTTCTGGGATGCCTGGCCAGAAGACGAACCCCCGCTCGAGGTGCCGCCCTCCGACGAGGACGAGCAGTGGGTACGGATGCGCCTGTACTGCCACGCCGACGACCCCGAACCGGGCATCGGGGACCACGGCGAACGCCATCTAGTCCAGCTCTGGCGCGCTCCCCAGACGCCCAGCGTGCACCCGGAGATCACAGACGCCGACCGGCAGGCCCGGACCGAGTACGCCGCGCAAATGAACGTACCGGTGGACGAGTACACCACGACCTACCCCCTCACCTACACCCCCGATGACCAACCAGACTGACCTCCTTGGCCGTGCCGTAGTCGCCTCGTCGGACACCGGGATCGCAACTGCCGCGGCGCAAGGCGCGATACCCGATGCGACGAAGATGCTCACGGCCCAGGCCTCTGAACTGCGCTGCCCTTCAAGGACCGGCAGGCCAACCGTCGTGCGCAGCGCAGGGCGGTGGCGGTCACCGTCGACGCCAAAACGAACAGGCGTGGGGCGCATGGGCACGCCGCGCCGTCTGGGTGTGCCCGGCGCACACCCGTGCGCCCATGCTGGGCGGTAGGAGGGCGTCTTGGTGGGGGAGCATGTGCGCAGTTGTCGCTCGTCCGTGAAGGGGTAGTTATGAGTTTCATCCGCCGCGCGGTGCCACCGGTGCTGCTCTCGTTCATGGTGCTGACAGGTTGTTCATCCGCCTCGCACTCCGGGGCGGATACATCGGGGAAGGGCGGAGCGTCGTCGGCAGGGTCGCCGGGCAGTGCCGTATCAGCAGGTACGACGAAGATCCCGGTGGGTGCGGGGCCGCAGACGACGTACACGGTGCAACAGCAGCCGCCTGCGGGTAGCTGCCACTACCGGTACGAGAAGGGCGAGCCTCTGGAGGACCCGGCGTGCACGCCGGGTGCGACCTCACCGGCGGTCACGCAGGCGAACTTGCCCACGACGATCTGTCGGAAGGGCGGCTACACCAAGAACATCAGGCCGCCGGAGGCGATCACGCGGAAGGAGAAGGCGGCGAACGCCGCCTCGTACGGCTACCAGGGCAGCCTCAAGGATTCTGAGTACGACCACCTCCTATCCCTGCAGCTCGGGGGTGACCCGAACGACGCCCGCAACCTGTGGGTCGAGCCGGCCGATCCGGGTCACAGGCCAGGAAGCGGCATCAACAACAAGAAGGACCCCGTGGAGACGAAGCTGCACACGGCCGTCTGCTCCGGGAAGGTCTCCCTTGCCGCCGCGCAGAACGCCATCGTCACCGACTGGACCACAGCCCTCAGCAGGCTCGGCATCAACTGAGGTGCCGCATCCTCTGCTTCACGAACAGCAGCTCCGCTGCTGGTGTGCCATCGTGGTGGCTCGCTGGGTCCGCCGCTTTCCCCCGTAGCGGCGGCCCAGTTCTCGTCTTGACTGTCCCCTCTCGCTGCGAACGGCACGCCGAACGGCCCGCGTTGCCGGGGGTGGGCGGACCATGCACGCGCACGGCGCGCTCATGGCCTCCGAGAAGACCGCAAGGCCTGGAATCCACCGGCGGTCGCGGCGGCACCGGCCGCCGGCTCAGTACCCAGGCGAATTCGCCCTACAGTTCGATCACCGATCAACAGTGCCGTACTCTCTGCTAGTCCTATCGCCTGCGTGGCGGAGAGCCATGCCAAGTGGGGGAATTCAGCCCAAAAGTGAGCAGAGCCTGCGGATACGCAGGCCGCCGACGCCGTTTCCCCGGTGGTCGGGGCCGAGTTCGATCGGCCCGAGGTGGATCTCCGTCGGCCGGTCTCCGACGCGGACCATCCTCGCCTCGCCGCCGTCTGCGGTGATTCAGCTCCCGGCGGAGGGTGCTCGACGGCGGCCGTACGTGGGAGACGCTCGGCGCCCACGAACTCGTCCACCCGTGGTACGGCAACAGCGTGAGCCTGCGGGACTGGCGTGACATCTGGCTCAACGAGGGCCTCGCCACCTACGGCGAATGGCTCTGGTCGGAGCGCACCGGCGGGGACTCCGCCGACACCATCGCCCGCCCGGCGTGGCACACGCTGGCGAAAAGCCCGCAGCGCCTGCGGATCGCGGACCCCGGCCCGGACCGCATCTTCGACGACCGCGTCTACGACAGGGGCGCCTGTACGCTCCACGCCCTGCGGCTGACACTGGGCGACGACCGCTTCTTCGCCCTGCTGCGCGGCCGGCACCAGGCACACCGCGGCCGCAGCGCCGACACCGCCGCCTTCCTCGCTCATGCCGGGCGGTACTCACCGATCGCGGTCGAGCCGCTGCTGCACACCTGGCTCTACGAGAAAAGGCTCCCGCCCTTGCCACCCGCAACACCGTCCTGAGCCCGGCCCGATGGTGATTCCGGTCGGTCGAACCGGAGCCCGCCTCGAAGTCCAGCACGCTGATGCGGTGCTGGTGGTGGGCGGGGACGAACAGCACCTTCTCGCTGCAGTTCTTCCCATGGCTGTCGGCCTGAGACAGCGAACCGCTCAACGCCCGCCGATCGGGACTGCTCCTGGCGTACCCCGCGCACCGACGCTCTTGTTCCTCATCGCGGCACTCCCGCTCGGCAATGCGGCGCCGACGCGATCGGGTGCGACGGGCATCGTGCGTACTGGGGGGCCGGACGGGGCGCGCAGCCACGCCGTGCGGGCGGCGAGGGAGCCCAGCGCGAGGGAGGCCAGGTGGCCGACATCCGCGAGCTCCTGGTCGTACAGCAGCGCGGCCGTCAGCGCCGCGGCGAGCAGAGGCAGGCCATAGCGGCGGAGCCCGCCGGCGGTGAGGGCGAGCAGGCAGGCGGCGGTCGTCACCAGACCGTAACTGATGCCCACGTCACGGGTCCGGGTGGGCACGCCTGGCAGATGGGCGACGTGCATCAGCCACAGGGCGCCCTCGGTGAGCAGGGTCGCGGTGAGGTGACCGAAGACGAAGACTCCGCACGCGCGCAGCGTCCCCCAGCGCCACTCGGCGCATCCCAGAACCCCGGCCACCGCGGCGATACCGACCAGGGCCGGTACACCGTCGACCACCAGACCGCTCGTGAACAGGGTCCACCACTTGCCGACATCCAGGTGGTGCACGTTGCTGCTGTTGTGGCGCATGAAGCGGGCCCGTTCCGCTGCCCGTTGTCCCTTCAGCCACGATGCGGTGACCAGCAGGGCCGTCACGTATACGGCGGTGCCCGGCAGCCGCCGCCTCAACGTCTCCACAGCCCTCATTTCCCTGCTTTCGTGCGCTTTTGATCTACGCTTGCCACCCGCGTTCGGGCGCTCAAGGGCGATGTGCCCGCCCTTCCCGGGAAGAGACCGTCGGCCACCACGCCCGGTTCCGACGGCGGCCAACATGAGAGGGATTCTCACCAAGCGATGCTGTAGTGCTCCGCAACGATCAATGGCCCGAGAAGCGCGGCAAGGAGTTCGCATGGTGGAGAGCCGGACGCACGGGTCTGCGCGGACGCCGGGCGGTAGCGGCGTCGGTCGCACGATGGTCAGTCGGCGTGGGGCATTGGCCGCGATGGCGGCGGCCTCGGGATGACGGTCCGTCCGGTCTCCGTGCCCCCACCGATCTGGAGCCCGAGCGGCGGGCACGGGTACGGGCTCCCGCTGTCAGGCCAGCTCGCGGATCACCGGGGTCAGCCACTGGCGATACGCCGCGGCGTCCTCCCGCAGAACCCGGCTCACCACGACATGTTTCTCCGAGACGCGCCAGCCGACCGCGCCAACGACTGGCAGCTCCGTCACCTGCAGTTCAAAGGGACGGGCCTTGCGCCCTATCTCCGTCTCCACCGCCCGGACGAGGTTGCCTTCATGGCCACGGCGATCACCGCGCGTCATGAGCTCCGCGTCCTCGCGGCCCCGGGCAGAACTCCACCGCACGGCATCATCGAAGCACTCGCGCACCAGCAGTCCGAGGTCCTCGCCGTCCCCGAACCTGGACTCCGGCGCAAAGAACCCACGATGGGGCCCTTCCTGCCGCGTCAATTCGCGTTCCCACCACCGGGCCCACTGCACCGACGCCTCCGGGACCGCAAGAGGCGTGAGGCTCGCCCGCGCTTCGACCGCTGGCACCAGCGGCGGCACATCGATGGCAGTGGGCGGACGCAGACCAGCCGCATCCCGCACGAATAATCCGATCACGAGCTCCTGCGAGGTCCCACTTCGGACCTGCCAGGTGGACGATCCTGCATATCGCATGACGGACATCCTCCGCCGCTGACGCTGCCCAGACCAGCGGATTTCGGGGGATCCCAGCCGGCCACCGCCGCCTCGTCGCGCTCCACCGCCCGGCGGGCCGGCATCTGGCAGCTCCAGCCGTGCCGCCTTGAGCAGCGCGGCAACGCCCTGCACGGTGTAGCTCTTGTTGAACCGGCGTCCGATGACGGTCTTGATCCGCGACAGGGTCCAGGTCTGGTCCGGCCAGCCGTGCGCCACCGGTCCCTTGGCCAGCTCCTGCTCCAGCACGGCGAACAGTTCGTCACTGAGCAGCGGCAATGATGCAGGCCCCTTCGAGGCCAGGGCTCTCGGCCCGTCCTGGGCCCAGGCCCTGCGCCAGCGCTGTACCGACCGGACGCTGACCCGCAGGTCGTGTGCGATGACCGCGTTCTCCTCGCCCTGAGCGAACCGCCCGGCTGCCTCCATCCTCAACTTCTCGCGGAAGGCCCGCCGTTCGTCGGTCAGCCCGCCCCCTTGCGCCTACCTCATGCAGTCGGCATACCGCCGGGATCATGGACCGTCAGCCCATACCGACACCCCGCTTTGAAGCTCAGTAGCGGTAGTTCGTTAAATCCGGCGGTGGTGTGGGTTGACGTCAGGTCGGGTTGGTCGTAGGCCGGTGGGAGGAGTCAACTGCCTTGCTGGGGGCTGAAGATGACCGCTCGCCGTCCGTGTCCGCCTGCGCCGGGGCCGTTGGAGGGCTACGCGGCCCGGTTCGACGACCTCTTCTTCAGTCTCGCCCAGCGGCGGGGGTTTCGCGAGTACCTGACCGGGCTGCTGGCGCCGCGGGAGCGGAACAAGACGCTCACCTGTCTGGCGGGGGCGGAGCCGGTGGCGGGTGCGGGGATGCCGGGGGTGCAGCGGCTGCAGTTCTTCTTGTCCGAGTCGCCCTGGGAGGTCGAGCAGGTCAACGACCGGCGCCTTGAGCTGCTGCGAGAGCAGCCGGCGACCGCTCCGCACGACGGTGGGGTCATCGTGATCGACGATTCCGGGGACCGCAAGGACGGCATGGCCACCGCGCACGTGGGCCGGCAGTGGCTGGGTCGGTTGGGCAAGACGGACAACGGCATCGTCACGGTGACCACGGTGTGGACCGACGGCCGCGTGTACTACCCGCTGCACGCGACTCCCTACACCCCTGCCCACCACTTCGCCCGCGGCCGCTCGGATCCGGCTTTCCGCACCAAGCCGCAGCTGGCTGCTGCCCTCGCGGTCCGCGGGAAGCGGGCGGGCTTCGGCTGCCGGGCGGTGGTCGCCGACTGCGCCTACTCCGTCAGCGACGACTGGTACCTCGCGCTGCGCGAAGCCGGCCTGCCCTACGTAGTAGCCCTCAAGCCGCGCAACGGTGTCTGGGCCCCGGCCCACGAGCCGCACACTCCCATCGAAGCCGCACACGCCCTGACCTGGAAGGATGCCAAGCGTCCCGGCGACTGGGCAGCTGTGGAGCGTCACTTCCGCGACGGGCACACCGAGACCTGGTGGGCCGCTGACGCCCGCCTGGGCGGCTACGGACCCGACTCACCCTGCCGGCTGGTCGTGGCCACCACCGACCCGGCCAGCCTGCCGGAGAAGGCCACCTGGTACCTGGCCACCAACCTGCCCCACCCCGACGCACCCCACGCCACCACCGGCCCGCACCCGCCGGCCGACCTCGCCGAGATCGTCCGCCTCTACGGACTGCGGCCGTGGATCGAGCAGAGCTACAAACAGATCAAGGACGAACTCGGCTGGGCCGACTTCCAAGTCCGCTCCGACCGCGCTATCCGCCGCCACCAGAACCCTGGTCAACTGTGCCTTCTCCTTCTGCTGGGACCAATGGTTCGCCCCACCGGGACCCCTGGACGCCACCGCGCCGGACCCGTGCCCCGACGAGGGCCCAGAGAGGGGGCCCAGCCATACCCATCCAGCCCCAACCGCCCTGCTGGCCAAGGGCCTTACGGGCCATCCGCTCCTGGCTCACCCCCGCCATCGCCCTCACCCGATGGTGGCGAGCCTGGACGGACACCGACCCACCCTGCGAACTCCAGGCGCTGATCGACGCGGTCACCACAGGACACGGCATTGACCTCTACCTCCGGATTTAACGAACTACCGGTAGGAATGTGTCGCCTTCCGCTCCCTTCTCTATTTTTAGGTAAAGACTCACTAAATTGGTGTAATACGAAACCATATTAAATGGCGTGCAGGGTGCCGGTGTGAGGTCCGTTGGTGTTTTGTGTGTGTTGTCCAATGTTTGTGACGCTACGTGCTCACCTCACCGTGAAATTGACATGCAGGTTCCGTGAACTTTCTATGAGGATGGTCACGTTGTTTCCAGACCTGACGCTGTTTTAGGGTCTCCGTCGACCACTTATTTTTGCTTTACGTCTGTGTGCGCGGGGGGCTGCAGATGTTACTTCGTCATGCCGTTACCCGTGCCTGGAAAGGAATTCGGGTGACTCCTCGTATGCGCAGGATGCTCCCCGTCGCGGGGGTTGCTGTCTTTCTGGCGATCGTGGGCACGCCGATGCTCGCGTCCGCCGACCCGCAGCCGACAGGGGGAACTGCCGGGGCCACACCGCCGTCCGCGGTGGAGGACTACGCGTATCCGAACGCGGATCAGATCCAGCGGGACCAGGGCATCAAGCTGATCAAGGGTGACGGGCACATCACCCTCGCCAAGTGCGACGACTCCGCCCAGCAGATCAAGGTCCTCACCGTGCAGGGGCAGAGCGGCAACCCGCAGGGCGCGTACTGCTTCAAGGCGAGCGCCAAGAGCGGCTACCTCTCCCTCGAACTCCCGCGGGTGTTCGCCCTGGAGACCGCCGACCACCCGATCAGTGCCGATCTGCGGCCGCAGGCGGATCCCTCGGCGCCGGCCAAGACGGTGACCGTGGACAAGAACGGCTACCAGAGCGTGGGCGAGGGCGCGGCCGGTGGTGCGCCGGCCGTGCTGCTGGAGTTGCGGGTCACCGGCTGACCCGGCCCCGGCCTCTGCCTGCCCTCCCTCTAACCCGTTCTCGCATGACAGCAAGGAATATTTTCATGTCTGGCTTTAGTCCGCGCGCCGCGTGGACCGGCGGCGTGATCGCCGCCACCTCGCTGGCGGCCGCCGCTCTGAGTGTCACGCCCGCCACCGCCGTGTCCGGCCCGACCGCTTCTGCCGCGGTCTCGGCCGCCAACGCCCGCCTCGATGTGGGTGGCGAGCGCGGCTGTTCGGCCACCCTGGTGGCCGCGCAGTGGCTGCTGACCGCCGCGAGCTGCTTCACCGACACCCCGGGCGGCACGCTCGCCTC